>PWLR01000106.1 GCA_003558435.1 Nitriliruptoraceae bacterium | reverse complement strand
CTCTCCCGCCCTCCCCTCATCTCTCCCGCCCTCCCCTCATCTCTCCCGCCCTCCTCCCCTGAGGTCTGCCATGCTCCGCGTCGCCGTGCCCAACAAGGGCTCGCTGTCCGCCGCCGCCACCGAGATGCTCAAGGAGGCCGGCTACCGCCAACGCCGCGACCACCGCGAGCTGGTGCTCGCCGACCCCGACAACGACACCGAGTTCTTCTTCCTGCGTCCGCGCGACATCGCGACCTACGTCGGCGCCGGCCAGCTCGAGGTCGGCATCACCGGTCGTGACCTGCTGCTCGACGGCGACGGCCCGGCCGAGGAGATCCTCGCGCTCGGCTTCGGTGGCTCGACCTTCCGCTACGCCGCGGTTCCGGGCACGGCCGTCGAGGTGGCCGACTTCGCCGGCAAGCGCATCGCGACCTCCTACGAGGGCCTCGTGGCGCAGGACCTCGCGCGACGCGGTATCGAGGCCGAGCTGATCCACCTCGACGGTGCGGTCGAGACCGCGGTCCGGCTGGGTGTCGCCGACATCGTCGCCGACGTCGTCTCGACCGGCACGACCCTGCGCCAGGCCGGGCTGGAGATCGTCGGGGAGCCGATCCTGCAGTCCGAAGCGGTGCTCGTGCGCCGGGAGGGTGCGGAACCCGACGCCCGGATCGAGCAGCTGATGCGTCGGCTGACGGGCGTGATCATCGCCCGTCAGTTCGTCATCATGGACTACGACTGCCGGGTGGAGACCATCGAGGCCGCCTGCGCCATCACCCCGGGCATCGAGTCGCCGACCATCAGCCCGCTGCAGGACCAGAACTGGGTGGCGGTCCGGGCGATGGTCGAGCAGAAGCAGACCAACCGGGTCATGGACGAACTGTGGGAACTGGGCGCGCGGGGCATCCTGGTCACCGACATCCTGGCCTGCCGCCTCTGAAGCACATCCGCTCGACCCCGCGATGGGTCACGGCCCGCCACCGATCACGGCGCGTTCGGTGGCGGTCAGGCGCTCGCGGCCGGGGAACCGTGCACCCTCCCCGGCGACCACGTGCAACGACCGGGTCGCACGGGTGACCGCGACGTAGAGCTGGTGGGTCCCCACGGCGGACCCGCCCACGATCTGTTCGGGCGCGACCACCAACACGTCGTCGAACTCCAGGCCCTTGACGGTGCGGGGCTCGTGGACCCGGACCCGTTCGGCGACCTCGACCGGGAGCGTCGCGACCGCCGATCGCAGGGACACCAGGTGGTCCTCGGGCGCGATCACCGCGACGGTGCCGTCCTGGGTCGCGGTCAACTGCTCGATCAGGGCGCCGACCGTCCCCGGCAGGTCCTCCGAGGTCACCAGTGCGGGCGAGGTGCCGGTCCCCCGGACCGCTTGTGGGGCGCTCGCCGGGTCGTGACCGGCCGCGATCAGCACCTCGCGGGCGACCTCGGCGATCTCCGCCGGGGTCCGGTAGTTGACCGTGAGGCTGCGCACCGCGACCTCGCGTCGACCGATGAGCCTGGCGATGTCCTCCCAGGTGGCGGGATCGGCCACCCGGCTGCGCTGCGCCAGGTCGCCCACCACCGTCCACGAGGCGTACGGACCGCGCCGTGCGACGGCACGCCACTGCATCGGGGTGAGGTCCTGCGCCTCGTCGACCACCACGTGGGCGAAGTCGCGGTAGTCGTCGGCCTCGACGTCGACGGGCTCGATCTCGATGTTCCACGCGTCAGAGCTGACCCGCAGGCCACCGTCGTCCTTGGCTTCGCGCTTGGCGCCGCGACCGGGTGACGGTCCGAGCAGCGCGGCCAACTCGTCCAGCAGGCCCATGTCGTCGATCGTCCACCCCGTGGCGGCCGCCCAGGCGTCGACCAGGCGCTGCACGTCCTCCGGCGGGACGATCGAGCCGAGCAGGGCGGGTAGGTCGACCCCGCCGGTCGCCAGTTCGCTCAACACCCCGGTCGCGCTCAGCTCGGGCCAGTAGCAGCGGCGCAGCATCCGCACCTGCGGCGAGCGATCGAGGGCGGCGTCGAAGCCCGACCCCTCACGCGCGTCGGGCACACGACCGCCCGACGAGCGGTGGGCCGATGCCCACACCTTCCAGAGCACCGAACGCAGGGCCTGGTCCGCCGCCTCGGTGCGCTGGTGGTAGCTGGCCCCGTTGGTATCGGCGCGCACCCGCCCGAGCTGACGTTCGCGCACCCGCTCCACCTCGGCGGGAGGCACGGTGACCGTCGTGCCCTCGAACGACACCCGGGTGTCGGGTGGGATCGGCGGGAGCACCGCACCGAGCGCGCGCTGACACACCTCGATCATGGCGAGGTCGCCCTTGACGCGGGCGACCTCCAGTTCGTCCCAGCCGCTCACCTCGGTGCCCTTCGGTGCGAGCGCCGCCAGGGGTCGCTGCACCGCACGGTCCTCACCGAGCGCGGGCAGCACCCGGGCGGTGTACTCCGTGAAGGCGTCGCTCGGGCCGATCACCAGCACCCCGCGGCCCTCGAACCGGTCGCGGTCGCGGTAGAGCAGGAACGCCACCCGGTGCAGCGCGACGACCGTCTTGCCGGTACCCGGCCCGCCGGTGACCACCAGCGTTCCCGTGGCCGGCGAGCGGATGATCGCATCCTGGTCCGACTGGATCGTGGAGACGATGTCGCGCATCGCGCCGGTGCGTGCGCGTGACAGCGCCGCGAGCAGCGCGCCCTGACCGGTCACCGCCGTCAGGCCCAACGCGTCGGCGGCGTCGGGGTCCAACACCTCGTCGTCGAGGTCCTTGACGGTCCGACCGCGGGTCACCAGCGTGCGACGCCGGGCGACGCCGTCGGGTCGCGCCGCGGTCGCCTGGTAGAACGCCGCGGCGGCGGGGGCCCGCCAGTCGACGAGCACCACGTCGCCCTGGTCGTCGACCACCGAGACCCGACCGACGTGCATGCGGTCGCCGTCGCGCAGGTCGAGCCGGCCGAAGGCGAGCGACTCGACGTCACCGAAGGTGTAGCGGGCCTGCCTGGTGGCGTGGTGGTGGGCGGTGACGTCGCGCTCGAACCGGGCCTGGAAGGTCGAGCCGGAGCGGTCGGCCGCCGCTTCGGTGACCCGGGCGGAGGCGGTGCGGCGCAACTGTTCGACACGGTCGTGGATGTGGTCGAGGTGGGCCTGCTCCTCCGCGATCGCGCGCCGGCGGGCCCCCGGAGCGTTGGGCTCCGGGGTGGCGTCGTCGGCGACGGGCACGTCCAGGGTCACAGGCTCCGTAGCAGGTTGGCGGTCTCGACGGCGGCGAGCGCCGCCTCCGCGCCCTTGTTGCCGAGCTTGCCCCCCGCCCGCTGGACGGCCTGGTCCCAGGTGTCGACGGTCAACACCCCGAAGGCGACCGGGATCCCGTACTCGCGGGCGATCGCCTCGGAACCCGAGGCGGCCTGGCCGGCGACGTAGTCGAAGTGGGGGGTCTCGCCGCGCACGACGCACCCGAGGGCCACCAGCGCGTCGACCTCGCCCCCGCTCGCGAGCTTCCGGAGCACCACGGGCAACTCGAACGCCCCGGGCGCCCACGCGACCTGGACATCGGCGGGCGCCGCGCCGTGACGCAGCAACGCCCCGGTGGCGCCATCGACCAGACGCTCGACGATCGCTTCGTTGAATCGGGCGGCGACCACGGCCACGCGCAGCCCGGAGGCGTCCGGTGCACCGTGGTGGATCTGGATGTCGCTCACGAACGGTTCCTCTGGTTGGCACCGGCGGCCTGCGCGGCCACGGGGTCATCGGCGCGGTCGGGGTCATGATGCCCGCCGCCATCCGCGCTCGCACGCACGGCGTCCGACGCGTCATCGTCGTCGTCCTGCGGCCGGGGCATGGCGAACCCGGGGTCCGGGCGGAACACCGCGGTGGGCGCCACGGCGACCTGCTTGGCGATGTCGCCGACCCCGGTCGAGACCGGGAGCGGGTCGTCGGTGAGCTCGTGGCCCATCCGCTCGGCCTTGGTGCGCAGGTAGAACGCGTTGGAGGCGTTGGGCTTGACCTCCACTGGGACCTTCTCGACGATCGACAGCCCGAACCCGCCGAGCGCGGCGCGCTTGTCCGGGTTGTTGGTCAACAGTCGCAGGGTCGTCAGCCCCAGGTCCGACAGGATCAGCGCCCCGGTGCCGTAGTCGCGGGCGTCGGCCGGGAGCCCGAGCGCGAGGTTCGCATCGACGGTGTCCGCGCCGGCGTCCTGCAGTTCGTAGGCCTGGAGCTTGTGCAGCAGCCCGATCCCGCGTCCCTCGTGGCCGCGCAGGTAGACGATCACGCCCTGCCCCTCCTCGGCGATGCGCGCCATCGCGAGGTCGAGCTGGGCGCCGCAGTCACACCGCAGCGACCGGAAGACGTCACCGGTCAGGCACTCGGAGTGCATCCGGACCAGGACATCGGGCTGGCCTTCCGGGTCGCCGAAGAGCAGGGCCATCGACTCGGCGCCGTCGGCCGAGGAGCGGTAGCCCATCATGGTCCAGTCGCCGTAGGGCGTCGGCAACTTGGCGGTGGCGATGCGCTCGACCATCGACTCGCGGTCACGGCGGTAGGCGACCAGGTCCGCGATGGTGACCAGCAGCAGGTCGTGTTCGGCGCAGAAGGCCTCGAGGTCCGGGACCCGGGCCATGGTGCCGTCGGGGTTGACGACCTCGCAGATCACCCCGGCGGGGCGCCGACCGGCCAAACGGGCCAGGTCGACCGAGGCCTCCGTGTGCCCGGGCCGCCGCAGCACCCCACCCGGGTGGTAGCGCAACGGGAAGATGTGACCGGGACGGGTCAACGATCCGGGGCTGGATCCCGGGTCGGCCAGCACCCGGCAGGTCGCCGCGCGATCGGCTGCGGAGATGCCGGTCGCGGTCGCGTCGGCCGCATCGACCGAGACCGTGTAGGCGGTGCCCTTCGGGTCCTGGTTGCGCGCCACCATCATCGGCACGTCGAGGCGCACGAGGTCCTCACCGAGCATCGGTACGCAGATCACCCCCGAGCTGTGGTTGACGATGAACGCGAGCGACTCCGGGGTGGCGGCATCCGCCGCCATGACGAGGTCGCCCTCGTTCTCGCGGTCCTCGTCGTCGACGACCACGACCATCCCGCCGTCGCGGATGACGGCGATGGCGTCCTCGATGGAGGCGAAGGTGCTCACGAGTGTTCCTCGACAGGGTGGTCGGACAGCTGGGTGTAGGGGGTGTCGGTGCCGGCCTGCAGCAGGCGCTCGACGTACTTGGCGACCACGTCGACCTCGAGGTTGACGGTGTCACCGACCTCGAGGGCGCCGAAGCTGGTGACCGTCAGGGTGTGGGGGATCAACCCGACCCGGAACACCCCGTCGTCGGCGACGTCCACGACGGTCAGGGAGGTGCCCGAGATCGTGACCGAGCCCTTCGGCACGAGGTAGCGGGCCACCTCCCCGGGGGCGCGGATCGACACGAACACGGTGCCGGGGAGCTCTTCGCGTCCCACGACCTCACCGACGGCGTCGACGTGGCCCTGGACCATGTGCCCGCCGAACCGGGTGTCGGCGCGCATGGCCCGCTCCAGGTTGACGGGCGAGCCCTCGGCCAGCTCACCCAGCGCCGTCGCACGCAACGTCTCGGCCATCAGGTCGGCGGTGAACCCGTCCCCGGGCAGCGAGGTCACGGTCAGGCAGCAACCGTCCACGCTGATCGAATCGCCGACAGCGGCGTCCTGCACGACCGAGTCGCACGCGATGTGGAGCCGGGCGTGCGCGTCGTACCGCTCGATCCGGGCGATGGAACCGAGTTCCTCGACGATACCGGTGAACATCAGGCGTGCTCCTCGACGGGACGGTTGGCGGCCGTGGCGCTGGTCGGTTCCGAGACCTCGGTGGTCGCGGGCCCCGGTACCGGCACGAGATGGAGCACCGCGTCACGTCCGGCGCCACCCGAACGTTCGGTGCGCCAGGCGCCTCCGGGTGGGGACGGTACGGCGCGTCGCGGCTGTCCGTCGCCAAGGTGAGCCGCGACGTGCAGGACCAGCCGGTCGACGAGGCCGCCGGCCACCAGGGCGGCCGCGAGCGATGCCCCCGGCTCGGCGAACACGCTCGCGATGCCGGCCCGGCCGAGCGCGGCGAACGCCTCGTCGAGCGCGACGCCGCCGCCCTCGCCGGCGCCCACCGCCACGACCTCGACACCGGCGGCGCGCAGGGCCCCGGCCCGGTCCACCGGGGCCCGCGAGGTGGTGATGACCAACGCCCCCGCCCGGGCGACGCGGTGCGCCGGCGTGGTGCGCAGCCGTGCGTCGAACACCACCGGCCGGGGCTGGCGGACCACCACGACCTCCCGGGCGTCGAGCGACGGATCGTCGGCGACCACGGTGCCCGAACCGACCAGCACCGCATCACGAGCGGCGCGCCACCGGTGGACCGAGGCACGGGCGGCGGGTCCCGTCAGCCAGCGTTGCCCGTCCGGCGCCACCAGGGCCCCGTCAGCGGTCTGGGCGAGCTTGAGGGTCACGTGGGGGCGCCCCCGGGTGGCCAGGCTGAGGAACCCCTCCAGCTGGGCCGCCACCGCCAGACGGATCGGATCGGTCGCGGCCAACGGTCCGATCACCTCGATGCCTGCGGCGCGCAGCCGCGCCATCCCGCCGGCGGCCACCGGGTTGGGATCCGGATGGGCGATCACCACCCGTGCCACCTCGGCGTCGACGAGCGCGTCGACGCACGGCGGGGTCCGCCCGTGGTGGGCGCAGGGTTCGAGGCTCACGTGAGCGGTGCCACCCTGCGCGCGGTCCCCGGCCGAACGCAACGCGACCACCTCGGCGTGGGGTCCACCCGGCGGGTGCGTGGCGCCTTCGCCCACGACCCGTCCGTCGCGGGTGATCACGCAGCCGACCCCGGGGTTGGGGCTCGCGCGCACCACGGCCTGCTGGGCGAGCGCGACGGCTCGCACCAGGGCATGACGCTCGACGGGCGCGATCACGGGATCCTCGGCGGTGGACGGCTCTCCAGCCTACCCGCGCCGCTCAGCCCCTCCCTTGCGGCCCACGGGCCCCGCGAACTACGGGAGCTCGACCTCGATCTCGACACCGTCCTCGTCCTCGGTCCGACGATCGAACGCGTAGTTCGAACCGCCCTGGCTGCGGGACTTCGCGTAGCGCTTCATCTCCGTGGCGGCCGCGACCGCCTCGCCCTGGTGGGCGAAATCGCGCAGGCTCGAACTGGCGATGCCGATCGACAGCGAGAGCAGCCCGTAGCGCTGGGCGACGCCGCGGCGATCCGCCACCTCGATCGACCCCGCGCGGGCATCGTCCTCGTCGTAGAACGTCGGGGCGAGATCGTCGAACCGGTCGCAGATCGTGGCGGCCAGCGGCTCGGCCAGGTCCGGATCGAGGATGACCACGAAATCGTCCCCGCCGACGTGCCCGACGAACGCCGAGGGATCGTCCAGCTCGCCCTGCACCTGGCGCAGCAGGTCGGCGAGCGCGCGCAGGGCCTCGTCGCCCCGGAGGAAGCCGTAGTGGTCGTTGAACGGCTTGAACTGGTCGAGATCGACGTACAGCAGGGCGAACGGGTCGTTCTGGCTGATGCGTTGGGACAGGTCGTTGAGGATGCTCTCGTTACCCGGCAGTCCCGTCAGCGGGTTGCGGGTGCGCTGCTGCTCCGCACGGCGCAGCGCCGAGCGGATACGGGCGAGGAACTCCTCGGCGTCGAAGGGTTTGGTGATGTAGTCGTCCGCCCCACTGTCGAGCCCGTCGATCGCGTCCTGGCGCTGCACCTTCGCGGTCAGCAACAGCACCGGGATGTGGCTGGTGCGCGCGTCGTGACGCAGCCGCCGCAGGGTCTCGAGGCCGTCCATCCGCGGCATCATCACGTCGAGCACGACGACGTCGGGGGTGTGGGCGTGGACCAGTTCCAGCGCCTCGACGCCGTCGCGGGCCTGGAACACCTCGAACCCTGCCAGGCCGAGGGTGATGTCGAGGAAGGCGCGGATGTCCTCGTCGTCGTCGGCGATCAGTACGCGGGTCACGAACGCTCGCCCGGGGCGCCGCCGGGAGCGGCCATCCGGGCCCGCGCCAGCAGGGCGCGGACGGCCGCGACCCGGTCGTCGGCCCCGAACACCGAGGAACCGGCCACGAAGGTGTCGGCACCGGCGGCAGCGGCGGCCTCGATGGTGTCGAGCGCGATCCCGCCGTCGACCTGGATGCGGTAGTCCGCGTCGTTGGCCTGGCGCCAGCGGGCGGCCGCGGCGATCTTCGGGACGGTCTCGGGCATGAACGCCTGCCCACCGAAGCCCGGTTCGACCGTCATCACCAGCACCATGTCGAGGTGCGGGAGCAACTCCTCGATCATCTCCAGGGGGAACGCGGGCTTGAGCGCGACGCCGACCTCGCCACCGAGTTCGTGCAGCCGGTGGACGAGCGCGAGCGGTTCGTCCTCGACCTCGGGATGGAAGGTCACCGAATCCACCCCGAGACCCAGCAGGATCGGGGCGTAGGTGCCCGGATCGGTGACCATCAGGTGACAGTCGAGCTGACGGTCGGTCGCCCCGCGCAGCGATGCGACCACGGGGGGGCCCAGCGTGATGTTGGGTACGTAGTGACCGTCCATGACATCGACGTGGACGACCGGGACCGCCGGCGCCACGTCATCCACCTCGGCGCCGAGCCGGGCGAAATCGGCAGCGAGGATCGATGGGGCCACGCGGAACTCGTACACCAGGGGTCCTCATTCGATCGTCGCCAGCGGCGAACACTAGTCAGCGGCGGTGGACGGCACGTCCTAGGCCGTGCGCGTCCAGCCCGTGATGAACATGCCATCGGTGTCGTCGACGTCGGGCAGCAGCTGGACCCGCTCCCGGCGTTCGAAGTCCGGCCCGAGCGGACCGGATTCGAACCCGTCGGCCACCTCGACGGTCTCGACCGCGGTCCAGGTGCACGCCGAGTAGGTCAGGCTCCCGCCGACCGCGACGCGCTCGGCCGCCGCGAGGAGCAGCCGGTTCTGCAGATCGGCCAGGGCGGCGGCGTCCTCGGGCTGGCGACGCCACCGGACCTCGGGGCGGCGCCGACCCGTGCCGAGCCCGGTGCACGGCGCGTCGAGCAGCACCACGTCGAACCTCGCCTCGTCCGCCAGCGGGGGCGCGAGCGCATCCCCGACGTGCACCTCGACCGGGACCTGCTGTCGCGCGGCCGATCGGCGCACCATCTCGGCGCGGTGCGGGTGCAACTCGACGGCGGTCACCGAGCCCTCCGGGCCGACGAGGGTGGCGAGATGGGTCGACTTGCCCCCCGGCCCCGCGCACAGGTCGAGAACGTCGTCGCCCGGCCCGGCGCCGGTCGCGAGCACGACCCGCATCGAGGCCTCGTCCTGCGGGACGGCGCGGCCCTCGTTCACCGCCGCGAGTTCGCGTGGGTCGACCCCGGGTGCGCGGACCGCGTCGGCGACCGCGCCGGGTTCGACCTCCAGCCCCGCGGCCCGGAGCTCGGCGAGCAGCGCGTCACGATCACCGGTCGCGCGCAGGGTGAGACCGGGTGGCTCGTTGTCGGCCCACAGGATCTCCTCGGCCCGCTCGCGGCCGTAGCGCTCCAGCAACTCCAGCACCACCCAGGACGGGTGCGCCGTCGTCAAACGCAGGGAGGCGACCGGGGCGTCGGTGGTGTCCGGCCATGGGAGCGTGTCGACGGTGCGTGACAGGCCGCGCAGGACGCCGTTGACGAACCCGCCCGCCCCCTGGGCCCGCTTGCCGGGGACCTGTTCCTTGGCCAGCGCCACGGAGGTGGCGACCGCGGCGCGGGCCGGGACCCCGGTGCGCAACAGCTGCAGCGCACCCAGGCGCAGGACCCGTTGCAGGGCCGGCTCGACGTCGTCGAGCGGGCGCGACAGGGCGTGTCCGAGCGCCCAGTCGAGCGTCCCGCTCCAACGCAACGTGTCGTACGCCAGGTGCGAGGCGAAGGCGCGGTCGCGCACCTCGGGCAGCTCCGAGACCGCCGCCGGGATGGCGGTGTTGGACCACGCCCCCTCCTCGTCGACCGCCTTCAGGGCCACCAGCGCCGCCCGGCGGGCCGCCAGTCCCTCGTCGGCGCTCACGAGCGGCCCCCGAGCCGTTCGCCGGGCTCGGGTCGGTAGCCGTTGGCGAACGCGGCGCCGTCCATGCGCGGCTTGCCCTCCGGTTGCACGACGTCCAACCGGATGGCGCCGTCCGCGCAGGCGACCACGACCCCGTCCCTGCGGGTCTCGACGACCGTGCCCGGCGCCGGTTCGGCCGGGGACGCCTCGGGTGCGTCGGGTGCGTCGGTCGACGGCTCGGCCGGGCTCGCGCGGAAGACCTTCAGCCGCTTGTCCCGGAACCGGGTGTGCGCTCCGGGGGCGGGGTCCGCGCTGCGGACCAGATCGATGACCGAGCGGCACGGCGCGTCGAAGTCGATGACGACGTCGTCGGGCTCGATCTTCGGCGCGAGGCTCACGCCCTGATCGGTCTGGGGGACCGGGCTCGCGCCCGCCACCAACGCCCGGAGCGCGTCGAGCAGCACGGGCGCACCGATCACGGCCAGGCGCTCGAGGAGTTCGCCCGCACTCTCGGCGGGGTCGATCGGCACCCGGACGGTCTTCAGCACCGGGCCGGTGTCCATCCCCCGCTCGAGCACGAAGGTGGTCACGCCGGTCTCGGTGTCCCCCGCACGCAGGGCGTGCTGCACCGGCGCCGCACCACGCCACCTCGGCAGCAACGAGAAGTGCAGGTTGACGAACCCCCGGCCACCCACGTCCAGCACGTCCTGCGGGAGCAGCGCGCCGTAGGCCACCACGGCGCACGCGTCGACGTCGAGGTCGCGCAGCTCGTCACGCACCTCGCGCGGCTTGGTCGGCTGCCACACCGGGACGCCGGCGGCTTCCGCTGCCACCTTGACGGGCGGTGGGACCGGCCGCTTGCTGCGTCCCTTGGCACGGTCCGGGTTGGTGATCACCACGGCCACCTCGACGTCGTCGGCGGCCAGCAGCGTCTGCAGGGCCGGGACGGCGACCTCAGGAGTACCGAGAAAGGCGATGCGCAACGTGGGATCCTGGCGGGGTGGACGGCGATGACGCGACCCCCGAAGGTAGCCGCACCGGCCCAGAGCTGTAGGTCAGAGCTGTCGGTCGGAGCTGCGGCCGAGCAGCAGCCCACCCGGCTTGATCCTCGCGTCCTCGATGCCCTGTTCGGTCCGGTACTCGCGCATCCGCTTGAGGGCTTCGACCTTGTCGTGCTTGGCGAGGTGGTCGATGAACAGGATCCCGTTGAGGTGGTCCATCTCGTGCAGCCAGATCCGGGCCAGGAAGCCCTCGAGCTGCACGGTGTGGTCGTCGCCGCCGAGGTCCTGGTAGCCGACCTCGACCCGCAGTGGGCGATCGACGGGGTAGAACAGCCCGGGGAACGACAGGCAGCCCTCGTCGCCGTCCTGGATGTCCTCGGAGCTGTCGAGCAGCACCGGGTTGACCACGGCGCTGCCCATCGCCTCGACGGTGCCGTCGTCGGCCTCGCGCTCGAGCTCCCAGGTGAACAGCCGCTTGAGCACACCGACCTGGTTGGCGGCCAGGCCCACGCCCTCGGCCGCCCGCATCGTGTCGAACATGTTGCCCGCGAGGGTCGCCAGGCGTCCGTCGAAGTCCTCGACCTCGTGGGCGCGTTGACGGAGGACCGGATCGCCGAAGATCCGGATCTCGAGCTTGCTCACAGGGCACTCCTCACGTCGTGACCGCGCCAGGGTACGCGCTCCCGCGATCGTCCTCGCCCGACAGAACCCGTGGTCAGCCACGGAAGGCGTCACGGCCGCACGGCCGCCACCCCCCGCCCGGACCCTGCCCGGCCAGAACCCGTGACCAGCCACGGGAACCGACACCGCGCACCCGGCCGCCGTCACAGGGCATCGACCGGGTCGACGTCCACCCGGACCTCGACGCCGGCCTTGCTCCAGGTCTCGCGCAGGGGCCGCAGCGCGGCCAGCGTCGCGTCCCGGTCGCCGGACTTGAGCAGGTAGCCCGACCGGCCCTCGACCGGCAGCGGACCGAGCAGTTCGTCGCCCTCGGCGAGCGACCCGCGGAGCAGTGCGGTGACGTCCCCGTCCCCGCCCGGGCCCACCTCGATGCGCATCGCGTGCGCGAGCGGGGGGAAACGCAACGGGGCGCGGATCCCCACCTCGGTCCGCCAGAAGCCGCCCGGATCCCACGCCGCGAGGGCCGCGACCGCGTGGTGTTCGGGTTCGCGGGTCTGGACCACCACGCGCGAGGCCTGCGGGTCCCGACGTCCGTGGACGGTCCATCCCGCCAGGGTGCACGCCAGGCGCAGGGTGTCCTCCGCGGCGTCGAGCGTCGGGCGCCGCAGCGAGCCGTCGAGGTCGGCGAGCACCACCGCGTCGACGGTCCCCGGCGGCGCGTCCAGCACCGACCCGCGCGTCATCACCAGCACCGCCGGTGGTGGCGGGGCCGTCTGTCCGTAGCCCTCCAGCACCGCGACGGGGACCTCGAAGGTCCGCTGCAGCTCGCTGCCGAGCCGCACCGCCCCGGCCGCCAGTGGCACCACCTCGTGCTGCCCGCAGACCCGGCACGCGGGCACGCGCCGCACCGACCAGCCGCAGCCCTCGCAGAACAGGGCCGCACGTCCTTCGGGGACCCCGAGGGACGACGCGCAGGTCGGACACGACCGGCGTTCGCCGCAGCGGCGGCACACCACGGCGCGGCCCTCCCCCCGGCGGGCGGCGAGCAGCACCCCGTAGTTCCCGGCCTCGGTCGCGGCACGCAGCGCCGCGACCGATTCGCGCAGCAGCCGCGCCTTGGGCTGGTCCTGGCCGGTCACGACCTGCACGCGCGGGCGGGCGCGCCGTTCGGCCTCGCGTGAGGGCACCACGGCGGTGACCCGACGTTCGCGCAGCAGCCGCCAGGCGACGGCCGAGGGCACGGTGCCGACGACCACGCCCGCACCGCCGGCCCGGCGGGCCCGTTCGAGCACGACGTCGCGGGCGTGGTGGCGTGGACTGCGCCGTTCCTTCAGCGCCGGGTTCGCCTCGTCCAGCACGACGGCCAGGCCGAGCCGCTCGAGCGGCGTGAACACCGCTCCGCGCTCCCCCACCACGACACGGGCGGCGCCGCACCGTGCTTCGAGCCACCGCTTGTAGCTCACGCGGGGCGAGGGGCCCCCACGCAGATCGACGGCGAGGTCGCCCGCGGCCCGGACCACCGCATCGGCGGCGGGCGAGGCCGGGTCGGGGACGATCACGAGCACGTCGCGGTCCCCCGCCAGGGTCACCTGGGTGAGTTCCGCCAACCGGGCGCCCAGGTCCTCGCCCGGCAGGGGGCGCCACACGAACGACCCGGCGCCACCCCGCGCCGCGTCCAACAGCGCCGTCCCGCTGGCGCCGTAGACCTGCCAGTCCGCCGCCAACTGACGGGGGTCGGGGGCCGGGTCGGAGGACGGCCGACGTTCGGTCCCCGGCGGGAACCAGCCGGCCTCGGCGGCACGCCGCTCGACGTCGATGGTCCTCGACGGCAGGGCATGGCGCACCACGTCGGCCAACGGCGCCCCGAACCGTCCCGCCGCCCAGCGCAGGACCTCGAGTTCGTCGGGTCGGACCCACACGTGCTCGCCCAGCACCTTGGCCACGGGCCGCAGCCGCGCGGCCGGCACCTCGGAGACGTCCGTGACCGCCACCACGAGCCCCCGCACGCGACGCCCGCCGAAGTTGACCTGCACGCGCTGGCCGGCGACCACCTCGAGGTCCTCGGGCACGAGGTAGTCGAACGGCCGGTCGAGGTGCAGGGGCTCGACCTCGACCACGACCTGCGCGATGCGTCGCGCCGTGTCTGCCGCGTCCGCCGTGTCCGTCACCGGTTCCGCCGACCGCGGGCCGGGCAGGGTCAGGCGCCGACGGCCGCGCGCAGGGCGTCGGCCCGGTCCGTGCGCTCCCAGGTGAACCGCTCGCCCTCACGGCCGAACGCGCCGTAGGCGGCCGTGACGCGGTAGCCGGGCTTGAGCAGATCCAGCGCGTGCACGATGGCGCCCGGACGCAGGTCGAACACGTCACGCACACCCGCCAGGATCTTCTCCGGGTCGGCCTGCTCGGTACCGAAGCACTCGAGGTTGAGGCTGACCGGGGTCGCGACGCCGATGGCGTAGGCGACCTGCAGTTCGCACTTCCTGGCGAGCCCGGCGGCGACGATGTTCTTCGCGACCCACCGGGTGGCGTAGGCCGCCGAACGGTCGACCTTCGAGGGGTCCTTGCCGGAGAACGCCCCGCCACCGTGACGCGCCATGCCGCCGTAGGTGTCGACGATGGTCTTGCGGCCCGTCAGACCGGCGTCGGCCACGGGACCGCCCAGCTCGAACCGTCCCGTCGGGTTGACGAAGATCTTCAACCCGTCGGTGTCGAAGCCCTCCGGGAGCAGCGGGCGGATGACCTGATCCTCGACATCCGGACGCAGGAAGGTCTCGAGGTCGATCTCCGCCCGGTGCTGGGTGGAGAGCACGACCGAGTCGATCCCCTTCGGCACCCCGTCCTCGTAGACCACGGTGACCTGGGTCTTGCCGTCGGGACGCAGGTAGGGGATCTCGCCGGTCTTGCGGACCTCGGTGAGACGCTCGGCGAGCCGGTGGGCGAGGAAGATCGGCAGCGGCATCATCGACGGGGTCTCGTCGGTGGCGTATCCGAACATCATCCCCTGGTCGCCGGCACCCTGGAGCATGTAGGGATCGGCGTCGTCGTTGTCGTAGGCCGAGTCGACGCCCTGGGCGATGTCGGCCGACTGCTCGTCGATGGCGACCGACACCCCGCAGGTGTTGCCGTCGAAGCCGACGTCGTGCGAGTCGTAGCCGATCGACAGGATCGTGTCCCGCACGATGCGCGGGATGTCGATGTAGGTCTTGGTGGAGATCTCACCGGCGACGATCACCTGGCCCGTGGTGATCAGGGTCTCGCAGGCCACGCGTCCGAGCGGGTCGTCGGTCAGGATCGCGTCGAGGATCGCGTCCGAGATCTGATCGGCCATCTTGTCGGGATGGCCCTCGGTGACGGACTCCGAGGTGAAGAGGCTGCGAGGCACGGGTGACTCCGGGACGGTGACAGGGGCAAGCGTGCACGACGAACGCGCGCACCTCCGGAGCCTAGCGAGCGGGCGGTCCGCTTCCATCCCCTCGGGGCTCGCCGTGGGAACCGCGCGCACCCGCACGCCCCCGCAGCGGGCGGTTCCGGCGCGCTCAGTCGGGCGGGGACAACCGTGCGACGACCAGATCGAGGATGCGGTGGGCGACCTCGCTCTTGGAGGTCAACGCCACCTCCGTGCGCTCGCCGTCGCGACCGAGGATCACGACCCGGTTGGTATCGACGTCGAACCCCGCGTCGGCACCGCTCACGTCGTTGACGACCAGCAGATCGGCGCCCTTGCGCCGGAGCTTGTCGCGGCCGTTGGCCTCGACGTCGTCGGTCTCCGCGGCGAACCCGACGAGCAGCGGTCGGGCCGCATCACGCGGTCGTGCCCCCAGCTCGGCGAGGATGTCGGGATTGGCGACCAACTCGATGGTCGGGACGCCGGCGTCCTTCTTGATCTTCGACCCCGAGGCCGATCCGGGCCGGAAGTCCGCGACCGCGGCCGCCTTGATCACCACATCGAGGTCGGAAGCGGCGTCGACCGAGGCGAGCACCGCCGCACGCATCTCGAGCGCCGTGGTGATGTCGGTCCGGCGCACACCCGGAGGTGTCGCCAACGAGCTCGGCCCGGTCACCAGTTCGACCGTGGCGCCCCGTTGGGCTGCGGCGGCAGCGATCGCGAAGCCCATCTTCCCCGACGAGCGGTTGCCGAGGAAGCGCACGGGGTCGATCGGTTCCCGCGTCCCGGCGGCCGTGACCAGGACGCGACGACCTGCGAGGTCGTCGTGTCGCTCGCGGCCGCCATGGAGGCGCAGGAGCAGCGCCAGGGCCGCTTCCGGATCCACCAACCGTCCCGGACCGGTGTCGCCGCCCATCAGCATCCCGTCGGACGGGCCCAGCAGATGCACCCCCCGACCGGTCAGCACCTCCGCGTTGTGCCGGGTGGCCGGGTGCTGCCACATCTCGGTGTGCATGGCCGGCGCCACCACCAACGGGCAGGTCGCCGCCAACAACGTGGTGCTGAGCAGGTCGTCGGCCAGGCCACCGGCGAGCTTGGCCAGCGTGTGGGCCGTCGCCGGGTAGACGATCGCGAGTTGCGCGGCCCGCCCGGCCGCGACGTGGGTGTCGGCGGCGATGTCCTCCCAGACGTCCGCGCGGACGGTGCGACGGGTGATGCCCTCGAAGGTGGCCGCGCCGACGAACCGTTGCGCCCCGCTGGTCAGGACCGGATCGACCTCGGCCCCGGCCGCGACCAGCAACCGGGCGAGCAGCACCGCCTTGTAGGCCCCGATGCCACCCGAGACCCCGAGCAGGACACGAACGCCCGCGAGCGGGCCTCGTGGCGGCTCGGGACGGTCGGGGTCAGCCACCGGATCAGGCCGGCTCGTCGCCGCCCTCGATGAACGACAACGGGTCCGCGGCAGCTCCGGTCTCGCTCGGGAAGACGCCCTCGACCTTGCGCTGGGCGATCTCCTCGAGGGCGACCGACAGCGGCTTGTTGGAGTCGGTGGTCAGCAGCGGCGGCACGAACGCGCCGAGGCCCTCACCGAGCTGCGCGTAGTAGCCGTTGATCTCCCGGGCACGCTTGGCGGCGAGGTGCACGAGGTGGAAGCGCGAGTCCACCTTGTCCGTGAGGTCGTCGATGCGGGCCATGAGGTCTCCGGGTTGCGAGTGAGGGATCGAGCGGGAGCCGGCGCGGGATCACGGCCGCAGCCGGGCGCGCGCCGTCCGCTAGCGTACACCCGCGTTCCGGGGGCGTCGGCGCGTGTCGTCGCGACACATGGGGAGGGGCACATGCATCTCACGCTGCTGCATCAGATCAGCACGGCCGGGGACACCATCGCCGTGACCGGGCTCGCCGCGATCGGGGGGCCGATGTCCTGGGCGGTGCCGGGGTTGCTCGTGGCATTCACCATCGGCGGTGTCGTCGCCTACGGGTTGTACAAGAGACGCCAGAAGCAGGCGCGGGAGGCCTCCCTGCAACGGCTGGTCGCCCGCTACCCCGGGTGGGCGCGCACCAACCAGCCGTGTGGGTACTCCGTGAAGTCACTCGCCGGTCAGACGGTCGCGACGCCGAAGGGTGACCGGCGCTTCGGGATGCGCCACGGCGTCGGTGGTCCGATCACGCTGGCTATCAACGGCACCGACACCCCCTGCCGGGTGGCCCTGTTCCAGTGGGTCAGCGAGAAGCAGGGCAGGAAGCGCACCGCCAGCGGCCCGAAGGGCGCGAGGAACCAACGGAAGAACCGGACCTACCAGGAGCAGACCCAGATGGTCGGCATCGTGCGGATGCCGTTCACCTTCCCGACCTACGTCACCCTCCGCTCGGAATCGGTCCTCGGCAAGCTCGGACTCAGCCGCGGAGGCGATCAGGTGGAGTCCTCCGAGTTCAACCGCCGGTTCCGGATCGATGGCGGTGACCGCACCACGACCGTTCAGCTGTTGGATGCCAACTTCCAGCAGGTGATGGTCGAGCGCTACTCGGGGCGGACGATGCAGGTCAACCGGGACGTGCTGGTACTCGGCGGCAGCCCCGAGCACCGCGATGACGGGCTGACCGGGGTGATCGGCGAACTCCCCGCCATCCTCCAGGACATGGAGGCGCTCGTGGGCCACGTGCCCCCGCCGTTCTGGCGCGCGATCGGTGCCGGCGGCCAGGCCGCGCCGCCACCCGCTCCCCCCTCGAGCTGAAGGCCCGTCCCGTGACCGTGGAACCCTGGTTCGTGCTGCTCGTGGTCGCCATCAGCCCCTTCGCCCTGCTCGGGATCTCCTACAACCGGTTCGTGGTCCAGGTCGCCTCCACCAATGCGACGTGGGCCAACATCGATACACAGCTGCAACGTCGCCACGACCTCATCCCGAACCTCGTGCGGACGGTCGCGGGCTACGCCGCCCACGAGCGCGACACCTTCGAGGCGGTGACCGCCGCCCGGACGCGGGCGATCGCCGCGATCCCCACGGATGTCTCCGTCGACCAGCAGGCCCGCGCCGAGGACGCCCTGACCCAGGGGCTGACCTCCCTGCTCGCGGTCACCGAGGGCTACCCGCCGCTGAAGTCGGATCGCAACTTCCGCGACCTGCAACGTCAGCTGGTGGAGACCGAGGACCGCATCGCCGCTTCCCGCCGTCTGTACAACCTCGAGGTGGCGGCCTACGAGCGGCGGCGGCGGTCCCTGCCCTCCAACCTCGTCGCGAACGCCTTCGGCTTCGACGAGCGCCGGCTGTTCGAGATCCAGGACGCGGCCGCCGCACACGCCGTCGAGGTCGGGTTCTGACCGAACCGCCCGGGGCCCCCGGGTCTCAGCGATCCCACGGGTGGTGCGGCGGCGAGGTGCGCGCGTGGTCGATGGCCGCGAGCACCTCTTCGACGCACCGGTCGAGATCGTCGTTGACCACCTGGACATCGAACCGGTCGCCCTCGGCGAGCTCTTCCCTGGCGCGCTCGAGCCGGCGGGCGACCGCCGCGTCGTCCTCGGTCCCGCGACCACGCAGACGTCGCTCCAGCTCCTCGAACGACGGTGGGACGAGGAACACCAGCAGCGCGTCGGGGTCCTGCTCCTTGATCTGCAGCGCCCCCTGCAGTTCGATGTCGAGCACCACGACCTGGCCCCGGGCGACCGCCTCGCGGGCCGGCCGGCGCGGTGTGCCGTAGGAGTGCCCGGCGTACTCGGCCCACTCGTAGAGCTCGTTGCCGCCCACCAGCTGATCGAAACCCTCACGATCCACGAAACGGTAGTGGACCCCTTCGACCTCGCCCGGCCGGGGCGAACGCGTGGTCGCCGAGATCGACAGCGTGCTCTCGGGCAGGGCCTCGCGGACGCGGGTGTGCACGGTGCCCTTGCCCACCCCCGAGGGCCCGGCGATCACGACCAGCAGGCCGCGCTGCTGCGTCACGAGTCGCTCTCGAAGGTCGCGAGCAGCGCCTGGCGCTGCCGGGAGCCGAGCCCACGCAACCGGCGTGTCGGGGCGATGTCGAGGTGTTCCATCAGTCGCCGGGCCCGGACCGGACCGTAGGCCGGCATCGCCTCGATCACGTCGCTGACCTTCATCTTGGCCAGCGCGTCCGCCGAAGCCGCGCGGTCCAGGACCTGGCTGATGGACACCTCACCGGACTTGAGCATCTGCTTGAGCTCGGCACGGATGCGTCGTGCCTCGGTCGCCTTGAGCAACGCGGCCTGGCGCTGCTCCGGACCGAGTTCGGGCAGCGCCATGAGGAAAGCTCCTGCGGGACTCGGGGTCGGAGTGCTGGGCGACGGGGCGAGGGTGATGGGTCGCGCGGACCTGGACCCTAGTGCGCTGCGCCGGTGTGGCGCGCACGGGACCCCCTCGGAACGGCCCCGGCTCGACGGCTACCGTACGGCCCGACGAGCACCGACCGCCCGGAGGGATCACGATGGCCTCGACCGACCCGATCGTGCTGGGCGTCGACCTCGACGGCGTGTGCGCCGACTACGAGGGGGCGTTCCGCGCCTCGGTCGCACGACAGCTCTCCCGCGACACCGAGAGCCTGCCACCGCAGACCGTCATGGACGCCTACTCCCAGTGGGGGCTGAGCTTCGACGCGTTCGAGGAGGCCCACCGGCGCGCGGTGCTGGAGGACCGCATGTTCCGCCACATGCAGCCGCTGCCGGGGGTCTCCGAGGCCCTGTGGGAGTTGTCCGATCTGGGCGTGTGGATCCGCATCATCACCCACCGGTTGATCTTCAACTGGGCGCACGAGACCTCCGCCGCCGACACCGCCGCCTGGCTCGATCAGCACCGGATCCCCTACCGAGACCTGTGCTTCATCGGCGACAAGCCCAACGTCGGGGCCGACATCTACGTCGACGACTCACCGGGCAACATCATCTCGTTGCGCGACGCGGGCAAGACCGCGATCGTGTTCGACCAGCCCTACAACCGCGACCTGCCCGCTCCACGCGCGACCAGCTGGGACGATGTGGTCGCCACCGTCCGGGCCGAACTCGACGCGCGCGACCGCCACGTGCCGCTGCCGCTCACGGAGGGTTGAGCCGTGCTCGACGACCGCACCCGCGAGTACGTGGAGTTCATGGTCCGCTGCGAGGTCCTGAGCTTCGGGGATTTCGTCGGCAAGTCGGGTCGCCGGATGCCCTACTTCGTCAACGCCGGCCGGTACCGCACCGGCGAACAGATCGGGCAGCTGGGACGCTACTACGCCGCCGCCATCGACCAGCGGTTCGGCTCGAAAGTCGACGTGCTGTTCGGACCGGCCTACAAGGGCATCCCGCTGGCCGTCACCACCTCCATCGCGCTGGCGGAGCACCACGGACGCGACATCGGGTTCTGTTTCGACCGCAAGGAGGCCAAGGACCACGGCGAGGGTGGCTCGCTGATCGGCCACCGACTCGTCGACGGCGAGCGCGTCGTGATCGTGGAGGACGTCACCACCGCCGGCACCTCGGTGCGCGAGACCGTGCCCCTGCTGCGCGCCACCGCGGACGTCGAGGTGGTCGGTCTGGTGGTGGGCGTTGACCGCCGGGAACGCGGGACCACCGGCGAGCGCAGCGCCCTGGACGAACTCGCGGACGAGTTCGGGCTCACCACCCTGGCGCTGGCCACGATCGACGACATCGTCGAACACCTCGGGGACCGGGAGCTCGACGGTCGGCGGGTGCTGGGCGACGACGACCTGGCCCGCATCGCGGCCTACCGCGCCGAGCACGGCGCACGCTGATGACCGGCCCGCCGCCGGCGTTGACCGATCTGCCACCCGGTGACCCCGGCTGGAGCGCCGCCTTCCCGGTGCTCCGGCAGCTGCGCCCCCACCTAGACCGGGAGGCGTTCGATCGCGTGCACCGCGCCGGCGCGGATCAGGGCCTGGTGTTCACCGGCGTGTTCGACGCCGCCGGGGCGTGCCTCGGCGTCGCCGGTTGGCGGGTGGTCGACACCACCAGCGTGCTCCGCAAGCTCTACGTCGACGACCTGGTGGTCGACGCGGGCACCCGCTCGCGTGGTGTGGGGGCGGCGCTGCTCGGCCACCTCGAGCAACGTGGCCTGGACGCCGGCTGCCACGTGCTCGAGCTCGACTCCGGTCACCAACGAGGTGATGCCCACCGCTTCTACCGGCGCGAGGGCTACGTCGACCGCTCGGCGCACTTCGCGAAGGACCTGGGCCCGGCCTGAAGCCGCACCGACCCGGTGCATCAGCCGCCCCCCTCGACCGACCCCCGTGCGGCGCGCAGCAGCTCACCCACGGGTGGACGGTCGTCGCGCTGCTGGGGTCGCGACAACACCACCCGTCCGTCGGGTCCGAGCACGAAGTCGCCGCCGAGCTGCAGCACGTCCGTCCCGGCCGAACGCAGCCGGGCGCCGGATCGCAACAACCTCGCGTAGGTCTTGTAGACGTTCGGATCGAGCCAGATCGTCGACCAGCTGGCCCGGGTCAGCCCCCAGCGGGTGTAGGTCCCGCGGGAGCGGTCCACGAGCACGTCGAACGGCAGGGCCCCGACATCCAGATCCGTGAGCATGGTGCGGCGGATCAGGTCCGGATCGTCGAAGACCACGAACACCGCGGCGGCCCCGATCTCCTCCCACCGGTCCCACCTGTCGCGCACCTTCACGAGGTGCGCACGGCAGATCAGTCAACCGGCGTGGCGCAGGAAGGTCACCAGCACGGGGCGGCCCCGCAGGTCCCGGATCGACGTGGCGCGGCCCTGCAGATCGGGCAAGCTGAGCTCTGGTGCGAGCTCACCGGTACGCGGGGCCTCCGGCATCTCGCAGCTCCCGTCGTGATGGTGGCGGCATCGACCGCTCGGCACCGTAGGGCCCCGATCCGATCGCTGCACGCCGCTCAGCCGGTCGTGCCGGTCCCGGGCAGCCCGGTGGCGGGGTGCTCGGCGCGGACGTTGCGTAGCTCCCGGTCGACCACGGAGCGGGCGAGATCCGGTAGCGAGCGTCGGCTGCGGGTCGCCGCATCACGCAACATCTGATCGGCCGCGTCAGCATCGACGCGCCACCGGGCCATCAGGATGCCCTTCGCCTGCCCGACCAGATCGCGATCCGTGATGGCCTGGTCGAACCTGCGCTGCCGTGTGCGCATGCGGTCGGTCACCCGCGTGACCCGGGTCCGTAGCGCGGCGTCCTCCGCCTCGTGCCGCTCCCGGGCGGTGTTGGAGGTCCGCAGTTGCTGCTCGAGCAGCGCCGGCGCGCGACCTCGGGGGTCCGGCGCGAGCAGCGGCAGGTAGCGCTCCACCGGCGCGAGTTCCGTGTGCCGCTCACAGAGGTCGAGGAGGGCCTCCGTGCGGTCCGACCCGTCGAAGGCCTCGACCCGGTAGAGGCAGAGCAGCGGGAACGCGTGCTCAGCCAGGACGCCGTTCCACAACCCTTCGAGGTGGAGTGCGTTCGGTACGTCACCCCGGGCCCAGAGCAGCGGCGCCAGCTCGCCGTAGGCCCGGAACGCGTCACCGTGCCGGCGGGCCTGGGCCAGCACGAACTCCGCCGTGGCCCGGAAGCGCTCGGGATCGATGCCGTCGTCCACCAGCAGCCCGGACAGCAACTCGTCGGCATCGGCGACCACGTAGCGTCCGTCGGCGCGGACCTCGGTGACGTCGATCCCGGCGCGCAGCAGCGCCTGATCCAGCATCGGGCGGTGGGCCGCGGTGACCACCGCGACGACTCCCCCGCCCTGCGCCAGCGTCGGAGCGAGGAACGCCGCGACCGACACGGCCCAGAACTCGTCACTGGTGTAGACGCCCACGGGGTGTCGGTGCTCGGCTGGCGTCGTCTCCGGCTGTGTGATCATCTGCCACCCCCCGATGACGACGTCGTGGTGGGTGGCCGGCCGGCCACCCGGCGGACGGATGCACGACTACGTCACTACCGGCACGGTGACCTCCCCCAACCTACCTGGCAAGGTCTTCGTGCTCCATCGCGCATCTTCGTGCGCACAACAGGGCAGGCTGTAGTCCTGCCACCCCATATAGCTAGCCAATCCGGGTGGTATCGCGCTGTCCGAGGGTAGCTTTCGTGAAGGAGGCTGTGCCTCGACCCGGACTGTGCCAGCCTCGCCTTGTTCGCGGTCCGCGCCATCGCCCTCACGTGACCGGGGTGGCCCGCGACGGGAGGAAGGTGCGTGGCGACCGATCGGGACCAGCTCCGGGCGAACGTCGACCACCAGGTCGGCATCTACGACACCGACGAGTTCCTCGTCAGCACGGCCCTGGCGTTCGTCCGCGCGGCGTTCGATGCGGATGCCATCGCCGTCGTGGTGCTCGCCCTCGCTCAGCAGCAGGCCCTGTCGGATCAGCTGGCCAGCTCGGGCATCGATGTCGCCTCCGCGGTGGAACGCGGCCGGCTCGTGGCCGTCGACTCCGAGGCCTACCTCGGCGAGCTGATGAGCGGGGGCGTGTTCGACCGGTCCCGCTACCAGGAGACCACCGAGGAGCTGATGCGCACCGCGGCCGAGCAGGGACGCGAACTGCACGTCTGCGGCAACCTGCATTCGCTGCTGTGGGATGCGGGCGAGATCGCGACGGTGCTCGAACTCGAAGGCGTCTGGAACGTGATGCCCACGGTCCGACGGATGAGGTTGCTGTGCCTGTACGCCGCTTCGGTCTTCCACGATGACGACGGGGGACCCGAACGCTTCCTGGGTCTGTGCCAACAGCATGCCCGGGTCGACCCCGTGGAGGACTACACCTCGCTGGTGGGCCCCGACGACCCCGGCTGGAGCGTCGCCCTGCTGGAGCAGCAGCAGCGCGCGCACGAGCTGGCCCGGCGGGGACTGGCCGCCCAGCGTCGCGCGATCGAGATCGAGCTGGATCGGTGCCTGCGCGAGGATCGGGACCAGCAGCATCAGCTCAACCGGGCGTTCGCGAGCCGGGACCTCATCGGCCAGGCCAAGGGTGTGCTCATGGTTCGCTGGCGCATCGATGCCGACACCGCGTTCCAGACCCTGAAGGACGCCTCCAACCGCAGCCAGCGCAAACTGGCCGACGTCGCGCGTGTGGTCGTCGAACAGCAACGCCGCAGGAACTGAGCACCCGGCGCGTCCCGGGTGGTTCAGTCGGCCGGCAGTTCGGCGGCGATCGCCCGGGCCGCCGCGACCGGGTCGTCGGCATGGGTGATGGGCCGTCCGATCACCAGCAGGTCCGCGCCGTCGGCGACGGCACTGGCCGGGGTCGCGGCCCGGGCATGATCGTCCTCGCCGGTGCCCGACGGTCGGATCCCGGGGGTCACGAGCAGCACGTCGGGCCCGACCGTCTCGCGCACCACGCGCAGGTCACGGGGTGCGCAGACCAGGCCCGTGGCCCCGGCCTCGACCGCGAGGCCGGCCAGGCGCGGTACCTGGCTGGCGGCTCCGGGGGCGCCGACGGACGCGAGATCGTCGTCGGACATCGAGGTCAACACGGTCACGGCCAGCACCTGCCCGTGACCGCCCAGCCCGTCGACCGCGGCGCGCACCATGTCCGCTCCCCCGCCCGCGTGCACGGTGACGAGCCCGACCCCGAGCTCGGCGATCCGCGCCGCCGCCCGCTCCACGGTGGTCGGGATGTCGTGCAGCTTCACGTCCAGGAACACCGGTCCGTGGGTCCGGATGGCGGTCACGACCTCCGGCCCGTGGGCCAGGTACAGCTCGAGGCCGACCTTGAACCAGCCGACCGCGCCGACCAGGGACGCGGCGAGCAGATCCGCCTCCCGCACGCTCGCGACGTCCAGGGCGACCGCGATGCGGTCCGACGGTGCCAACGGTGTCGTCGGTGTCAACGGTTCGGTTCCCACGTGGTGCTCCTGATCGGGCGGGTGGTCTCGGGGTCAGTCCGTCCAACTGCTGGTCGCACCGATCAACTCACGCACGGAGCCGATCCCGCGCTCCGCGAGCCAGGTGCGCAACTCCGCGATCAGCCGCTGGCCGACGAACGGGTCCACGAACGTCGAGGTCCCCACCGACACCGCGGAGGCTCCCGCGCGCAGGAACTGGACCACGTCGGTGACACTACGCGCCCCGCCACAGCCGAGGATCGGTACCTCCGGCAACGCGCGGTGGACCTGGTGGACGTTGCGGACCGCGACCGGACGGATCGCCGGTCCCGACAGCCCGCCGTAGGTGTTGTAGAGCTCCGGTCTGCCCGTGTCCGGATCGATCGCCATCCCGAGCAGGGTGTTGATCAACGTCAGGCCCTGGGCACCCGCATCGACCACGGCCCCGGCGACCGCGACGATGTCGGTCACGTCCGAGGTGAGCTTGCCGAGCACCGGCACCTCGGCCTCCTCGGCGACCGCGGCGATGACCTCCGCACTGTCGGTCGGTGAGCAGGCGAACACCAGCCCGCGGTCCTCGACGTTCGGGCACGACAGGTTGACCTCCAGCCCGACGATGGTCCCCGCCGGATCCGCCTCCCGCAGCGCCCGGGCGACGTGCCGGTAGTCCTCGACGGTGCGACCGGCGATCGAGGCGATCACCGACGCGCCCCGTTCCCGCAGCCACGGCAGATCGTTGGAGGTCCAGTAGGCGACGCCGGGGTTCTGCAGGCCGATGGCGTTGAGCATCCCGGCGGGGGTCTCGCTCATCCGCGGCGTCGGCAGGCCGCCACGGGGTTCGCGGGTGATCGACTTGACCACGATCGCGCCCAGCTCGGTGACGTCGTAGAAGCGGTCCATCTCCGTGCCCGAGGCGAAACATCCGGAGGCGGACGCGATCGGGTTGTCGAGCCGGATGCCGGCGAGGTCCACCGACAGGTCGATCTCGTCCTCCGGCATGCCCCCCTGACCGGTGGCGCGGAGCTCTTCGGCCGTGATGCGGCGCACGTCGGAGCTCATGGCGTGCCCGAGACGTCGTCGGCCGCAGCCGAGGCGACCCGCTCGGATGCGAGCTGATCATCGGGCGGTGAGGCGCCGAGGTCGTAGCGCGAGACGTCCCAGGCGATCTTCGCGCCGTTGAACACCGGCCCGTCGATGCACGAGCGCTGCATGCGCACGCGATCGTCGCGTCCCCGGATCGGCAGCACGCAGGTGAAGCAGACCCCGATGCCGCACGCCATCCGTTCCTCGACGGCGACCTGGATCGGCAGGCCCAGCTCCACGCACCGCGCCGACAAGGCGTTCAACATCGGGTTCGGCCCGCAGGCGTAGACCACGCCCGTCCTGGTGGAGCGCACGACCTCGTCGAGCACGTCGGTCACCCGGCCCCGTTCGCCGTAGCTGCCGTCATCGGTGGTGAAGGTCACGCTGGCGGACAGGCGCTTGGCCTCGATGGTGCCGAGGAGCCGGTCGCCGGTGGCGGCGCCGACGATCATGTCGACGCGCAACCCCTTCTTGGTCAGCTGCTCGGCCAGGTAGAACAGCGGCGCGGTGCCGTACCCGCCGCCGACGAGCAACGCGTTGACCTTGCGTTGCGGCAGCGGGAACGAGGTCCCGAGCGGGCCGACCACGTCGATCACGTCGTGGGCGCCGAGGCTCGCCAGCCACTCCGTGCCGGGGCCGTGGGCGTCGAACACGACCTCCACGGTGCCACCACCCGGCCCCTGGCGGGAGACGTTCGCGATCGAGAACGGTCGGCGCAGCAACGTCGACTGGCCGCGAACCGCGATCTGGACGAACTGTCCGGGTCGCGCCCGTTCCGCGATCTCCCGGGCCGCGAACGCCAACGTCCAGTAGGGGCCGTTGCGGCGTCGCGCGAGCACCTCGCAGGTCGCCTGCACCGGGGTGTCGGCCTCGGGTCGCCCCCAGACCGTTCCCGCTCGGAGCGTGGTCATGCCGCGCCTTCCGTCGGATCATCGGCTGCCGCGTCGAGGGCGGCGATGTCGGCCCGGAAGCTCGCCTGGTACTCCTGCAGCGAACGCACCGACAGCGGACCGCGGCGCAGCGCCTCGACCCCGTGGATCGCGGCGAGGATGCCCGACAACGTCGTGATGCACGGCACGCCGTTGGTCACCGCGGCCTGACGGATCTCGTAGCCGTCGCCCCGGGTACCGGAACCGAACGGGGTGTTGAGCACCAGGCCGACCTCGCCGTCCTGGATCAGATGCAGGATGTCGTCGACACCCTGGGAGACCTTGCCGACCACCTCGGCGGGGATCCCGACCCGTGCCAGCATGTCCGCGGTCCCGGCGGTCGCCACGATGTCGAACCCGAGGTCGACCAGCCGTTTGACCGGGAAGACGATGGCGCGTTTGTCGCGGTTGGCCACGGACACGAACACCCGGCCCTTGGTGGGCAGCACCATCGATCCGGTGCCGGCCTGGGATTTGGCGAACGCGGCCCCGAAGTCGTGGTCGATGCCCATGACCTCGCCGGTGGAACGCATCTCCGGGCCCAGGACCGCATCGAAGCCCGGGAACCGATCGAAGGGCAGCACCGCCTCCTTGACCGCCACGTGACGCGGGCGCGGCCCCTGCACCGCGTCACGCGCCGGCACCAGCGCCGCGCCCGTCGGACCGGCCACCGAGCGCAACTCCGCCAGGCTCGCACCGGCCATGACCCGCGCCGCGATCTTGGCCAGCGGCACCCCGGTCGCCTTGGACACGAACGGCACGGTGCGCGAGGCCCGCGGGTTGGCCTCGATGCAGAACAGCACGTCGTCCTTGAGCGCGAACTGCACGTTGAGCAGGCCCCGGACAGCCAGGCCCCGGGCGATGCCCTCGGTGATGCGACGGATCTGTGCCTCCTGGCCGCGCCCGAGGGTCAGCGGCGGCAGCGTGCAGGCCGAGTCACCGGAGTGCACCCCGGCCTCCTCGATGTGTTCGAGGATGCCGCCGACGAACAGCTCGTCGCCGTCGAACACCGCGTCGACGTCGATCTCGATCGCGCCCTCCAGGAACCGGTCGACCAGGATGGGCTGGTCCGGTGCCGCCTGCACCGCTTCGGTCAGGTAGCGCTTCAGGCCGGTGTCGTCGTACACGATCTGCATCGCCCGGCCGCCGAGCACGTAGGACGGGCGGACCAGCACGGGGTAGCCGACCGCGCCCGCCACGTCGCGGGCCTCCTCGAAGGACCGCGCGATCCCACCGGGTGGCATCGCCATGCCGAGCTCGTCCATCAACGCCCCGAACCGGCCGCGGTCCTCGGCCGCGTCGATCATGTCCGGCGAGGTGCCCCACACCGGCACCCCGGCGGCCTCGAGGTCGCGGGCCAGCTTCAGCGGGGTCTGGCCACCGAGCTGCACCAGCACCCCCACGGGCTGCTCGCGGTGACAGATCTCGAGCACGTCCTCGAGGGTGAGCGGCTCGAAGTAGAGCCGGTCGGCGGTGTCGTAGTCGGTGGAGACCGTCTCCGGGTTGCAGTTCACCATGATGGTCTCGTAGCCGGCGTCCTTGAGCGCGAACACCGCATGCACGCAGCAGTAGTCGAACTCGACGCCCTGGCCGATCCGGTTCGGACCGGAGCCGAGGACCACGACCTTGTCGCGGGTCGAGGCGCTCACCTCGTCCTCGTCCTCGTAGGACGAGTAGTGGTAGGGGGTGTAGGCCTCGAACTCGGCCGCGCAGGTGTCGACGGTCTTGAACACCGGACGGATCTTGCCGTCGTGTCGGCGCGTGCGCACCGCCCGTTCCGAGGTCGCCAGCAGCATCGCGAGGTGCGCGTCGGAGAACCCGTCACGTTTGGCCTCGCGCAGCAGCGAGTCGGGTACGGCCGCGAGGTGCTCGTGGGCGCGCAGCTCGCGCCGCCGTTCCACCAGCTGCAGCAGCTGGTCGGTGAACCACGGGTCGAAGCCCGTCAACCCGCTGATGCGCTCGACCGACCAGCGTCGGGTGAGCGCCTCGTCGACCGCGTCCAGGCGCTTGTCGGTGGGCCGGATCAGCCGGGCCTCGAGTTCCTCGTCGTCGACCTCGAGCGACGGCCCGGCGCCGAAGCCGATGGTGCCGTTCTCGAGGCTGCGCAGCGCCTTGTTGAACGACTCCTTGAAGGTCCGCCCGATGCCCATGACCTCGCCGACCGACTTCATGCGGGTGGTCAGCGTGTCGTCGGTGCCGCCGAACTTCTCGAAGGCGAACCGCGGGATCTTGACCACCACGTAGTCGATGGAGGGTTCGAACGCGGCCTTGGTCTCGCGGGTGATGTCGTTGGCGATCTCGTCGAGGGTGTAGCCGATGGCCAGTTTCGCGGCGATCTTCGCGATCGGGAAGCCGGTCGCCTTGGACGCGAGCGCCGACGAGCGCGACACCCGCGGGTTCATCTCGATGACGATCATGCGTCCGGTGTCGGGCTCGACCGCGAACTGCACGTTGGAGCCGCCGGTCTCGACCCCGATGCGGCGCAGCACCGCGAAGGCGGCGTCACGCATCCGCTGGTACTCCGGGTCGGACAGCGTCATCGCCGGGGCCACCGTGATCGAGTCGCCGGTGTGCACCCCCATCGCGTCCAGGTTCTCGATCGAGCAGATGATCACGCAGTTGTCGTGGTGGTCGCGCATGACCTCGAGCTCGTACTCCTTCCACCCGAGCAGCGACTCCTCCACCAGCACCTGGTGGACCGGCGAGTCGTAGAGGCCCTGGCGGATCATGCGCTTGAGCTCGTCGGCGTCGTAGGCGATCCCGCCGCCCTTGCCGCCGAGGGTGTAGGAGGGCCGCAGCACGACGGGGTAGCCGTACTCCTCGGCGGCGGCGAACGCGCCGGCCTCGTCCTTGACGTAGCGCGACCGGGCGGAGTCGAGCCCGATCTCGGTCATCGCCTCCTTGAACAGCTGACGGTCCTCCGCGGTCTGGATCGCCTGCAGGTCGGCGCCCAGCACCTCGACGCCGAACTCCTCGAGGATGCCGGCCTCGGACAGCTCGACGGCGAGGTTCAGCGCGGTCTGCCCGCCGAGGGTCGCCAGCAGCGCATCGGGCCGTTCCTTGTCGATCACCGAGCGGACGATGTCGACCGTCAACGGCTCGACGTAGGTCGCGTCCGCGGTGGCGGGGTCGGTCATGATCGTGGCCGGGTTGGAGTTGACGAGCACGACCCGCAACCCCTCCTCGCGCAGCACGTTGCAGGCCTGGGTGCCCGAGTAGTCGAACTCGGAGGCCTGGCCGATCACGATCGGCCCGGACCCGAGCACCAGCACGGACCGGATGTCGTCACGACGCGGCATCAGCTGCCCCCTCCGGTCGAGCGGGCACCGTGTCTGGTGCGGTGGCCCTCGACCAGTTCGGTGAAACGCTCGAACAGGTAGCGCGCATCGGAGGGTCCGGGTGCGGCCTCCGGGTGGTACTGGATGCTGAACGCCGGCAGGTCGCGGGCGGTCAGGCCCTCCACCACGTCGTCGTTGAGGTTGACGTGGCTGACCACCACCACGCCGTGCCCGGCGGTCTCGAAGGCGTGCTCGTCGACCTGCTCCCCGATCGAGCTCGCCCGGACCGCGAACCCGTGGTTGTGGGAGGTGATCTCGACCACGCCGTCGGCGCGTCGCAGCACCGGCTGGTTCACCCCGCGGTGGCCGAAGGTGAGCTTGTAGGTCTCGGCGCCGAGCGCCTGGCCGAGCAGCTGCGAACCGAGGCAGATCCCGAACACCGGCAGCTCACCCAACAACGCCGAGGTGGTGGCGATCCCGGTCGCGACGGTGGCCGGATCGCCCGGCCCCGGCGAGAGGAACACCCCGTCGGGCTCGAGCGCCCGCACCTCGTCGGCGGTCGCCGACGAGGGCAGCACGTGCACCTCGGCGCCCTGCTCGGCGAGGTTGCGCACGATCGAGCGCTTGATCCCGAAGTCGATCGCGGCGATGCGGTAGCGCACGGGCGCGCCACCGCCGGGTGCGACGACGTAGGGCGAGGCGGTGGTGACCTCCGAGGCGAGCTCCGCACCGACCATGCCGGGGGTGTCGGCGACCTGTGCCACCAGCGCGTCGAGGTCCAGCACCTCGGTGGAGATCGCGGCGCGCATCGCCCCGCGGTCACGCAGGTGGCGGGTCAGGCGGCGGGTGTCGACCCCTTCGATGCCGACCACGCCGGCCTCGCGCAACGCGGAGCGCAGGTCCTGCTCGGAACGCCACGACGAGGGCCGTCTGGCGGCCTCGCGGACCACGAACCCGGCGACCTGGATGCGGTCGGACTCCATGTCGTCGGCGTTCATCCCGTAGTTGCCGATGTGCGGCGCGGTCATCGCCACGATCTGGCGGCGGTAGGACGGATCCGACAGCGTCTCCTGGTAGCCGGACATCCCGGTGTTGAACACCGCCTCGCCGAACACGGTGCCGTCCGCCCCGATCGACACGCCCCGGAAGTGGGTGCCGTCCTCGAGCACCAGCAGCGCCGGACCGGTGTGCGGGGTGGGGTGCGCCCGCTCCTGCTCGTTCACCTGGGTTCCCTTCCGTCAGTTCCTGGGGTGGCCGGTGCCACCTCGCCGTCGCGCAGG
>PWLR01000203.1 GCA_003558435.1 Nitriliruptoraceae bacterium | reverse complement strand
CTTCCCGCGGCTGGCCACGGGAAGTGTCACGCGAACCGTGAGTGCCGCCGTCACCTCCCGGCCCGGGCTGCTCCGGCGCCGGCACCCGCCTCGCCGAGCGCCCCGAGTTGGGCCGATGGTTGGGTCGCGAACGGTCGGCGGCCAGCGCTCGGGTCGGTCGCAGCGTGTGCAGGAGGCGCGCTTTCCACCGGCGCGGTGGATCATCTGTTTGTGCTTGGTCGTTCGACCGCTAGCGTCGGCCACCGAACCACGGGGGCTCGAACGCCATGGAACGTCACAAGCGCATCGTCGCCGCATCGCTTGCGGTTGCGCTGCTGCTGGCCGCGTGCTCCGACGGGGATGGCGCGGCCGAGGGCGTGCAGCCGATCGAGGAGCCACAGGCGGACCCGGGCGAGCCCGAGCCGGATCCGGTGGATGAGGACCCGGAACCCGAGGTCGAGCCCGCGCCGGACGCGGAGCCCGAGCCGGCCGATATCGACATCACCGTGGTCCCCGACGAGATCACCGAGGAGTACGTCGAAGCGGTGTTCATCGAACTTGAACGGATTTACGCCGAAGCTCTCATAGAAATGCGGCGTAACAACGATGAATTGAACATTGAGGTAACAGATCGTCTTGGTGAGATATTCGAAGGTGGTGACGCCTTAACGCAGAACATCGAGATCTTTGAGAACTCAGGTGCCGGCGGTTTTCTCGATATCCGCGGGATCGACGATATCGAGCCGAGAATTCGTCGAGTCATTGCGATCATTTCGGCTAGTGCTGACTGTGTTTTCGTCGAAACCTCAGCCGACGCTTCACCGATGGTCATGAACGCCGAGAGTCAAAATGTGAATTTTGTGCAACTGGTGCCGAAGGTCGTCGAACGTCCCGTGGTCCTAAATCGATCGCAATGGATATACGCACGCGTCACGACTCCCTTTGATCCCAGTGATCGGATCGACATAGCGGAGAACGATCCGTGCAAAAGCTGATTATCGCGACCGTCCTGTTTTCAGCGCTGTTCTTTCCGGCCATCGGTCTGGCATCGGATGAAACCTGTCAACGCCATGTCGGCGGTACATCAGGGATCGGAACTGGCGTGGCCGAGCTTCGGGGTGAGGCAAAATGTCCGGCGGTTTCGTCAACCAGGGAGTCGCCGAGCACCCCGGTAGGCGCCCCGAACTCACCGAGCGCACCCCTACCTCCACCCCCACCCATGGAGCCCTACTGGGGCGTGCACCCTGACACGGGTGAGCCCTGTGTGGCTTTGCTCGCGCAGCCCGCGGTCGCGAACGGCTCCGAGCTCGATCTCGCCTGGCGTGTGCGGATCGACGAGATGTTGGTGGACCCGAGGCTCGCCGGAGTCGATGCGCGCTACTGCACGGGAGCCGGGCCGGTTCCGGACCCTTCCGGTGCTGCCCGGGCCTTCGCGCGCTCCATCCCGATCCCCGAACCGACCCCGGAGATCGCCCCCGGTATCGCGGTGACGGGCCTGCCCTCCTACCTGGTGATCGCGAACCAGGACGGGTTCACCGTGACCGAGACGCTCGCCGGTTTCGGGGCGATGCAGGTCACCCTCGAGCCGGTGGCGTTCGACATCGACTGGGGCGACGGCACCACCGAACGGATCGCTGACGGCCGTACCGGTGTGAGCTGGCAACAGAGCCAGAGCGATCCTTCCGCCGCGATCAGTCACACCTACATCTCCCGCGACCTCGAGATCGTGGTCACGGTGGAGGCCGAGTGGCTCGCGACCTGGAGCGTCGGTGGGTTCTCCGGCATCGTGCCGGGCCTGTCGACCGACACCGCCTTCGCGTTGCCGGTGCAGGAGTACCGGGCCGTGCGCGTCACCCCCTGATCGAACAGGGCTCCGGACTCCCGGGCGGGCAGCGAGCACACCCCCATCGACGGCGGCTGCCCTCGGCCCTGGCTGCGTGTACGACCACTACCGCGGGCGTGACAGCCGGTTGCCCTGATCGTCGTAGCGGTGGACCCCTTCGCCGGACTTGCGTCCCAGATGTCCGGCAGCGACCATCCGGCGGTGCAGGTTGGTCGGGCGGAACCGTTCGCCGAGGGTGCCCGCCAGGTACTCGAGGATGTCGAGCCGGGTGTCCCACCCGACCAGATCGCCCATCTCGAGCGGACCCATCGGGTGGTTGAGCCCGAGCCGGACGGCGGTGTCGATGTCCTCCGCGGAAGCCACCCCCTCCTCGAGCATCCGCATGCCCTCGTTGCCGATGAGCGCGTTGATCCGCGAGGTCGCGAACCCGGGCAGGTCCTCGACCCGGACGGTCTGCTTGCCCATCGCCTGTGCGGCGGCCTCGGCCCGGTCCATCGTCTCCGGCGAGGTCTGTAGCCCGCGGATCAGCTCGCAGAGCTTCATCTTCGGCACCGGGTTGAAGAAGTGCATCCCCACCCCCCGCGAGGGGTCGTCGAGGCAGGACACGATCTCGGTGATCGACATCGCCGAGGTGTTGGTGGCCAGTACCGCATCCGGAGCCGCGTTGGCCTCGGCGAGACGGAAGACGTCGTGTTTGACGTCCATCCGTTCCACGACCGCCTCGATGACCAGGTCGGCGCCCGTCGCGCCCTCGGCGATGTCGGTACTGGTCGCGATGCGTTGCCGGGCCTGCTCGGCCACCTCGGCGTCGATCTTGCCGCGTTGCACGCCGACGTCGAGGTCGTCGCCGATCCGATCGAGCGCGGACATGAGTTGTGCCTCGGACAGGTCCACGAGCCGCACGGCCGAGCCCGAGACGGCGGCGACATAGGCGATGCCCCGGCCCATGAGCCCGGCGCCGACGACGGTGACGATCTGCGGTACGGGCATGTGGCGGCTCCGATGCTGAAGCGGGGCGGTCGGACCCCCGACTCTAGGACCGCGACCGGGTCCGCAGGCCGCAGCAAACGCGGCTCGGCGGGCGGTCGTTGCACGGATCCCCCGAAAGCGACACCTCGGCCGGGGTTCACCTATCGTTGTTCGAGGGACCGCCTCGGTACAGTCGCGCGACGATGACCGAACCCGCCTCCACCGCCACGAAGCGCCGCTCACACCCGCCGTTGTGGCTGGTCGAGGGGCTCGACGTCGTGGAGCAGCGACGTCCGGTGTTCATCGCGGTCACCATCGGTGTCATCGCGCTGGGCGGCATCCTCGCGGTGCTCGCCCCGGGGTTGGTGCCGCCGGTGCCGCTGGTGGGAGCGGCGGTCGGTGTGGCCGCGCTGCTGCTGGGTTTGGCGGTGGCTGTCGCGCTGGATGCGGCCGATCTGCGTCTGCGCGGGCCCCGGCACGTCGGTGCCGCCGGTGGGGAACTGGTGGCGGTGTTGCCTACGACACCCGAACGGGCCGGTGCCGAGATCCTCGCCGACGCCGTGTTGGAGGCCCGCGCCCCGGGGTTCCCGTTGTTGTTGGGGCTGGCGGCCTCGGGTCGCGACATCCGGGCGACGGTGGCCTGGACCGATGCGCTGGCGACCGCCCTGGAGGCCGAAGGGGTCAGTGTCCTGCGCATCGACCTCGCGTCCGGGCACACCGGGTCACCCGGGCTGCTGGAAGTGGTGCGGGACGGGGTGAAGCTCGCGTCGGCGGTGACGTTCGGTCCCGAGCCGAGGTTGGCCCGCCTAGGGGCGGGTGACGACCTGAACGCCGCGCTCGGGACATTGGCGGCGCTCCCCGGTCGTCTGCCGCGCGATCTCGACGTGTTGCTGGTCGCGTTGCCCATGGCGGCGAGCAAGCCGGTCGTCACCGCGGTTCGGTCGCTCGATCACGTGCTGATCGTCGCGCAGCGCGACCGGACCTCGCGGGTGGAGCTGATCGCCGGCCTCGACGCCCTGGAGGCCGCCGGAACTCGGGCGCAGGTGGCGCTGCTCGACGATCGGACCGCTGCCCGGCTCGCGCCGCGCAGGACGACGGCCATGGCCGACCCCGAGCCGGCCGACGGGCCCGAGGATGCTGCCTCGCTCGACGATGACGCGCCGCCGGCTACATCGGCGTCCGACGGGCCGGATCCGGCACCCGCCGTCGCGGATGACGCGCCACCTGCCGCGGATGCCGCTCCATCGCCCGACCGGGGGCCGACGCCCGTCATCGAGTCGTCTCGCGCGGAAGAGCTGGAGCAGGAACCGGCAGAGCGCCGTGAGACTGACGGCCCAGAGGCATCATCTGAGCCTGGGCTTGAGTCTGAGCCAGAGGTCGCGACCGACCCCGAGCCGGCGCCCGGGCCGCGGTCGGGTGGTGCCTTCGGTGTCGGGGGTGCAGCGCTGACCGCCGCCGGCATCGCTTCGGCGTTCAACCGCCCGCAGGCCGAGCCCGCGGAGCGATCCGACGCCCCCGAGGCGTCCAACGAACCGGCGGACCTCACGATCGAGCAACCGCAGACACCCCCGCGCAGGGCCGACGCCCCCCAGCACGAGACCTCCGTGCTCGGCCTGGAGGACGACGACGGGGCGGGCCCCGAGGGCGACGACGATGACCCCGGCGACGGATGGCTGTCCTGGGACGACACGCCGCGAGATGCCGAGGACGGGGACCTCACTCCGGAGCTGGCCGACAGCGATGGGAGCGACCGGTCGCCTACTTCTGCCGCTGCTCATCCCGATGCCGAGCGAGCGGGGTCTTCGGCAGTTCATGAGCGTTCAGCGTCAGAGCGCTCGGAGCGCCGAGACGTCGAGGTCGTGCACGGTGCTGCAGAGGCAGCGGCCATCGCGCTGGTGCAGCTCCCGGCCGAGCTGCCGTTCGACCCCGGCGAGCCGGCCGTCGAGGAGGGCGGTGCACTTCCGGTCGGCGCTGAGGCGAGGCCGCCGGCGCAGGTGGCTCCGGACCTGCCGCCAGCGCCGGTCGCCCTCCACACGGAGACCGGAGCCGACACGGACCCGGCCCCGTCACGTCCGGGGGACACCCCGGCAGGACCGGACGCGGCGGCCACAGGCCAGCAGGGTGAGCCTTCTCGCGGCGACGCACCCGAGCCGTCGGACCCCGGATCGCCGGTCGCCAGCGCGCCGATCGACGCCGCGCCCGGCACCGCCCCGGAAGCGGCTGATCCGGACCGCACCGACGAGATCCCGGCGGTTCGGGCACAGCGCGAGGCCGGTGACGCCCATGCCGAGCACGACGAGATGATGCGAACCACCGCGCAGCTCTCCGTGCTGCTCGACGATCAGGACCTCGGCGGCGACGAGCGCCCCCTCGACACCCCGTAACGTGGTGATGGGCCGCCCAGCTGGACCGCCCGGCGGCATGGCACACCTCGCTTCTCGGAAGGTCAGCTTCGATGCGTTCTCCCCGGCTGCTGTTGTTGGTCGCGACCGCGATGTTGGTCATCGCCTGCGGGGGCGGGAACCAGCCGTCGTCGGTGTCGTGGCGCAACGTCGAGATGCAGCTGCCCGCAGACTGGTACGTGTTCGAGGACGAGGAGGACCGCCTCAGCGTCTCGAACCAGGACATCGGGATCGGTGAGGACCCGGAGACCCCCCGGGAACAACCGGAGGGCGACACGGTGGCGATGTTCTTCACCTACGAGCCCAACACCTTCCCGGACGACTGGCGCGAGTTCGTCGAGCAGCAGGATGCGGAGCTCGAGTCCGACGACCAGATCGTGCTGCAGGGTGATGTTCCGGCGACCCGGCTGATCTTCAGCTTCGTCACCGACGGCACCCCGACCCGCGAGATGGTGGTGGTGATCCCCTCGCGAGCCATCGTGCTGCTCGCGCAACCGGTCCCGGGCCCCGGCGACGAGGATGCTCCGGAGGTCTTCCTGGAGTACCTCGAGGACTTCCTCGGAGTGCTCGAGAGCGCGGAGTTCGGCGCGCCGGTACTGGACTGACGCCGCCTGCACCCGCTTGCGCTGGCGAGATCCGGGCACCCGAGGCGCCCCTGCCACGTAGGAGCCGCGGACTTCTGTTGCGGACGTCTTCAGGAGAGCTGCCTGACTACGCTTCGCCCCGAGGCTGAGGTCGCTCCGCCCCAACCGCCGTCCCGAATCGGAACCTCCGTGAACATCACCGTCATCGGCGTAGGTCACGTCGGTCTCGTGTCAGCCGCCGCCTTCGCCCGGTGGGGTCACCAGGTCGTCGGGCACGACGACGACGCCGCCAAGCTCGAACGACTGCAGGGCGGCGAGGCGTGGTTCTACGAGCCGGGTCTGCAGGAGCTCCTCGATGAGGTCATCGGCGCCGGTCGGTTGACCTTCGCCAGTGACCCCGCTGAGGCGTTGACCGATGCCGAGGTCGTCTTCGTCTGTGTCGGCACGCCGCCGCTGCCGGGCGGAGGTCCCGACCTCTCGTACGTGGAGACCGTCGGCCGCACGGTCGCCACCCACGCACCACGTGACCTCGTGCTCGTGGAGAAATCGACGGTCCCGGCCAACACCGGTCGGCGGCTGGAGCAGGTCATCGATCGGGAGACCGCGCGACTCGCCACTCCGTATCGCATCCAGGTCGCGTCGAACCCGGAGTTCCTGAAGGAAGGGGCAGCCGTCCTGGACACGTTGCACCCCGACCGGGTGGTGTACGGCACCTCCAGCGACTCGGCGCGGGATGTCATGCGAGGGGTCTATGCGCCGCTCGTGGCCGAGGACGGCTGTCCGGTCGTGGAGACCGACGTGGCCAGTGCGGAACTGATCAAGCACGCCTCGAACGCCTTCCTGGCCACCCGGATCTCGTTCATCAACGCGGTCGCGCAGGTCTGTGAACGGGTCGGGGCGGATGTCAGTGTCGTCGCCGAGGGCATGGGCCACGACATCCGGATCGGGCACCGGTTCCTGCAGGCGGGGCTCGGTTACGGCGGGTCGTGCTTCCCGAAGGACGTGGACGCGTTCGCCCACCTGGCCGGCCAGGTCGGCTACGAGTTCGGCCTGCTCGACGAGGTCCGGGACATCAACGTCGGTCAGCGCGCATCGGTGCTCCACAAGCTCGAGGGTGAGCTGTGGCACCTGACCGGCAAGAGCATCGCGCTGCTGGGTGCGGCCTTCAAGCCCGGAACCGATGACCTGCGCGAGTCACCGGCCCTGCACCTGGCCGACGACCTTCGGGCTGCCGGGGCCGAGGTGCGTATCTACGACCCCGTCGCGCTCCCCAACGTCGCTGAGGAGCACCCGTGGCTCGCTCGCTACGAGGACATCGACGAGTTGCTCACCGGAGCCCACGCCGCCGTGGTCTGCACCGACTGGGACGAGATCAAGGCGATCACCTCGGACCGGTACCTCAAGCACCTGGCCTACCCGATCGTGATCGACGGCCGCAACGTGCACGACCCGACGGCGATGATCGATGCCGGGGTGCGCTACCACTCGATGGGCCGCCGCAGTGTGAACGACTGACTCGCCGCTCGGGGAGGGATCGGGGCTGATGCGTCGATCCGGGCGCGGCTACGGTCGCGCCGGAGTCACGACCCGTAGGCGTACAGGAGCCCCCATGCCGGTGGAGCGCACGTCGATCGACGGGTTGCTGGTGGTGCGGTGGGACACCCACGGTGACGAACGCGGGTTCTTCCGCCAGACCTACCAGTTGGGGGAGCTCGAGGAAGCTGCTGGTCGTCCCCTGGTGTGGCAGCAGGGCAACCACGCACGATCGGCGCCAGGGGTGCTGCGCGGGTTCCATGCCGAGCCGTGGGACAAGCTGGTGCAGGTGGTACGGGGGACCGCGATGGCCGCCATCGCCGACATCCGTCCGCAGAGTGCGACGTTCGGTGAGGTGGCGAGCTTCCACCTCGGGGACCCGCCGGGGGAGCGCATCCGGTTGTTCGTCCCTGACGGGTTGGCCAACGCCTACTGCACCTACGGCGAACAGGACGTGGACTACCTCTACGACGTGACGGAACCCTGGCGGGCGGTCGACAAGCGCGCGGTCCGCTGGGACGACCCGGACCTGGCCGTCGGGTGGCCGGTCCGCGACCCGATCGTCTCGGACGCCGACGCGGCCAATCCCACGCTACGTGAGCGTTTCCCGGACCGGGAATGGTCCGCCACCACCTAGCCTGTCGGACGCGGCGTCGCGGCACGGGGCCCGGGAGCCGTTCGCTCGACAGCCGCCGACGGACAGGAGCGTTCATGAAGGCACTCGTACTGGCCGGTGGGGCCGGGACGCGGTTGCGGCCGATCACCTACACCTCGGCCAAGCAGCTGGTACCGGTGGCCAACAAGCCGATCCTGTTCTACGGGCTCGAGCAGATCCGTGATGCGGGGGTGACCGACGTGGGGATCATCGTCGGCGACACCCACGAGGAGATCGAGGCGGCGGTCGGTGACGGCTCGGCCCTGGGGATCCGGGCGACCTACATCAAGCAGGACGCGCCGCTGGGGTTGGCGCATGCGGTGTTGACCGCGGCGGAGTTCCTGGGGGACGACGACTTCGTGATGTTCCTGGGCGACAACCTGATCGAGGGGGGCATCACCGGGGTGGTGGAGGCGTTCGAACGGGACCGGCCCGCCGCGCAGCTGCTGCTCAAGCGGGTCCCGGATCCGCAGCGGTTCGGGATCGCGGTGCTCAACGAGGACGGCTCCATCTCGCGGTTGGTGGAGAAGCCGGCTGATCCGCCGTCCGACCTGGCGCTGGTGGGGGTGTATCTGTTCACCTCCGCGATCCTCGATGCGGCCCGGCGGATCGAGCCGTCGTGGCGGGGCGAGCTGGAGATCACCGACGCGATCCAGCAGCTGATCGACGACGGGGCCTCGGTACGGGCCTCCGAGGTCGAGGGGTGGTGGCTCGACACGGGGAAGAAGGACGAGCTGTTGGATGCCAACCGGATCGTGCTCGGCGCGATCAAGCGGCGCATCGACGGCACCTGCGACGAGACCTCGACGGTCACCGGTGAGGTCATCATCGAGGCCGGTGCGGAGCTGCACGGCACGACCGTGCGCGGACCGGTGGTGATCGGGGCCGGGAGCAAGCTGGTCGATGCGTACGTGGGTCCGTTCACCTCGGTGGGGCCGGGGTGTCTGCTCGAGAGCTGCGAGATCGAGTTCTCGGTGCTGCTGGCCGGCTGCACCGTGCGCGACATCGGCCGGCTGGAGGGCTCGCTGCTGGGCCGGGAGGTCACCCTCGAGCGCACCGTGCGGCGACCGGCGGTGCACCGGGTCATGCTGGGCGACCATGCCCAGGTCGAGATCGCGAAGGGATGACCATGCAGCTGCTCGTGACCGGTGGGGCCGGGTTCATCGGCTCCAACTTCGTGCGTTACGTGCTGGGCGTCACCGACGAGGTGCGCATCACCAACCTCGACGCGCTGACCTACGCCGGCAACCCCGCCTCGCTGGCCGACTTCGACGACGACGCCCGTTACGAGCTCGTGCGCGGCGACGTCCGGGACGCCCAGGTGGTGGACCGGCTGGTGGCGGACGCGGACGCGGTGGTGCACTTCGCCGCCGAGTCGCACGTCGACCGCTCGATCGAGGGCCCGGCCGCGTTCCTCGACACCAACGTGGTCGGGGCGGGGGTGGTGTTCGACGCCTGTCGCCGCGCCGAGGTCGAGAAGTTGTTGCACATCTCCACCGACGAGGTCTACGGCTCGATCGCCGAACCGGACTCGTTCGTTGAAGGCGACCCACTGGAACCCAACAGCCCGTACTCGGCGTCCAAGGCGGGCGCGGACCTGCTCGCACGCTCCTACGGCGTGACCTACGACTATCCGATCACGGTGACCCGCACCGCCAACAACTTCGGGCCCTACCACTTCCCCGAGAAGATGATCCCGCTGTTCGTCACCAACCTGATCGACGGCCGCAAGGTCCCGCTCTACGGCGAGGGCGCGAACATCCGGGACTGGACCTACGTCATCGACAACTGCGACGCGCAGTGGCTGGCGCTCACCGAAGGGGTGCCGGGCGAGATCTACAACGTCGGG
>PWLR01000108.1 GCA_003558435.1 Nitriliruptoraceae bacterium | reverse complement strand
TACCAGTGTTCAACCGAGGACCTGTAGATGTCCCGACGCCGCCGCTCCACCGAGCTCCTCGTCACGCGCACGCCGATGATCTGGCACGGTTGGGGTGACCCGACCCAGCGGCACGGGCTGGCCGACGGCGCCGAGGACTTCCTCTCCGCGATCATCGGGCCGCTCGATCGGCGGACCCCCCCGGTCTCGCTCGCGCAGGTACAGGTCGGGCCCTCGACGCTCACCGGGATCCAGCGGGCCGCCCTCGAGATGGCGGTCGGCCCTGAACACGTGCGGGACGACCACCTCACCCGGGTCGAGCACGCTGGTGGGAAGTCGTACCCGGATCTGGTCCGTCGTCGGGCCGGCGACGCCATGGGCGCACCTGACGCGGTTGTCTACCCGCGCGACCACGAAGAGGTGACGCGGCTCCTCGACGTCGCCGTCGAACACCGCATCGCGGTCGTGCCCTTCGGTGGCGGCACCTCGGTCGTCGGTGGCGTGGAGCCCGTCCGCGGCCCCTTCACCGCGCTGGTCGCGCTCGACCTCGCACGGATGGACCAACTGCTCGACCTGGACGAGGTCTCGGGCATCGCCGCCTTCCAGCCAGGTCTGCGCGGCCCCCACGCCGAAGCGCTGCTGGCCGAGCGCGGGTTCACGCTCGGCCACTTCCCCCAGAGCTACGAGTACGCCACGCTCGGGGGGTACGTCGCCACGCGTTCGGCCGGCCAGTCGTCGACCGGGTACGGACGTATCGACGACCTGGTCGTCGGGATCCGGTGCGCTGCACCCGTCGGCGAGATCCGTGTCGGGCACGGAGCGGGGAGCGCGGCAGGACCCGACCTACGCGCGCTGCTCACCGGCAGTGAGGGCACCCTCGGGATCCTCACCGAGGTGTCCCTGCGCGTGCAACCCGCCCCCGAGGTCGAGCTCCATGAGGCGTTCGTCGCGCCCTCGTTCGCGTCCGGCGCGGCCACGCTCCGTGCCCTCGTGCGGGCGGGCATCGCCCCGGACATCGTCCGGCTGTCCGACGCCGACGAGACCCGGACCGCCTTGGCGCAACAGCACGGCTGGAAGATGGAGGTCTTGCAGCGGCTGCTGGCCCTCCGCGGCTACGACTCGCCCTGCCTGATGATCCTCGGTTGGGAAGGCACCCGCGCCTCGGTGACGCGGCGTCGCGGCTCGGTGACCGGGCGGCTCGCCAGCCGACGGATCGTCCGCCTCGGTCGCTCAGCGGGCACGTCGTGGGCCCGTGGCCGCTTCCACGGCCCCTATCTGCGCGACGAACTGATGGATCGCGGCGTGATGGTCGAGACCCTCGAGACGGCGGCGAGTTGGTCACACCTCGGGGAGCTCTACCTCGCCGTCCGCGAGGCGCTGACCGAGTCGCTGGCCGGGCGGGGGACACCACCCCTCGTGCTGTGCCACATCTCGCACCTCTACGACACGGGCGCTTCGCTGTACTTCACCTGGGTCGCACAGCAGGAGCCCGGCGCTGAGCTCGAACAGTGGCACGCGGCCAAGCTCGCGGCGAGCGAGGCGATCGTGAACCTCGGAGCGACCATCACCCACCACCATGCGGTTGGGACCGATCATCGGGGGTTCATGGAGGCCGAGGTCGGCCCGCTCGGCCTCGCGGCGCTGCGCGCGGTCAAGGCCGAACTCGACCCGACCGGCATCCTCAACCCCGGCAAGCTCGTCCCCACCGACGACGAGGTCGGACGCCTCCCGCGGCACCCTCGGATCCAGCGACGCTGACGGGAGCGGCTCGTCCTGTCGCGTCAGGCCGCTGAGGCGGGCATCCGATGCCGGCTGGATCATGTCCCATCCAGCTACACCAATGCGGTCCTCGGGGTGCCTCCATCCGTGGGTGTCACCATCGGTCGGCGCTGTCGGTGACGTTCTCCTCTGGGGGGGTGCCGTGGCCTTCGAGACGATGGTCGTATTCACCGACGGCGGAGTGGCCATGCCTGGTTCTGAGGTTGCGGCGATCCGGTTCGTGGAGACCACCAAGCACTATGGGGAGGTGGTCGGACTCGAGCGGCTCACCCTGGATGTCGCCGGGGGGGAGATCGTGGGGCTGTTGGGGCCCAACGGTGCGGGCAAGACCACCGCTATCCGCACCCTGCTGGGGCTGCTGAAACCCACCGCCGGCCGGGCCGAGATCTTCGGGATCGACGCCTGGGCGCATCCGGTCGACGCCCACCGCGAGTTGGCCTACATCCCCGGTGAGTTCCAGGTCTGGCCTCAGCTGACCGGTGGGCAGATCCTCGATCTGCTGGGCACGGTCTCTGGCGGCTACGAGCCTGCGTTGCGTGACGCGTTGGTCGAACGGTTCAACTTCGATCCCTCGAAGCGGGGCCGCAGCTACTCCAAGGGCAACCGGCAGAAGATCGCGGTGATCGCCGCGCTGATGACCCGCGCGCCGCTGCTGGTGATGGACGAGCCCTCGAGCGGGCTCGATCCGCTGATGACCGCGACCTTCCAGGACTGCCTGCGCGAGGCCAAGGCCGCCGGACAGACCGTCTTGCTGTCGTCGCACATCCTGTCCGAGGTGGAGGCGGTCTGCGAGCGGGTGGCGGTGCTGCGCGAGGGGCGGCTGGTCGAGCACGGCACGCTCGCCGAGTTGCGCCATCTGCACGCCAACACCGTCGAGGCCACCTACGCCGGTGCGCCTCCCGATCTCGACGGGGTCCCCGGTGTCGAGGACGTGCAGGTCAGCGATGGGCGGATCCGCCTGCATGTGACGGGGTCGACCGATCCGCTGCTCAAGGCGCTCGCCCGCGCCGAGGTGGTCGCCATCCAGATGCGCGAACCCACCCTCGAGGAGCTGTTCCACGCCTACTACGACGAGACCACCCACGCTGCGGACACCGCCGCCTGAGCGGAGCTCGAGTGAGGAGGTCCGAGATGGCGACCGAGCTCTCGTCACGGCGTCCGACGAGCGGTCCGGCCAACGCCGCTGCGGCAGCGGTCACCACGCGGTCGGCGACCGGGGTGTGGTGGCGGACCTACCGTCACCACCTGCGCCTGCTGCGCAACACCGCCATCGCCTGGACCGTCGCGCTGGCCGGCGTCGGTGCGGGGGTCGTGGCCACGTTCGAAGGCCGCCTGCCGACCGAGGCTGCGCGGGCGGCCGCGGACGCGCTCGAGGGCGTGCCGGCCTTCGAGGCGCTGTTGGGTCGGTTCGTCCGTCCCGGTTCGCTCGAAGGCTTCGTGCTGTCCCGGTGGACCGGGATGTTCGCCATCGCCGTCGCGGTGTGGGGCATGCTCGCGGCGACCAAACTGCTCCGTGGCGCGGAGGAGGCCGGCCACACCGAGCCGCTGCGTGCCGGCGCGCTGTCGCCCCGTGGGCTGCTGGGCTCGGCGGTGGCGGCCATGCTCACCTGGTTCGCGATCTTCGCCGGCGCCGTCGGCGCGACCCACGGCGCCGCCGGGATGGATGCGGCGACCTCGTGGGCGCTGGGCGGTGCGATGGGACTGCTGGCAGCCACTTTCGCCGCGGTCGGGACGCTTTCGAGCCAGGTGGCCGCAACCCGGCGGCGGGCGACCCGGCTGGCCGGCACGGCGCTGGGCGCCGCCTTGGCGGTGCGGGTGCTGGCCGCGGCCACCACCACGCCCGACTGGGTGTGGTGGGCCACACCCTTCGGCTGGATCGGCTTCCTCCACGAGATCGACGAGGCCCGAACCATGGTGTTCGCGGCTTTCGCGGTCCTCGTCGTGCTGTTGTTCGCCGCGGCCTTCGGGATCGCACACCGGGACCTGCACGCCGGGATCACCGGCGGTACCGAGCCCGCCGCGACGCGGGCCCGGCCGGTCGGCGGCCAGGCCGGTCTCACGGCTCGGATCACCGGCACCGCCGTGGCCGGCTGGGCTGTCGTGCTGGCGGCAGCCGCGTTCGTGTTCACGGTGCTCGTCGACGACTTCGTAGCCATCTGGGCCGATATGGACGTCGAGGCGGCGGCGATCTACGAGCAGATGGGCTACGTCGCGCTCGACACGCACCAAGGCTTCATCGCGATCATCCTCGGGTTCTTCTTCGTCGTGGGCGTGGCGCTGTTCTCCGCTGCGCAGACGGCCGCGATCCGCGAGGAAGAGGCCAGCTGGCGCATCGAGCACCTCCTGGCCCGCCCGGTCGGTCGTGTGCGCTGGCTCGTGACCCGCACCCTGGCCGCAGCACTCGGCGTCGTGGTGCTCGGCGTGGCGGTCGGGGTGGTGGTGTGGGTCGCTACGGCGCTGGGCGGCACAGCGCTCGCCATCGGCGACGCGCTGATGGCCGGGGTCAACCTGATCCCTGCCGCGCTGTTGTTCCTCGGCCTGGGCATCCTGGTGCTCGGGCTGACACCGCGGCTCACCGCCCCACTGACCTACGGGCTCGTGATCGCCGCCTACCTGCTCGACTTCGTCGGACCGCTGCTCGAGCTGCCCGACGGCCTGCTCGACGTGAGCCCGTTCCGCCACCTCTCCGCCGTGCCGGCTGCTGACCTGGACATCACCGCCGCCCTGATCATGCTGGGGATCGGAACGCTCGCTGCGCTGGCCGGGATCGCCGCCTTCCGCCACCGAGACCTCGAAGAAGCCTGACCAGACACCGATCGACCACACCGTCACCAACCGACCCGACCCGCCCGGAAGCTACGACACCCGGCGCCTCAGCTTCGGCACAGACCTCCCGACCGCGATCTCGGTCCAGAGGTCACCTGCCTCTCGCGCGCCGACCGTTGCGGCAGGATCTCACGAACCGGTGCAGCAGCGTCTCGAGCGGTTGCGTGAGCTCGCGCGACGCACGGGCGGTCCGGCCGAGCTCGAAGGGCTGCTGGATGTGTTCATCGGCGCGTTCGAGGACGACGCCGGTGGTCATGCTCCCTCGCCGGGCCGGCTGACCGACGAGCAGGTGCGGGGCCTGACCGAGATCGGGGTGGACGTCGAGGTGGTTGGTGAGCTCACCGATCCGGGTGCGGAGCTCGCGGCGGTTGAGACCGCCGTGACCAGTGGTGCGTTGACCGCGGCCCAGGCGGCCGAGCGGTTGGCGGTGTCCCCGACGCGGGTGCGTCAGCGGTTGACCAGCGATCCGCCCACCTTGATCGGCCGGCGGGTTGCTGGTGGCGAGTGGCGGCTGCCGGCGTTCCAGTTCGACCGGGGCAACGCGCTGGCCGAGTGGGGGAGCGAGGTGATCGCGGCGCTGCCCGCCGGGTTGTCGCTCGGGCATCTGCAGGACCTGTTCACCCGGCCGTGGTCGGCGACCGGCTCTCCGAGCTCGGCGATCAGATCAGCCACCCCTACGACATCGGCACCCTGTTCATCGGCGCCAGCCCCCCGCCGTCCCAGCCCTTCGCGTCCGGGCATCGCCGACCTCCCGAGCCAGCCGGTCAGGCGCGGAGCGGACCAGGTTCGGCGCGCTGGCGCTACGGGGTCCACAGTGGATGTTCCCCGGGCGACGTTGAGGGTCCAGCGGACGTTCGCGGAGTTGCCCTCGGGTTTCCCATGCCGTCATCTGAGCTGCTCGTTGCCATCCGCGAGTTCACCACCACGATCCTCAACCCCTACGACCTCGAGGATCTACTCGACCGGTTGACCGACCATGCCATCATCGTCACCGGATCAGGGTCCGTTCTTGGGTGCACTTGATCCCCGGACGGGTTCAGTATCGGCTGACGGCTTGTGGTGTCGTTTGCACGCCGGGCCTTGCCTCGGTGGGCGTCGGATGCTTGTCTGCAGGCGCCCGGTACGGGGCACGGGGTCTGGCACGCCGCGACAACGGAGGTATCGATGCGGCTGGGGATGGCTATTCCGCTGCTCGCGGTGCCTGAGGGCCGATGGCCGGTTCCGCGGTGGACGGACATCCGCGCGCGGGCACGGGCCGCCGAAGCGGTTGGGTTCGATCTGGTCGTGGTAGAGGACGTGTTGTCCTGGCCGCTCGAGGACATCACGGGCGGTGCGTGGGAGTCCGTTTCGCTGCTGGGCGGATTGGTTGAGGCGACCTCGACGGTCCGGATCGGGCACTCGGTGATGAACGCGCCGTACCGGGCGCCCGGGCTGGTCGCGCAGATCGCGGCGACGCTGGACGAGATGTCAGACGGTCGGTACGTGCTGGGTCTCGGGGCCGGGAACAGCCCGGATGCCGACTACGCCGCCTTCGGCATCCCGGCCGATCCGCGGTTCTCGCGCTTCGCCGAGAGCTTGCAGATCATCGCCACGTTGCTCCGGGACGGACACGCGACGTTCGACGGGCGGTTCCAGCAGGTGTCCGACGCCGAACTGGTGCTGCGCGGCCCAAGCGAGCAGGGTCCACCCATCGTGGTGGCGGCCGGTGGTCCGCGCATGAAGGACGCGGCCGCTCGCTGGGCTGACGAGTGGAACTGGTGGACCCCGCCCAACGACCTGAGTGAGGTTGCTGGTCACCTCGCGGATCTGGATCGCGCCTGTGAGGACCTCGGACGAGACCCGGGGTCGATCCGGCGTTCCCTGGATGTCAGCTTCCCGGTGGTCGACGGCGAGCCGACCGACGAGCGGATCGCCCAACAGTTGCTGTCGCTCGGCGAGCTCGGGATCGAGGAGGTGCGCTGCTACCTCGAGAAGCAGCCGACCCAGCAGGACTCGCTCGCCGCGATCGAGCGGATGGCGGGCGTCGTCGACCAGGTCCACAGCGCGTGACCGTTGGTCTGTCCCGATGGGTGGGGCAGCGCAAGCGGTCCCTATCGGGTTCAACACAGCGGTGCTGAGCTCCGCCGTCCAGGTGGTGCGATGACGCGGTCGTTCGAGCGTCAAGCACTACGTCAGACGACCCGCGTAGACGCGACAGACGCCCGTCGAGGCCACCCGCGTCTTGCCAGCGTGTCGTCGCAACGCGGTCCTCGGCCCGCAGTTCCGTGGGTACGACGACCACCGTGGTCGTACCGCAAGGACGGTGGTGGATGACCGTGGGTCGGGGCCGCGCACGGGAACCGGCGTGGCGGAGCAGTGGTCTGACGGACGTGTCGACATGGCTGTTATCGTATGCCTCGCGGGCTCCATCAGGTGCTTCGCGAGTCCTTCGAACGGACGGACGCCCGTGGTCGAGGCATGTGCGGGTCGTCGCCGCTTCGCCGTGACGGGCCCCGTGCTCGTCGTGGCGCTGGCTGTCGCGCTGGGATTGGTCGGGTGCGACCGGGGGATCGATTCCGCTCAGGGTGCGGCGGCGACCGGCTTCCGAGCGGATGCGACGACGGTCGCCGAGGACGGTCGGGCGCGTGTCGACGTGGTGCTCACGGGGGCACGTGATGGGGCTGACTACGAGGTCGTCGCGGTCGTCGAGCAGCGCCGCACCGGTCTGATCGAGGTCGGTGACGGCGCCGCGACCGAGCGACGGTTCACCGGTCTCGTGGAGGTCTCGACCGGGGACTTGGTGCCGATCGACGTGTTCGTCACCGGCCCCGACCGCGCCACCCTGACCACGGGCGTCGTGCTCGACGAGCCAGGCGCGTCCATCGACCGGATCGTCGACGACGAGGTGATCGACACGATGGGTGACGGCGAGCCTGACACCTGGCGCATCGGCATCGCGGTCGTGGTCGTCGAGCCCGGCAACTACCGGCTCAATGTCGACCTCGCCGACGCCGACGGTGCGCGGGTACTGAGCACGACCGGCATCGGAGCGCTCCGGCCCGGCCCCGGCCTGATCGCCGTCGAGGTACCGGTCGAGGTCCTCGAACGCTCGGACGTCGCGGGTCCGCTGGAGGTGGTGAACGCCACGCTCTCGTACGGGGACGGGGCCCCGATCCGGGCGGCATCGACGTCGAGCGCCGGGACGGTCCCGGCGCCTCGGTGGTGAGGTGGCAGGTCAGCGGCACGCGACACATCGCGAGCCCGGCCCCGGGGTCAACGACGTTCAGCCGCGAGGTCCCGGACACGGGCGGGCAGCAGGACGCCGCACGGGACAGGGCGAACGGGTGCCCCGACGACAGCACGAACGGCCGCAACCGGCGCGTGAACACGGATCCGGCCATGTCGTGATCTTGGTGGGTGTGATCGGATCCGGATCAACGTCGTTTCGTTCCGCAGCAGGGTCTCGGTCGCAAGCGGAGAGAATGCGAGGAGCAGCGATGGAGACGGGTGGCGCTATGCCCCGGCGGCCGACCCACCTACCCTCGAGCGCGGACGTACCGTGCGCCGAGGCCCATCGGAGGTGAGTCGAGTGCGAACGGACCTCCCGCTGCATGGGCCGATGTCGGTGCTCGATCTCACCGGCCGAAGGGAGCTGCTCGCGATCGCCTCGCCACGGAGCTACCAGACCGACGAGGTTCTGGTGCGCCAGGGTGAGGACCGCCGCGACGTCCACGTGCTGCTCGAGGGCCGAGCCACCGTGGTCCGCGTCACGCCGGAGGGGCGCGAGGTGCTGCTGGCGCTGCGTGGACCCGGGGACACCCTCGGGGAGATCGTCGCGCTCGACCCGGCACCGCGGATGGCCACCGCGACGGCGCTCGAGCCGGTCCGCTCGCTGCTCATCCCCGGGGGGCGTTTCGTGGAGTTCCTGCGGCGCCGGCCGGTGGCGATGCTGGCCATGCTGCAGCTGCTGGCGCGCCGCAACCGCGAGTCCGACCGGCGCCTGGTCGACACCCGATCGGAGGATTCGCTGACGCGGCTGGCCCGCCACCTGCTGGAGCTCGGCGCACGGTACGGGATCGCGTCCGACGACGGCATCGACCTCGACGTGCCGCTGTCGCAGCAGCAGCTGGCCGCATGGGTCGGCGTCACCCGCGAGGCGGTCAGCGCCGGGCTGCGTCAGCTCCGTGAGCAGGAGGCGGTCGCCACCGGCCGGATGCGCATCATCCTGCTGGACGTCGAACGGCTGCGGTCGGTCGCCGCCGGCTCCCGGTGAGCCGGGGCGCCTGCTGAACCGGCGGGACGGTCACGTGTCACGCGTCACGCGGACGGGGGGTCGGGTCCGAGGTGCCACGCGACTGCCGCGGATGGCTACACCCTCTGCAAGCTCCACGCCGAGTCCTGCATCTGGTAGCCACCGTCGACGCCGGCGGCGTCGGTCTCGTCCGGGTCGAGGTCGTCGAGCAGCTTCTCGTCGTCCTCCGGGTCGCGGGCATCGTCTCTGGGTCCGGTCATCGGACGTCTCCTCGTCGTGGGGTCCTGGTGGCGCCCGGCCGGTCGCTGCCGAGCCGTCACCCACCCTGCCCGTCGCCCCGCCCGCGGTCTGTCACCTGGTTCACACTCGGTCGCGGGGGTGGAGCCAGGTGACCCGGGCGTCGAGCTCGCGGCTGGTGGCCGTGGTGACCAGCTCGTCGGTGGCCCGTCGTCGCACCTCGGCATCGTCGTCGGAGGGACGGTGCTTGCCGCGGACCCACAGCAGCGTCGGACCCTCCGCCAGCGCCAACGGGCCGAGCAGCTCCTCCTCGTGCGCGCGCACGACCTCGTGGCGGACCTCGGTGGGCAGGTCCTCGACCAGCAGGCTGCGCCGTTGCAACGATCCCCGGCCGGCCCGGGTCGCCTGCGCCAGGGTCCAGCCGTCGTCGGTGACGCACAGCCGGGCTTCGCGGGCGCGGTCCACGGTCGAGAACGTGGCGAGGTCGGCGTCGATCCGGACCCAGTCCAGGTAGCGGGAGGCGATCAGCGCGCCCAGCCGTGCCGGACTCGCGGCGGCCTCCGCGAAGCGCTCGTGACGTTCCGCGAGCGCCGCCAGCTCGGTGTCATCGAGCGGGACCGCCACCGAACCCGGTCCGTCGAGGGCGTGCGCCGCCGCCACGCGGACCGCCACCTGCTCGGCCCATCTCGGCAGCGCGCCGGTGCACCACCCCCACACCGGTCGCAACGTCCGTAGCTGCTCGTCGGTGGCGGGGAACCGGACGACCAGCTCGGGCAGCTCGTGGGCGTGGCGCCGGCGCAG
>PWLR01000113.1 GCA_003558435.1 Nitriliruptoraceae bacterium | reverse complement strand
GGGGGGCCATGCCCGGCGGCCGGACGCGAGCTCGGCACGCCGGTCGGGGGGCTGGTCGCGGACGGAGACGGACGGGGGGTGGGGCCTGGCATCTCGGTGACCTCCGGGTCGATGACCCGAGCCTCCGTGACGGTGGCCGACCCCCGCATCGGGGCCGCCCCCCACCTCCCCCTGGGGTTCCCCCAGAACCCGAGCGGGCCCCGGGTGGGCGCCCCAGCCCACCGGGTCCCGCCGCTACTCGATCCCGTGCTCGATCGCGTAGCGGATCAGCTCCTGCTTGCGGTTGAGGTGGAGCTTGTCGAGGATGTTGCGCACGTGGTTCTCGACCGTCTTCGGCGCGATGTGCAGCTGCTCGCCGACCTCCCGGTAGGGATAGCCGCGCGCGACGTGCTGGAGGACCTCGCGTTCGCGGTCGCTGAGCGGGTCGGTCCCGGTGGCCTGCTTCGCCATCCGGCGGAACTCGCCCAACACCAGCATCGCCAGCGACGGGCTGAACACCGGCTCTCCGGCGGCGGCCTTCACCAGCTCCGCGCGCAGCACGTCACCGGGTGTCGACTTGGTCAGATACCCGGCGGCGCCCGCAGCGACGGCGTCCAACAGGTCACGCTCCTGTTCGCTGACGGTGAGGATGACGATGCGGGTCTGCTCCCCGCAGGCCTTGGCGACGGCGATCCCCCCGCCGCCCGGCATCTGCAGGTCGCAGACCACCAGGTCCGGCTGCTGGGCCCGGATGGCGGCGATGGCTTCTTCCGCGGAAGACGCCTCGCCGACGACCTCGAAGCCGCTGCCGAGATCCGAGCGGACCCCGTCACGCCAGATCGGATGGTCGTCGGCCAGCACCACCCGGATGGGGGGCCGCCGCACGTTGGCCTGTTCCACCTCGCCGCTCCTCGTCGCGCCTGGTCGCTGGAGGACCCTACGCGGAGACGTCCCCGCCTCGTGAGCGCCACCACGACGTCGCGGGCGCGACCACGTCCACCGATCCCGCCCGGTCGCGACCCCGGGGTGCGATACTGCCGGGTCGGCCGCATCCTTCGCGGCCCCAGAGGGCATCCAATGGCAAGCAAGGACAAGAGCGGGCGCAGCAGCAAAACCGCCGCCGCCCAGACCCCGAAGGAGAAGAAGCAGGCCAAGCGGGACAAGAAGGTGTCCAAGACGAAATCCACCAAGGACATGTAGCCGCCGGGGTGGCCCTGCGCACCCGAGGCTTGGGTGGGCCGCCCGGGCCGCCCCGGGCGGTCCCGGGCGGTTGCGTGGGCGGTCCCGGGCGGTTGCGTGGGCGGTTCCGCCGGCTGCTCGGCGAGCCTGCCCACGCCCGAGCCGGAGGCCCACGCCCGAGCCGGAGGCCGGCGCCTGAGCACCGCTCAGCGGGGCACGGTGATGCGTACCTCGGTGCCGCGACCGGGTGTCGCGGCCACCTCGACGTCGCCGCCGACCTCCTGGATGCGGCCACGGATCGAGCGTGGGAGCCCCACGCCCTCGACGACCGCGGCCGGATCGAACCCGACGCCGTCGTCGCGCACGGAGACTAAGACCCCGTCGTCGGTCGGCTCGACGTACACCACGACCCGGCCGGCCGAGGCGTGCTTGCCGGCGTTGGTCAGCGCCTCACCGACCGCGCCGGCGAGGGCCTCCACCACCGGCGGGCCGAGCTCCGGGAGATCGTCGGGCACGAGCACCTCGGTGCGCCCGGTGAAGGCGGTCTCGTAGCGGTCGGCGGCGGCCCGGAGGGCATCCCCCAGCGCGCCAGCACCGACGATGCCCGGTGAGGGCCCGCCGAACAGGAACGAGCGGAGATCGCGTTCCTGCTCGCGAGCCAGACGGGCCAGTTGCTCGTCGTCGGAGCGCCGCTCGACGATGGCCAGGGTCTGCAGGACCCCGTCGTGCAGCCGTCGGGCGAGGTCCTCGCGGGCGCGCAACGACGCGACCGCGCGCTCGGCGGCGACGGCCCGCGATTCGGCGTCCACGATCAACCGGATCGCGTAGCCCGCGATCCCACCGGCCAGGGCGAACAGCACCGAGGTGGTCACCAGCGACAGCACCTGCTCCGGCAGCAGCACCCCCCACATCGGGTCCGCGTCGGGCGTGACGTTGAGCGTCGAGGACGTGGCCCGCCCGGCACCGAGCAGCAGGCCCGTCCCCGCGCCGACGGCCGGCCCGAAGGCGATCCCCGCCGCCATCACCGACGCCAACGGCCACGCCACCCCCAGCGGCTGTTCGGGGGTGAACACGTGCCCGGCCCCGTAGACGAACCCGTCGGCGAGTTGCAGCGCGAGCGCGACCCCGACCTCGACGCCGACGACCCGTCCCGTGACCAGCCGTTCGGGCGCGCGACGCAGCAGCAGGGTCAGCCAGATCGTCACCGCGAACGCGGCGCCGACCAGCACCGCAGCGGCCACCGGCGCGACCAGGTTGCCGCGCGCGAGCACCAGCACGGTCGCCATCCAGATCCACGCCAGCCACCGGAAGGCGGTCAGGCCCCGCAGCACACTTCCCCGCATCCGCTCCATGCGGCGCACCGTAGGCGGTGGCACGGCGCCCGGGGCGATGGGGCTGCCGGCAGCTCACCGTGAGGGCTCACGCCGGTGGCGCGACGATGAGCACGAAGATCACCAGGTCGATGGCCGCGTGCGTCAACCAGACGACCAGCAGACCGCCGGCGCGCAGCCGCAGGACCCCCAGCGCCAGACCGAGCCCGGCGGCGAGCACCGCCCCGCTGACACCGAACGGGACCCCCGCCGCGTAGTGCACGACCCCGAAGACCACCGCCTGCAGGGCCACGGCGGCCGGATCCCCGACCGCGCTGCGCAGCCCCTCGAGCAGGACCCCACGGAACGCCAGCTCTTCGATCCCGGCGTTGGCGAGCGCGAAGAACACCGCGATCACCGGCCACAGCGCCATGGGCGACTGGAGGATGGGTTCCCGGAGTTCGCCCACGTCGGGGCCGACCGCGAGGTACCACACGATCAGCGCGGCGCTGGCGACCAGCACCACGAGCGTCGCGACCCGACGGGTGGCGCTGTCGGTGGCGCCCGTGTGCAGCCAGCCGACGCTGGCGCGCAACTCGTCGCGGGCGAACACCACGAAGGCGTAGGCGGCCAGGGCCGTCCCCAGGGGGAAGGGGTGCATCCCGGCTGCCGGGAGCAGGTGGGCCAGGACCGCCAACAGACACAGCAGCGTGACGTGCACCGCCGGTGGTGATCGCAACACGAAGGCCAGCACGGTGGCACCGACCAGCACCGCCATGCCGGCGACGGCACCCGACCCGAGCGGATCGACCGGGCCGATCGCGCCGACCGCGCCGGGCTCGGGCCCACCGCCACCCGGCAGCGACAGCAACGTGGCCGCGGCGACGGCCAGCAGGATCACCGCCGCCGCCGGTCTCGACGCGTGCTCGGGCGGGTCCGCCAGCCGGGGCCCCGGCGTGGCGCCGGTGTGGGGCGCGACCATCCGTCGCGCCCACCCCGGGTCGCTCGGACCCACCTCCCCGGTCACCGGCCCACGTCGCCGTCAGGCGGTGGCGCCCGGCCCGCTGACCTCCATCGCGGCGTGCGCGGCCGCCAGACGTGCCACCTCGACGCGCGAGGCCGAGCAGGACACGTGCGTCAGCCCGTAGCGGTGCGCGAGGTGGATCGAGTCCGGGTCGCCGCCGTGCTCACCGCAGATCCCGGTGACGAGGTCCGGGTTGGCCTCCCGGCCCTCCTTGACCGCCAGCTCCACCAGCCGTCCGACCCCGTCGGGATCGAGCGTGCGGAACGGGTCGACGGGCAGCAGCTTGAGCTCCAGACCCCGGGGGATGTAGGTCGCCTCGACATCGTCACGCGACAGCCCGAAGGTCAGCTGCGTCAGGTCGTTGGTGCCGAACGAGAACGCGTCGACCTGCGGTGACAAGGCGCCCGAGCGCAGAGCGGAGCGCGGGGTCTCGATCATCGTGGCGGTGGTGTAGGCCACGTCGATCCCGGCGTCGTCCAGCACCTCCTTCGCGACGTCGTGGATCAGCGTCACGCCCCATTCGAGTTCCTGCGAGGTCCCGATCAGCGGGAGCATGATCTCGGGCATCGGGTTGCCGCCGGCCTGCTTGCGGGCCACGGCCGCCTCGATGATCGCGCGCACCTGGGTGCGGTAGATCTCCGGTCGCAGCACACCGAGCCGGATCCCGCGCACCCCCAGCATCGGGTCGTGCTCGTGGAGCTGCTCGGCCGCCTCCATCAGCTTGCGGTCCTTGTCGCTCAGCTCGCCCATCGCCTCCTTGATGTGCAGCTGCTCGAGGTCGGGGAGGAACTCGTGCAGCGGCGGGTCGAGCAGCCGGATCACCACGCGCATGCCGTCCATCACCTCGAACAGGGCCTCGAAGTCCTCGCGCTGGGAGGCGGCGAGGTCGACCAGCGCCTCGCGCTCCTCCTCGTTGACCTCACCCGGCTCGGTCGAGGCCGGACCGGAGAGGATCACGCGCTGGACCAGCGGCAGCCGGTCGCCCAGGAACTGGTGTTCCGTGCGGCACAGCCCGATGCCCTCGGCACCGGCCGCCAACGCACGCCGCGCGTCGTCGGGGGTGTCGGCGTTGGCGAAGATGTGCAGGGTGCGGCGCTCGTCGGCCCAGGCCAGCAGCTTGGCGACGTTGGGGTCGTCGTCGGGGACCTCGACCTCGACCTCGCCGACCACGACATGGCCGGTGGTGCCGTCGATCGAGATGACGTCGTCGGCGTGCAGGACCGTGTCGCCGACCGTGACCGTCCCGGCCTTGGAATCGATCCGCAGTTCGTTCGCGCCACAGACGGCCGGCTTGCCGTAGCCGCGGGCGACCACGGCGGCGTGGCTGACCAGACCCCCCCGGGCCGTGAGCAGCCCGGCCGAGGCGATCATGCCCTCGAGGTCCTCCGGGGAGGTCTCGGGGCGGACCAGCACGACCGCTTCACCGGCCAGACCGCGTTCCTTCGCCTCCTGCGAGGACAGCACGATCTTGCCCACCGCAGCGCCTGGGGACGCGGCCAACCCCGTGGTCAACGGTTCGGGTGCACCCGGCGCGAACCGTGGGTGCAGCAGTGCCTCCAACTGACGGGGCAGCACGCGCGTGACGGCCTCGTCCTCGTCGATCAGGCCTTCGCCGACCATCTCGACGGCCATGCGCAGCGCCGCGGTGGCGGAGCGTTTGCCGACGCGGGTCTGCAGCATCCACAGCTTGTTGGCCTCGATCGTGAACTCGATGTCGCACATGTCCTTGTAGTGGTGCTCGAGGGTGTCGAGGTGTTCGAGCAGTTCGCCGTGCTGGTCGGGGAACTCGTCGACCAGGTCGTCGAGGTGGTGCACGGCGCGGGTGCCGGCGACCACGTCCTCGCCCTGTGCGCCGATGAGGAAGTCGCCGTAGGGGACGTTCTCGCCGGTGGCCGGGTCGCGGGTGAACGCCACGCCGGTCGCCGAGTGGTCACCGAGGTTGCCGAACACCATCATCTGCACGTTGACGGCGGTCCCGAGGTCGTCGGGGATGTCCTCCATGCGTCGGTAGGCGCGGGCACGGTCACCGTTCCACGAGCGGAACACCGCGGCGATCGACATGCGCAGCTGCTCGCGCGGGTCGTCTGGCAGGGTGTGTCCGGCGTCGGCGATGGCCTTGCGGTGGCCCTCGACGACCGCGGTCAACTGCTCGACGTCGAGGTCGCGCTCGCTCTCGACGCCGGCGTCCTCGACCGCGCCGTCGACGGTCTCGTCGAACGATTCGGCGGGCACCCCCAGCACGACCCGGCCGAACATCTCGAGGAAGCGGCGGGCGGCGTCCCAGGCGAACCACTCGTCACCCATCGCGGCGAGGCCGTCGGCGGTCTCCGGTGTGGCGCCGAGGTCGAGCACCGTGTCCATCATCCCCGGCATGGAGAACGGCGCACCGGAGCGCACCGACAGCAGCAGCGGCGCCTCCGGATCGCCCAGGCGGCGACCGGTCTCCTCCTCGAGCTCGCGCAGCGCGTCCTCGACCTCGTCGTAGAGGCCGTCGGGGATCTCCTCGAGCTCGAGGTACTTGCGGCACGCGTCGGTGGTCACGATGAACCCGGGCGGCACCGGCAGGCCGATGCGGGTCATCTCGGCGAGGTTGGCGCCCTTGCCGCCCAGCAGCTGCTTCTGGTCGGCGCTGCCCTCATCGAAGTTCACGACGTACTTGCGGTCGGACATGCTGCTCACGGTGGGCCTCGAGATCGTTCGGCGTGTCCCCGGTGCGTGCCGCCGTGGATGCTCGGGCGGTCGTCGGGCTCATCGACCAGTAGAGACTCGGCGGGCCGGCTCCGGCAGGGCAGGACGACCACGGCCGTTGGGACCATCGGCAGGACCCTCGCCCCCCCGGTCCGCTCCGGCTCCGGCTCCGGTGGCGTGGGCACATCCGCCGGGCGGCCGGCGGAACCGCCCACGCGACCGGGCCGACGGCCGGTGGGGTCTCAGACGAAGCGGGCCAGGAAGTAGCGCTTCTTGCCGACCTTCAGCACCAGCGTGGATGCCCCCGCCAGGTCGTCGGGACCGAGCCGACGCGCCGGGTCGTCGACCACCTCGTTGTTGAGCCGCACCGAGCCCTGCGCCACCAGCCGCCGGGCCTCGCCGTTGCTCTTGGTGGCGCCCACCTCGGTGAGCAGCTCGAGCAGGCCCGGACCCTCACCCTCCACCAGCCGGTCGCGGGGCACCTCGATGGACGGCGCGCCGGCGAACGCGTCCGCCAGCACCGCATCGCTCAGGCCGCGGATCGGGGCATCGCCGAACAGCACCTCGGTGGCACGGTCGGCCACCTCGACGCCCTCGTCCCCATGGACGATCCGGGTCGCCTCGCGGGCGAGCTCGCGGTGGGCGGCGCGACCCGCCGGGTCGGTGATCAGTTCCTGCTCGAGCTCCGCGATCACCTCGAGATCGAGGTAGGTGAACAGCTTCAGGAACCGCACCACGTCGGCGTCCGCGGCGTTCAACCAGTACTGGTAGTAGGCGTAGGGCGAGGTCAGCTCCGCGTCCAGCCAGATCGCGTTGCCCGCCGACTTGCCGAACTTCGCCCCGGAGGCCGTGGTCAGCAGCGGCCAGATCAGCCCGTAGGCCTGCCCGCCGGACCGACGCCGGATCAGGTCGATGCCCGCGACGATGTTGCCCCACTGGTCCGACCCGCCGCCTTGCAGGATGCACCCCTGCTCGTCGAACAGGTGCGCGAAATCGAACGCCTGCAGCAGCTGGTAGGTGAACTCGGCGTAGGTCAGGCCCTGTTCGCGCTCCTCCAGGCGGCGTTTGACCGACTCGCGGGCGACCATCTGGTTGACCGAGGCGTGCGCCCCGACGTCGCGCAGGAACTCCAGCAGCGTGACGTCGCGGGTCCAGTCGTAGTTGTCGACCAGCATCCCGCCCGTGCCGGAGCCTTCCGCGCCCCCGTCGAGGTCGAGCACCATGCCGAGTTGCGCGCGGATCCCCTCGAGGTGGGCCTCGAGGGTCTGCTCGTCCAACATCCCGCGTTCCACGTCACGACCGGAGGGGTCACCGATGCGTCCGGTGGCGCCCCCGGCCAACGCGATCGGTCGATGCCCGAGCCGCTGCAACCAGGACATCGCCATCATCCCGACCAGGTTGCCGGCGTGCAGCGACGGCGCGGTCGGATCGAAGCCGACGTAGAAGGTCACCGGACCCGCGTCGAAGGCGGCGCGCAAGCCGGGCTCGTCGGTCACCTCCTGCACGAACCCGCGCGCACGCAGGACGTCCAGGGGGTTGTCGCCCGGTCCGTCCGCCGCGGCGGCATGCGGGGTGGGGCGATCGTCGGCAGCGTTCGTCGAGGTGGTCATGCCGACGGACGGTAGCGGCGCGCACCGTCGCGACGCATCGCGGCCGACGCCATGGGGCTCAACGCCAGGCAGGAAGGTCCCGACGGAGCTCATCCGGCGGGGTGATGGCGGGGACCTGGCGTGCCGGGAGCCAGTCGGGCATCCCGTCGGCCCACACGTAGGTGTCGGGCTCGATCCGGCCGTCGACCACCAGGCGGCGCAGGACATCCAGGCCGATCGGGCCGCGCTGTTCCTCGCCCTGGAGGTGATACCAACGGGCGGGGGTCGGGCGGGGGTCGGCGCCGTCGGCGTCCACGGGTGCTCCTGCTCGTGCTTCCAAGTGGACCAAGGTAGCCGCGCCCGACCCCGCGCCCTGCCCAGCGGCCTGGCCGCTCGGGCTCGCCGACCACGTTCGGGGTGGATGCTTCGGATGTCCCCGAGGAGTTCGCCCCCGGACATGGTGCGGGGCGGGAGCTCGCGCTCCCGCCCCTGGCGATCACCGTGGGGACTGGCTAGACCACACGGCCTCGCACGACCATGCCGAGCCCGCCCATGAGGGCGAGTCCGATCATCGCGAGGGCACCCTGGACCGGCAGGGACGGACCCTCCTCCGCACCGAGCCCGGCCAGCTCGTAGGCGAAGACCGCGCTGGCGTTCGCACGATCCGTGGTGCCGTAGGGCAGAGCGTCGGGCGACTGGCCCCGACGGTCCGCGGCGCGCAGGTGCTCGTACAGCAGGTCGGGTTCGCCTGCGGCGTTGGTCGCACCCTCGATGATCGCGCCGATGCCCTGTTCGGACAGCGCGACCGTGCCGTCGGCGACCTTCTCGCCACCTTCGGCAGCGGCCTCCGCTCCGTCGGCGAGCTGCATCGACCCATCGGCCGCGTCCTGCAACCCGTCGGCGAGCTGCTCCGCCCCGTCATCGAGCTGCACGAGCCCGTCGGCCAGCGCCTGGGAGCCCTCACGCGCGGTGATCGAACCCGCCGCGAGCTGACCTGCGCCGTCGTCGAGCTGCACGAGGCCACCCGACAAGTCACGAGCACCATCACGCGCCGTGATCGAACCCGCAGCGAGCTGACCTGCGCCGTCGTCGAGCTGCACGAGGCCACCCGACAACGCACGCGCACCATCACGCGCCGTGATCGAACCCGCAGCGAGCTGACCCGCACCGGCATCGAGCTGACCCAGGCCACCCGACAACGCACGCGCACCATCACGCGCCGTGATCGAACCCGCCGCCAACTGCCCAGCACCATCGTCGAGCTGCACCAGCCCTCCCGACAACGCACGCGCACCATCACGCGCCGTCGATGAGCCGGTAGCCAGCGCCTGGCCGCCGGCGTCGAGCTGAGCCAGCCCGCCGACCAGCGAGCTGGCGCCACCGGATGCTGCTTCAGCACCGGCTACGAGCGCCTTGCCACCCGCATCCAACTGCGTCAAGCCACCGACGAGCTGACCTGCCCCACCGGCGGCCTGCGCGGCGCCACCGGCGAGCGCCTTGCCACCCGCATCCAACTGCGTCAAACCACCAACGAGCTGACCCGCACCACCGGATGCCCGGGCAGCGCCACCCGCGACCTCCTTGCCACCTGCATCCAGCTCCGCCAGAGCGCCGTCCAATTCTTCGGCACCCGCAGCCAGAGCCGTCGCCGTACCAGAATACGGCGTTTCTGCGAGAGCGTCACGCAGCTGAGCCAAGCCACCTGCGAGGGTCCCACTGCCCGTCTTCGCCTTCGTGAGGCCGGCCGAGAGTCCCGCCGACCCGGCCTCCAGCGTGGCCAGGCCGCTGGCCAGCTCCTCGCCTCCGGTACGCGCCCCGGTCAGACCCGTGCTCAGGTCATCGGCACCGGCGGCGAGGGCATCGAGTCCCGTCTTCAGGTCCTGTGCGCCAGAGAGGGCACCACCGATCCCCGCGCTCAACTCTTGAGCGCCGATCGCCAGGTCGCCAAGTCCCTCGTTCAGCTCGCTGCTGCCATCAGCCGCCGCGGAGAGGCCTCCAGAGAGCTGGCCTGCTCCGCTGGCGAGGTCATCGAGGCCGCTGGCGAGGTCGCCGCCACCCTGGCGCGCCGCACCGAGACCGTCCGACAGATCACCGGCGCCCGCACTCAGATCACCCAGACCGGCAGC
>PWLR01000272.1 GCA_003558435.1 Nitriliruptoraceae bacterium | reverse complement strand
GGGCGCGCGCGCCCCGGGCCGCCACCGGCGGCCGCCCGCCGCGCTACTGCCTGGAGGCCGACGAGGGCGAGTTCGCCCATGACGGCTACCAGGCCTCGCTCGCGCGACGGTCCCCTGCCAGCAGCAGCTCCCCTCCCCCGCGCGATGCGGCGCCGCTGTCCTCGGCGCGGACGACCGCGGGTACGGCGCTGACCGAGCTGCGTGAGCTGCTGGAGGGTCGCTTCCCGGATCTCGCGGCCGATCTGCTCGAGGCGCTCGCCACCCTCTCGGAACGTGATGCGCTGGACCTCGAGCTCGAGGGTGCGCGGGCTGGGTTCGAACGTGACACCGCCACCTTGCTCGACCACGCGGTGCAGGCCGAACGCGCCGCTGAGCACGCACGCGAGCAGGCCGCGGCGGCCCGTGAAGGCCGGGAGGAGGCCCTGCTCGCGGCGGAAGCGACGGAAGCCTTCCGACTGGAGGCGTTGCAGGCCCGCGATGGGGCGTTGCAGGCCCGCGATGAGGCGTTGCAGGCCCGCGATGAGGCGTTGCAGGAGAAACTTGCCGCCGAACAGCAGCGCGATGATGCGCTGCAGCAGGCTCTCGACCAGCGGGCGGCAGCCGAGACCGCGGAAGCATCCCGCAGACGAGCGGAGGCGGACCGGGACGCCGCCCTCGCGGCGACGGACCAGGCGCAGCTGGAGGCGCACGCCGCGAACGAACGAACATCCGAGGCCGAAGCGGCCCGCTCAGCGGCCGACGAACGGGCCGACCGGCTCCAGCAGGCTGCCGAGGCGGCAACGCGGGACCGCACCGAGGCGCTCGAACTCGCTCGGGAGCGTGAGCACGCCCGGCAGCTGGAACATCTCCGCGCCGAGGCGGCCGAACAGCGGGTCGAGGCGGCCACGGGCGAACGCGATCGCGCCGAAGAGCGTCGGCGCGAGGCGATGGCCGCAGCCGAGGTCGAACGTCAGCGGGCCGGCGCCGCGGACCGTCAACGCGAACAGGCCGAGGCGGCGAGAGTGGCAGCGGAGACACGGTTGGGACGGGAGCTCGGTCGCCTGGACCAGCTTCTGAGCCGCGACGACGAGGACGCCTCGCGAACCTGACCGCAACCCGAAGCCACACCGAGCGCGACACCGCTGGCTGGCCCGCCAGCAGCCAGCCGGCAGCCCATTCCGGTCTCCTTGGCCGGAGGTCGCCGGCCGACGACTTCCGCTCAGTGCGCGCGGCGACGTGTTGCGCAGGCCCCACCGGAAAAGCGCGACCACTCACCTCGGTGAGACACTGCGCGTGATCTGTAGCCGCCCGAACCGGCCCTACGCGGCCTCGAGATGCCGGTGGTCATCGGCGCCTCACGGGCAACTCACAGGGAGCAGAACATCGCCGACGGCGGTGAGACGACCCGTCGTTGGAGGACGTTGGCGACTCCCGATGAGAGGACGATGAGCGGGTGCAGGGACGGGTTTCGGCCCCTGCCCACGATTCTGGGGAGTGTGGGCAACGTGAGGTAGCAGCGGCGCTGCGTGCGTTGGTGCGCGGCCGGTTGATTGCGATCCTGCGCAGGCGAAGAACCGCGTTCCCGGTCGAGGCTGGTGACCTGCTCGACAAGCGTGACGATGCGCGGGTGGCCGTCGACGACAGCCCGCCCGAAGTTGCACAGGCAGCGGTTGCCGCTACCCGACGGCAGGGGCTGTTCGGACGGGACCACCCCGCCCGCCGACCCGTCAGTCGCGAGCCGATCACGTCCCCGTTCCGCTCGTAGAGGCGCCCGGTGCCTCGCGCATCCCTCGGGTGGCTCCCCTTCACGCGCCCTACGTTTGAAGTCGGCTGCCTGATCGAGGCCATGACATCTCAACGGCGAGGAGCCCGCTTCCCGTGACTGATCCCGCGAGGTTCGACGGACTCGCTGATGATTACGACCGCTGCCGCCCCCGTTACCCGGAGGTCGTGCTGACACGCATCGTGGAGGGACTCGGCCCCCGACCACGCATGGTCGACGCCGGGGCGGGCACGGGCATCGTGCTGGAGGGCCTGCTGCCCCTGCTCACCGATCCCTCGGTGCACGCGTTCGACCTCTCGGCCGACATGGTGGCGGTCGGTGAGGACAAGTTCCCTCACGTGAGGTGGGCAGTCGGTCGCGTGGAGGAACTCCTCGGAAGCGTCCAAGACATCGATCTCGTCGTCGCGGGCCAGGCGTACCAGTGGTTCGACCGCCCCGCGTTCCTGACCTCTGCACGAGCAGCCCTTCGCTCAGGCGGGCGCCTCGCCGTCGTCCAGAACAACCGGCGGCATGCGGACAGCGTGTTCCTGTCCGCCTATGAGGATCTGTTGGAACTGCGGAGCCCCGGCTACCGCCGCACCTACCGGAATCTCGACATCGCCGAAGAGCTCGCTGCCGGCTTTGCCCCGGAACTCGATGCCGTTCAGGTGAGCGACTGTGACTGGGTCCGTCACATGCCCGTCGGCGACTTCGTGGGGATGTCGATGAGCTCCACCCAGGCCCAGCGCGCCGTCGCGGACGTCGGACCGGTGTTCATCGATGAGGTCCGCGCCCTTGCCGCCCGCCACGCCGAGGACGGTGTCGTCGGCGTGGTGTACCGCACCGAACTGGTCATGGTTCACGCGCCCTAGTCCCCCGAGTTTCAAGTTCGTGGGGGCAACGGTCCATCTGGCAGGCATGCCTCATCATGGCCGCGACCTGCGCAGCGTGCGTGTACAAGTTGTCGGCTAGCAGACGGCCCTCGGCGATGAACGGTGTCGTGCCTAGCGCCGTCGAGCAGCCAGGTCACCGGGCGACGATCGTCGCATCTGCCAGTTGCGGGAACGGGCCCTTTGGCACTTCGGTCCTTGCGGTGTGGACTGCCCTCCCCGGGTCGCCCGCCGCGCAGGGCCGGCCAGTGGACAACGGCGCCCCCGCGGTTGGGTGCTACCCACTGCTGGTGGAGGCCCTGGGTCGCGTCGCGCGGATCGCCGAGGTTCCGGTCACCGCGGTGGAAGCCGAGGAGATCCACGAAGATGGAGACGGCCGGTTGCGGCCACGTCGCACGCGCTGCTCCGGGTAGCGCTCGTTGGTGCCTCGAGGTCCTTGACGACTTCGCTCTTTCGAGCGCATTGTCGAAGAGCTCCGGGTTTCCTGAGCATTCTGCGCGAAGGTGAGAAGGGACCGTCATGCCGCATATCGAGGAGAGTGTCTACATCGACCGACCCGCATCGGAGGTCTTCGAGTTCGGAACGGATCCGGACAACCAGACCTTGATCAACACGAACATGGCTTCCTACGAACTCGACGGGCCCATGGAGAAGGGTGCACGTCCCCACGGAGTGACCAGAGTTGCGGGCAAGAAGGTCAAATGGTCCTCGGAGGTCACCGAGTTCGACCAGGGCAAGCGCGTCGGCATCCGCAGCATCGACGCCCCCATGGACTTCCAGATCACGTGGATCTACGAACCGGAGGGTGAGGGGACCAGAGTCACGTTCATCCAGGAGGTCGGCAGCCTCGGCGGATTCTTCGGTCGGTTGAGCGATCCGCTTGTGGTCAAGATGTACAGCCGCGATGTGCGTTCCAACCTCGACAAGCTCAAGATGCTGCTCGAGCACGACGAGGCCGCATAGCGCAGCGACGACAGGCGAGCGCTGCGGTCGCGAGGGCCGGTCAGCCCGGGAGGCACATGCCCGGCTTCGGCCTGGTCGCAGCCATGGGGAACAGCGGGTTCCCCTCTCGTGCCACCCTGCAGTAGCTCGCCGTGTCGGCACGCCCGATGGTCAGACCCGTCGCGAGGTTGAAACCGGCACGCTCGAGTTCCCGAGGGCGTTGGTATAGGCGTCGGACTCCATGTGGACGATCACGGCCCCGGCAGATCGTCGAAGGTGGTGTTGGCGATGCCGAGCTGCCCATCGGCGCGGTCGTCTGTCACGCCCGGCTCGAACGAGCCATCATTCCGGAGGCGCGGTGCACCCCGGTGGTCGTGCAGCTCGCGGGCGACCTGCTCGACCAATCTCGCTCTCGCCACCGGCAACCTCGACGACCTACGCATCGATCTGACGCTCGCGGGGGTCCAGTGGCCAACGCTCCTTGTCCGTGCCGCGCCAACGGCGGTCAACAGGCTGGTGCGCATGCGGCTCCGTAGCGATGGCAGCGGGCGGAGCGCTTCGGGGCCGGTGGACCGGCGTCCAGCGCGGTCAGGTCTCCCCAGCCCTCCGGCGTGAGGGTCGCATGGCTTCCCGAAACCGCCCGCAACCTCACTGCACAGATCGAGTGGATCGCCAAGCGAGATCCGTCGGCCGCGATCGACCTCGCCGACACCATCCACGAAGCCATTGCACGGCTGGCCGATCACCCCGCGGTCGACGGCCCGGCCGTGTCGCGGCCACCCGGGAACTCGTGGTCATCGGCACGCCCGCTGTCGTGGTCCATCGGATCGAACAGACCGCGGTGTTGGTACCGCACAGCGTTCACGGCGCCCGACGCTGGCCGCCCCGTGACGACCCCACGACCTCGCCCGGTGCACCAGGCGGGCTTCGCTCGCCCCGGGACTCGGCGAGCTGGCGACCCCACAGCTCGCCCCTCGGGGAGCCGACGGGGCTCGGGTGCCGTCCGGTCCCGCAACCTGGGTCTACGCTTCGTGCGGTGATGACCTCTGGAGCCCCCGAACCCGAGTCCGACGCCACGGCGGCGTATGGGCCGCGCACCGGCGATGGCTCGCCACCCCCGCCGGCAAGCGTGGCGCCGGTCGGGGACCCGACCCTGGGAGCCGACCCACCCGACGCGCGACCAGCTCGCCGCACGATGCCGCGGGGCGGCTGGCTCGACCGCTCCATCCCGATCGTCCTGGGGGTCGGTGGCGGTCTGCTGCTCGCCCAGGCCGTGACCGGGGTGATCGGTGCCGTGCAGGGGCTGATCACCGTGCTGGTCATCAGCCTCTTCCTGTCCTTCGCGATGGAGCCGGCCGTGCAGTGGCTGTACCGCCGGGGGCTGCGCCGCGGGCTCGGGACGTGGGCGGTCTTCCTCGCGGTGATCGTGTTCTTCGGGACCTTCCTGGCTGCCATGGCCCCGCTGATCATCGATCAGGCCACCACGATGCTCCAGGCCGGGCCCGGGTTGCTCGACCAGGTCGCACGCCAGGCCGAGTCGCTCCTGCCGGGCGAGACCGGCGAGGCGGTCGCCGAATGGCTGGGCGCGCAGCAACAGGTGTTCCCCGCCGGCCTTCCCGACGACATCGGTCTGCTCGGTCGTGGCGCCCTCGGGTTCGGGCAGACCGTGCTCGGCGGCGTGTTCCTGCTGCTGACCGTCGCGCTGGTGACCTTCTACCTCGTCGCCGACGGTCCCCGCCTGCGCTTCCAGCTGGCCAGTCGTCTGTCCCACCGCGAACAGGTGCGGGTGCTGGGGTTGTGGGAGCTCGCGATCGCCAAGACGGGCGGGTACGTCTACAGCCGGGCGTTGATCGCGGTGGCCTCGGCGGCCGTGCACATCCTGGTGTTCACCCTCATCGGGCTCGAATACGCCCTCGCCCTGGGGATGTGGATGGGCATCATCTCCTCGGTCATCCCGGTGATCGGCACCTACCTCGGCGGCGCCCTGCCGCTGATCGTGGCGCTCGCGGCCTCGCCCGGCCGCGCGATCCTGGTCCTGGTGACCATCACGATCTACCAGCAGATCGAGAACTACCTGATCATGCCGCGGATCACCTTCCACACCATGCACCTGCACCCAGCCGTGGCCTTCATGTCCGTGCTCGCCGGCGGTGCGCTTGCCGGGGCGACCGGCGCCCTGCTGGCGCTGCCGGCGGTCGCGATCGCGGCGGCGCTGATCAGCGCGTCCGCCGAGGAATACGACGTCCTCGAGCACCACCTGATCGAGACCGGCCCGGCGGGGGCGGCGATCGTCGACGCCCAGCCCGGGGCGACCGAGCCGAAACCGGCCCCCGAAGGCTCGGACGACGACGTCGGCTCGCTGTAGCACGCGGGGTGAAGCGTCCATCCCGGGCGCCCGTCGATCGCGGTGCGGTCGTGCGAGGCCACCGAGGTGGACCGGCCGGGGACGTGTCCGAGACGATCACCTGGGCGGGCAGCCAGCGCCGCGGGGTTCGGACGGTTCCCCCATCGGTCGTCTCACGCGGCTGGTCGCGGAGCGTTAGCGTCGACGACGACCACCGTTTTCCGATGATCCGGGAGGACCTCGTGAAGGTCGCCTACGTGTTCGCCACCGCCGGCCACAACACCAGCTACAAGATCGGTGAGATGATCCTGCCGCAACTCGAGGAGGATCGTCACGGTGCCGAGGTCGTCGGCATGTTCTTCTTCGACGACAACAACTACGTGTTGCGGGCGGGTGACCCGATCGGTGAGCGACTGTCGAGGCTCGCCCGGCAGCGGGGGATGCTGCTGATGATGTGTGACCGGTGCGCCGTCCAACGAGGACTCGCCACCGGCGACCCCGACGTCGGCGACGTGGTGGTCACCAACGTCGTCGACGGTGTCACGGTCGGCTGTTTCCCCGACCTGTACGGCGCGTTGGCCGGCAACCCGCCCGATCACGTCATCACCCTCTGACCAGGCCCTGCGGACGGACCCCCGTCCGGGTCGGCCGCGGACGCCGGCGGGCACCCGCCGCTGGGGTTCGCACCGTTGACAACCCGAGGGCAGATGGTCGGGCCCGACCACCGTACGGTTCGGGCCACAACGTCTCGCTCCCGCACGTTTCGGCACGGTCATGGAGGTCCAGGTGGACTGCTGCGCGCCCGCAGACCCGCGTTCCCCACGCGGCGGCTATTCGACGGACCGTCCCCTGGTCAGTCGCCGGCAACTGCTGCGCGGCATGGTGCTCACCGCCGGTGCGGCCGGGCTCGCCGCCTGCGGGGTAGGTCCCGGCAGCGACGGCGAGCCGGCCGCCGACCTCGAACAGGTCACCCTGGCCTTCTGCGGGCAGCTGCTGTGCGTGGTGCCCTACGAGGTGACCCGCGCCGCCGGCTACTTCGCCGACGAGGGCCTCGACGTCGAGCTGATCTACAGCCGTGGTGGCGGTGACGCGGTCCAGGCGCTCAACGGCGGGGCGGTCGACTACGCCGCGAGCTCGTTCGACGCGATGGTCGGCGCGGTCGCCAGCGGCGCGACCGTCAAGCGGTTCATGACCACCGGGCGGTTGCCGCTGTTCGCGCTGGCCACCGCGATCGACACCGCCGACGAGATCCAGTCCGTCGAGGACCTCGCAGGCCGCCAGGTCGGGATCTCGTCACTCGGCAACGCCGATCACACGATCCTGCTCTACGTCCTGGAGCGCGCCGGCGTCGACCCCGACAGCGTGCAGTTCGCCGCGCTCGGCACCAACCTCTACGACGCGCTCCGCCTCGGCCAGGTCGACGCCGGCATGGTCCAGGAGCCGGCCCTGACCCTGCTGCGGGAGGACGGCGCCGGTGAGCTCATCAACTTCATGGAGATCGACGAGGCCAACGAGGTCTTCGGCGGGGCCTACGAGTTCATGGGCGTCGCGATCCGCGACGGCGAGCAGGACGAGCGCGCCGAACAGCTGCAGGGCATGGCGCGCGCCATGACCCGCGGGCTCGAACGGGTCCAGACCGCCGACGTGCAGGACCTGCTCGCCGCGCTGCCGAGCGAACTGGTCGCCGGCGAGGACCTCGACCAGCTCGGCGACATCGTGGAGCGCTACCGCGCGTCGCTGTGGCCCACCGAGGTGGACCTCGACGAGGACGCCGCCCAACGCGTCATCATCTCGCTGCAGCAGGCCGACGTGCTCGACGCCGACCTGACCCTCGACCAGGCCCTCGACACGGCGGTGCTCGCGTGATGATGCGTATCGACGACCTCCAGCTCGGCTACGGCCAGGAACCGGTCCTGAGCGAGCTGGACCTGCACGTCGCCGACGGGCAGTTCACGAGCCTCGTGGGCCCGTCCGGGTGCGGCAAGTCGAGCGTGCTGCGAGCCATCGTCGGCCTCCACGAGCCGGACGCCGGCACGATCGAGCTGGGCGTGGACGCCTCCGAGGTCGGGTTCCTGTTCCAGGACGACGCGCTGCTGCCGTGGCGAACGGCCCGGCACAACGTGGCCCTGCCGCTGATCATCCGCGGTGAGGACAAGCAGGCCGCGCACGATGAGGCCGACGTGTGGCTCGAACGGATGGGCCTCGCGGGCCTCGGTGGCCGGTTCCCCCAGCAGCTCTCCGGCGGGCAGCGCAAACGTGTCGCGCTCGCGCAGAGCTTCGCGCCGCGTCCGAGGATGCTGCTGATGGACGAGCCGTTCGCCTCCCTCGACGCGATCGTCCGCCGTCGGGTCACCGAGGACCTGCTGTCGTGGGTCGAGCGCAACGACATCACCGTCGTGCTGGTCACCCACGACCTGGAGGAGGCGATCACGCTCTCCGACCGGGTGCATCTGATGTCCGCCGGTCCTCACGCCGACATCGTCGACAGCTACGACGTCCCGCTCCCCCGCCCCCGGGATCTGGTGACCACCCGTACCGATCCGGCCTTCGGCCTGCTGCTCGAACGGTTGTGGGGCGGGCTCGCCGAGGTGGTCGACGGTGCGGGCGCACACACCGATGACCACGACGACCGCGAGGTGGCCGCGTGAGCGCATCGTCGACGTCCACCACCGCCCCGCACACCGACGCCCAGGCCGGTGCGCCGATCGCGCCGGCGCGCAACCGCGGCGCTCGCCGGCCGGCCGGCCGCCAGACCACATCGGCGACCCCGATGTGGCGGCAGCGCGCCGGTGTCGGGGTGCGCCGAACCGTGGCCGCGCTGATCCTGCTGAGCATCTGGGAGCTGGCCTCGCGCACCGGGGTCGTGGACCCGTTCAGCGCCTCGTCGCCGACCGCGATCGCCGGTGTGCTCGCCACCCTGTTCGCCGACGGCTCGATCCTCCCCCACATCGAGGCCACCTTCACCGCGGCGTTGCTCGGGCTCGCCCTCGGCATCGTGGTGGGTGTGGTGCTCGGCGCCGTCGCCGGGCTGTTCCGACCGGTCGCCGAGCTGATCGAACCCGTGATGGTGCTGCTCAGCGCCGTACCGCGGGTGATCTTCGCGCCGCTGCTGATCATCTGGCTCGGGATCGGCATCGCCTCCAAGGTCGCGTTGTCGTTCCTGCTGGTGGCGGTGCTGGTGTTCTTCGCCGTCTACGGCGGCATCCAGGACACCGACAACCGGCTGGTCGACCGGATCCGGACCTTCGGTGGTGGCACCCGGGTGTTGCTGCGCGAGGTCTACGTGCCGGCGATCACCGGTCGGGTGCTGAGCAACCTCAAGATCGCGGTCGGGTTCGCGTTCACCGGCGCGGTGGTCGGTGAGTTCGTCGCCTCCTCGCGGGGCCTCGGCTACATGCTGATGTTCGCCCAGAGCCAGTACAACGCCGCGCTGGTGTTCGCGCTCATCGTGCTGATCATGGTGTTCGTGCTGGTGCTGTTCAGCCTCACCGGCATCATCGAACGCCGGGCGCTGCGCTGGCGGGTGCGCTGAGCCGCATCATCGGATCCGGGACGTTGGGCTCTGGCCAGGCCACCTGGTATCGGGCATCGTGGTGGTAGCGACCATCGGAGTCCGAGGTGGACAACTCCCCCGCGCTTGGCGGCCAGGAACTGGTGATCGGTGCCGACGACATCGGCCACCGGTCGCGGGAGCCCATGCATGCCGGCGTCACCTACACGATCCTGTGGCGGCAGGGTCGTGATGCTGCGGGGGTGATGTGGCTCGAAGCGGGCGCCGAGGTACCGGAGCACCGCCACGCCGATGCCGAGCACCACATCTGGCTCTCGGAGGGCCGCGCTCACGTCGACGGCCGGGTCGTCGGTCCCGGTTCCTACTGGCACGTTCCGGCCGGGGTCGCCCACTCGGTGTCGGCCGCGAGTTCCGAGGGTGTGACCCTGTTCTACCTGTACCTGCGGCGTTAGTGGCCTGCGCTCGCGGG
>PWLR01000206.1 GCA_003558435.1 Nitriliruptoraceae bacterium | reverse complement strand
GTGTCCCGCGCCGTGCTGCAACGGGTCGAGGCCTGCGAACTGCCGGCGACCCTGCGCTTGTCGCGCCCGCCCCGGGTCGTGGCCTTCAGCTCACGCGATGCGCGGTCCCCCGCCTTCCCGGCCGCACTGGCGGCCGCGAAGGCGCAGGGCTTCGATGCCGTCCTGCGGCTCGCGGGAGGCCGCGCCGCGGTGTTCACCCATGAGACGATCGCCTTCGCCTGGGCGGTGCCCATGGATCGGTCAGAACGTCCGGCCGACGGGATCGACGCGCGCTTCCGGATGATGGCGGGCGCACTGCGGGAGGCGTTCGTGGCGCTCGGTGTCGACGGTCGGATCGGCGAGGTCCGCGGCGAGTACTGCCCGGGTGCGTGGTCGGTCAACGCCCGGGGCAAGACCAAGTTGGCGGGCATGGGACAGCGGCTCCTGCACGGGGCAGCCCACACCGGCGGGGTGGTCGTGGTCGGTGACGCCTCCGACATCAACACCGTTCTCACGCCGGTCTACGGGGCGATGGACGCGACCTTCGATCCGCGGGTCACGGGCCAGATCCGCGACGAGGTCGACGTGACGTGGGAGAAGGTCCGGGAGGCCATCGTCACCGCCTTCGGCGCCACCCACGAGCTGGAACCCTGGACGCTCGACGAGGACACCCTGCGGCTCGGTCGGCGGTTGGCCGACGGACATCTGCCCGCGTAGTCCCCGATCCGTCCGGGCGCACCGGCTCGCCGGGGCAGCGCTCAGCGGACCGTGGCCAGGTGCGCGAACGCGGCGTCGACCAGCTCACCGGGTGGTCGCAAGGCGTCGAGGCGCAGGTCCGCGATCTCGACGAACGCCTCTCGTCGCTCGAGAGCCAGGCGTTCCGCGGCCTCGACATCGATCGGACGACGGTGCGCCCCGCTGGCAACGCGCGCGACCAGAGCATCGACCGGCGCGTCCAACCAGATCACGATGGCCGAGACCATCGCCCGCCGGCACTCCGCATCGGTGACCACCGACGCGGCCGCGGTCACCACCAACGGCGACGGGTCCCTCAGCGCTTCCAGCAGCACCGAGCGCTCGAGCGCATGGAGGATCTCCACGCCCTCCAGGTCCGCGATCTCGGCGCCGGAGATCCCACGCCGGCGCTCGATCTCGGCGTCGGAGTCGAGCAGCGGTCGCTGCAGGCGTTCGGCCAGGGCGCGTCCGAGGGTCGTCTTGCCACTACCCATCATCCCGACGATCACCAGAGGACTGGCCGCCACCGACCCCGGCACCCCGGGCGATGTCGCGCGCGCCTCGTCTCCGGGCTCGCCGGGCTCCGGGACATCGGGCCTCGGGTCAGGGTTCATCGGTCGCAGCTCACGGCTCACGGCTCATCGGTCACAGGTCGCGGGTGGCGGGTCACAGGTCACGGGTCGCCCCTGCGGCACGCGACCCGACGCATGCGCAGACTAGGAGCCGGCAAGCACCGCCGGGTCGCCCGACACGGGCGATGGCGGGGTTGTACGCCACCCGCCGGAGACCTCGCTAGCGTGCCGTGCATGCCACCTACGAACCCTTTCCCCGTCGATCCCACCAGTGGCACCCTGGCCGGAGACGGCGCGCCGAAGGCGATCCCCACCGTGATCGCGACCTCCGGCGTGGTCGTCGAGGTCGCCAGCGCCGACTTCGTCGGGGCGGTGGTGCGGTGCGACACCCGCGAGGTCACGCTGGCCGATCGCCGGGGCCGGGAACGTCGCTTCCGGCTCGCGCCGGGAGCCTTCTACGTCGACGACCGGGCGGTGAGCCTCGCCCCGGCCCCGAGCACACCGGCCCGCGCACTCGAGCCGGCCACCACCAACAGCGGCTCGGTCACGGCCCCCGGCGCCCCTGCCCGCGTCGCACGGGCCAGCCGCATCCTCGTCGAGGGCATCCACGACGCGGAACTGATCGAACAGGTCTGGGGTGCCGACCTGCGGGTGGAGGGCGTCGTCGTCGACGTGCTCCACGGGGCCGACGACCTGGCCGGCATCGTGCGCACGTTCGCGCCGGGTCCCGGACGGCGGCTGGGCGTGCTGCTCGACCACCTCGTCGTCGGGTCGAAGGAGAGCCGGATCGCCGCGGCCGCCCGCCACCCCCACGTGCTGATCACCGGGCACCCGTTCGTGGACATCTGGGCCGCGGTGCGTCCGGAGGTCCTCGGCATCCGGGCCTGGCCCCAGGTACCGAAGGGCGAACCGTGGAAGGAGGGGGTGGCCGCTCGGCTGGGCATCGACGACCACCACGAGGTGTGGCGGCGGATCCGTAGCAGCGTGTCCACCTGGCGCGATCTCGACCGTGAACTGATCCGGTCGGTCGAGCGGCTCATCGACTTCGTGACCGATCCCGAGGATGCCCCCTCGGCCACACGCTGACCAGCCGCCGAGGTTCCATCAGCCCGGACATGGCTCCGCAGCCACGGCCCTCTACGCTCGCCGACGGCACCAGGGCGGTGCCGCGGGACCGACCACGGAGTGACCATGACCGACGCGACCGAGACCAGTGGAGCGCCCGACCACGGGGCCACCAGCGACGGGAGCGCCGCCGAGCCTCTGGTGCACCTCGAGGTCGCCGCCGGGATCGCCACGATCACCCTCGACTCGCCTGGCAACCGCAACGCCCTGTCGGCGCAGCTGCGACGTGAGCTCTCGAGCCACCTGAGGGCTGCCGTCGACGACGACGCCGTGCGGGTGATCGTGCTCACCCACACCGGCCCGGTGTTCTGCGCGGGCATGGATCTCAAGGAGGCGCTGGGCTCCGAGAGCACCAGTCAGGGCGTGCGGGAGTTCCCGGCGATCCTCGAGCTGATCTGGACCTCACCGAAGCCGGTGGTGGCGCGCCTCGCCGGGCCCGCACGAGCCGGTGGGGTCGGGATGGTCGCGGCGTGCGATCTGGCCGTCGCCGCCGACACCGCGAGCTTCGCCTTCACGGAGGTCCGCATCGGCGTGGTCCCGGCGATCATCTCCGTGACCGTGCTTCCCCGCCTGCTCCCCCGCCCCGCGCACGAGCTGTTGCTGACGGGCGAGACCTTCGACGCCGCGCGCGCGGAACAGGTCGGACTGATCAACCGCGCCGTCCCTGCCGAGGCGTTGGACGCCGAGGTGGCCCGCTTCGCCGACATGCTCGCACGAGGCGCCCCGGGTGCCCTGGCAGCGACCAAGCAGCTGTTGCGCGAGGAACCCGCGGTGCCGATGAGCCAGGCGTTCGAGGACATGCTCGCGCTCTCGGCGCGACACTTCGCCTCCGACGAGGGCCAGGAGGGCATCCGCGCCTTCGCCGAGAAGCGTCCCGCCGCATGGGTCCCGACGATCGACTGAGCACGCCCACGCGTCCGTCTCGACGTTGCCGTGTCGGGCCGTGTCGGTTCGACGCGGACCGAACGAGCGCCCGAGGGCTCAAGCCGGTGACGCGTCGCGCTCCCCGGCCGCCATCGCGGCGTAGCCGGTGGAGGCCTCGACCCCGGCGAGGTGATCGCGGGTCCGGCGGTCCTCACCGCGACGCTCCAGGACCAGCCCGTCACGAACCGGGGCTCCGGCCCCTCGGGCGACCTCCATGATCTCCTCGCCGAGCAACTCGTCACGATCCAGCAGAGCATCGCGCAGCGCTTCGACGATGTGACGATTGGCCTCCAGCATCGCCCGGACGCGGGCCTTCGAGGTCGACAGGAGGCGGTCGACCTGAGGGCGCGCCTGCCCATCCGCCAGGACCCGACCGACGAGGTTGGTGTCGGAGAACGGACCGTTCTGGACCGCGGCGAGGGACACCAGGCTGCCGGCCATGCCGGCCGCCCCGACCACCTCCGCGGCGACGCGGGTCGCCGACAGCAGGTCACCGGAGGGACCGGTGCCCGACTCGCCGAGCCACAGTTCCTCCGCAACCATGCCGCCCATCGCGATGTCGATCAGCGCGTGCAGCTCGCTCTTGGAGCGCGTGTAGACCTCCTCGAGGTCCCCATGGGCCAGCAGGCCGAGCGAACCGGACCGCTTCACGATCGACAGCACCTCCAGCGTGCGCAGCTCGGTGAGGAAGGCGACGGTGGCGTGCCCGGCTTCGTGGGTGGCGACCGCACGACGTTCCTTGACCGTGTAGGCCACCGGGTTCTTCAGACCCACCTCCTCGGTGAGCCGTGCGTCCTGGACGTCCTGCCAGTTGAGACCGTCTCGGCCCTCACGGAGCCCGTTGAGCAGCGACTCGTCGAACAGGTGCTCGATCATCACCGGGGTGTAGCCGAACGTCTGCCGCGCCAAGGCGTCGCGCTTGTCGTCCTCGTCCAGTTCGGCCGCGTGACGCTTCCGTGACAGGAAGTGGTCGATCAGTTCGCGTCGCGCCGCTCGAGCCGGGGGTTCGAAGGTCAGGCGACGGTCGAAGCGGCCGGGCCGGAGCAGCGCGGGGTCCAGCCGGTCGGCACGGTTCGTGGCGGCGATGAGCAGCACGTTGTTGTACTGCGACGGCCGACGCTTGACCTGGCGATGGGTGGGCAGGTAGGCGTTGAGCCGGTCGATGAAGGCGTTGACGATCCGCTGCCCGACCGGGAGCTGATCGAAGGACTGCATCTGGATCAGCAGTTCGTTCACGACCCCGCCACTGCTCTCGCTCATGGCACGATCGATGCGCAACCCGCCACCGGCGGCTGCTCCGCTGCCGAGCCGTCGCGTGCCACCGAGGTCCTGACCACCGCCCGGGGCGCTCGCGACGTCCAGCAGCCGGTGGTGGCCACAACCGCTCATCCCCAGCGAAGCCGACAGGGGCGTGGCCGCGTCCATGCCGCCTCGGGCCGTGGCGATCGCGTCGATCTCCTCGATGAAGCCGATCGCTCCTCCCTCCTTGCGTGCGGCCTTCCTCAGCGCCCGGAAGTACGCGCGGATCTTGCGTGCCGTCGCGCCGTACCACATCGATTGGAAGCTGGTCGCGGACACGAACAGGAACGGCACACCGGCTTCGCGGGCCAGGGCCTTGGCGAGGTGGGTCTTTCCGGTCCCGGGGAGTCCCTCGAACAACAGACCACGACGGGGCGTACCGCCGAGTTGGTCGCGGAACCGTGCGTAGCCGAGGAAGGTGTTGAGGGTCCGGATCACCTCGCTGACGATCCCGTCGAGCCCTTTGACGTCGTCGAGCGAGACATCTATCTGTTCGGGTCGGAACGTGACGTGGGGGGAACGGCCGCTCATCAGGGGCATGGCAACCAGGATGATGATCGCCACGACGAACACCGCGGGGATCACCCACAGGACCGGGTCCTGCGGCATCGGCGGTGCTTGCAGCAGGTTGATGGCCCGACCATCGAGGATCCGGAACCAGAGGAACACCGTCGGGACCCCCAGCACGATGGCCAGGGTCCGCAGCCGGACACGGCGGACCCGCTCGCGCATCTCACCGACGTCGGCTCCTGCGGCGGTGACGAGTGCGCCGCCGAGCTGGGCGGCGATCGAGCTGCGTTGCTGTTCCACGGTGTTCCTCCGGTAGGAAGCGCGAGTTTGCACCGTGGGTGGTCGTATGAGGACTCTAAGTGGTTCAGTCACGCGAGGTTGTGCGCCCGTCGAGCGAAGCCGTCACACGCCGTGACCGGACGTGAGCACCCGGCGAGGTAGGCACGGGATCGACCCGGCGAGGTGGGCACGGGATCGACCCGGCGAGGTGGGCACGGGATCGACCCGGCTCAGTGCTCGGAGGTGGCGGTCACCGCGTCGCCCGTGGCGGTCACCGACCAGCCGTCGCCGAGGTCGGCCTCGGCGGCCACGCTAGGCGGGTCGGCCTCGGGGGCGTTGATCAGCCACGCCGCGAGACGGCCCTTCGCGACCTTGGCCCGTGCCGCGTTGGCGGCACGCCCGTCGGGTCGCAGGAAGCGGACCGATACGGCATCCAGACGATCGCGGACACCCGGCGGCCACATGCGGGCGTGTTCCCCGGGCAGCAGGTCCCACACGCGCACACCGTCGGCCAACTCGAGCAGGTACTCGCCGAGGTGGTCCCGCCAGAACGTGGCGAGCCCCCCGAGCGGTGGCAGGCTCGCCGTGAACTCGAGCCGGTAGGGCGGTACGGGCTCGTCGAGCGCGACCAGGCCGAGCAGACCCGAGACGATCCGCACGTCCACATCCAGTACCGCCGGATCCAACCTGGCCAGACCGGCGTTGCCGTGGACGACCCCCGTGTACCGCTGGTGCGCGGGGAGCGACGGAGCTTCGGCGAGGGCGGCGAGCCCGGCCCGAGCCGCCGTGACGTGTGCGGCGCGCACGCCGGTCACCCGGGTCAGATCCGCGTCGGAGAACGATGATGCCGCGTCGATGGCCGCCGTCATGACCTCGCGTCGCGCTGCGGCCAACGGGTGGTTCCGCCCGACGGTCGGGGCGTGGACCGTGTCCGACCCGCCCTCCGCCTTGCCCTTCGACGGCGGAAGCAGCACGACGGGACGCCTCATCCGGCCGCTGGACGGTCGAGGTCATCCCGTTCGACACCGACGGCCTGTCGTCGGGAGATCGTGACGAGCACAGCGACCGCGACGGTCAGCCCCAGGATCGTGACCCCCAACGGGATGTGCAGGGAGGACGCCAGGGCCACCCGGCTCCGGTGACCGACGTAGCCGAGGCCGGTCTGGCCGATCAGCGCGATCACGGCCAAGCTCGCGAGCGCCGCTGCCGGGCGCGACGACCCGACGATCCAGGCCAGTGCGGCCGTCACCAGGGCCAACAGCATGACACCGTGACCGAGGCCGCCGTGCAGGCCGAAGAGGTCGGGCGAGACGTACAGCGCCTGGCCGGCGATGGCTGCCTGGCCGAGTACCCCGAGCGGGACCAGCCACGCCAGCGCCAGCAGGGCGCGCCCGGCACCACGGCCCTGGCGAACGGGTGCTGCGGATGCCGGGAAACGGCTGGGGCGCGCGTGCTGACCGGGAGCCGTCATGGTTCACCTCATCGAGTGGAGCGCAGGGGCGGGCGACGGTACCGCCCGCCATACCGGGCTCTGCAGCGGGGTGGCCGAGGTACCTCCGGCCACCCCGCTGCCCCGGCCCTCCCGGTAGCGTCCCGACCCGGGGGAAGCGCTGAACGTCACCGAAGCGTGACGAGCACGACAAGACGAGCATGCCCGGCAAGGCGTGGTCATCGCGACCACGGTGTGTCCTGCGAGACGGAACTCCACCACCTCTCCTCTCACTGGCCGTCCTCACCATGATGCGTGCGAACCACCGCCCGATGCCGCCGGGCGCCGACCATCAGGACTTCGAGCGAGCCGCCGCACTGGCCGCCCACGAGATGGCCGGACCGCTCGGGACCGCGACCGCAGCCCTGGCGTTGTTGCGCGCGCGGCTGGATGCCGACGACGACCAGGGCGTCGAACTGATCGGCATCGCGTCCCGGCACCTGAGGATCGCCCAACTGCAGACCTCGCGTCTGGCACAGTTGGCCACCGGTGCGCGCGTCCCGACCGCGATCCCCACCGACCTGGACCTCCTGGCGCGCGAGGTCATCGACGACCTGGCGTTGTCCGAGCTGGCGCACCATACGAGTGCCGTCGCCTCCGAGGGTCCCGCGCACGCCGTGATCGACCCCGATCAGGTCCGTCAGGTGCTCTACAACCTGTTGAGCAATGCCGCGAGCTACAGCCCACGGGGTCGTGAGATCGTGTTGGAGGTCTCCCAGGACCCTCAACACGTGTTCTTGCGGGTACGCGATCAGGGCCATGGTGTCGCACCGGAGGCCGCGGACCGCATCTTCGAACCGTACGTGCGCGGCCACGGCAGCGCGTCGGGCCTCGGCCTCGGCCTCGCGCTGTCTCGCGACATCGCCCGCCAGCACGGTGGGGAACTCATCCTCGAGCCCGCGCCCAGGGGCGGCGCCGTGTTCCTGCTGAGCCTGCCCCGTGGTGCCGGTTCGTCAGCAGCCAGCTCGAGTGGGGCCTGACGCGGACCCGAGCAACCTCCGTCTCGCGGGGTGTACGCCCGATCCCCGGGCGGTCACACCTGGCTCCGCGTCACGCCGCCGGGTCCCGGTCGCCGCTCGCCGTGGGGAGCGGTCGCGGGGCCTCATCCAGGGATCGTCGCCGTAGGTCACCGGATCGGAGACCACCGCCGAAGGCGGTCGTGCTCCGCAGCAGTTCACCCATGATCGCCCGTACCGTCTCCATCCCGTCGTGAACTGCGGACTCGACATCATCGAGACGTCCCAGTTGCAGCGCGAGGGTGGCGCGCGCCAACGATTGGATGACGTCGTCGTTGAGCTGCAGCGCACGATCGAGTTGACGGGCGGCCACGGCCGCTTGCTGCTCACGACGCTGCAGTCGTCGACGTTCGGTGACGTCCTGCACGGTGCCGAACAGGCGGACCGGGCGATCGTCGGCATCGCGCACGAGCCCGGCCCGGGCGAAGATACGGCGCTCGGAGCCATCGGTGCCCCGGTGACGGTACTCGCTCGCGGCGCTGTGACCGCTACGGATGACCTCCTCCAGCGTTCGGAACACCTCCTCGACGTCGTCGGGGTGGATGCGCTCGACCGCCCCGGCGAGGCTCGGGACCGACCGTGCCGGCAGGTCCAGCACCCGTCGCAGTTCCGGCGACCACCGCACCGCATCGTCCACCAGGCTCCACGACCACGTGCCGGTCCCGGTGAGGCTCTCGAGCTCTGCGGCGCGCGCGACCGCCGCGGCACGCACCGAGATGTCACGACCGATCCCGAGTACCTGTTCGTCCGACAGCGGCGTGAGCCAGCTCTCGAAGACGAACCGACCGGTCGGTAGTTCCCGTACCACTTCGTGAGACGCCGACCGTCGCGTCGCGAGCACCCCGCGAACCCGGCGCTCCAGCGAGGCGAGCTCCTCCGGCCGGTAGTACGCGGTGAATCCGGTCCCGAGGACCGCTTCCGCGGGTCGACCGAACGCGTTGAGCGCCGCCTGGTTGACGGCCACCAGGTGCAACCGGCCCTCACGTCGTTCGATCACCACCGCCGGGTCGTTGATCGCCTGCACGAGGTCGTTCACCTCGATCAGGACCTCGCTCATGACGTCGCCCTCCCATGGCTCCGAGGGGCTGAACGCGCCACCCCCACCGGGTAACCCATGCCGATCGTCGTCCGGAGCGCGAGCGTAGGCGTGTGCCCCACCGGAGGTGAAGGGACGCCGGGCTCTACGCCACCGGGCCGTTCAGCGAACGCTCGTGGGCTCCTGCGGGGCATCCAGCGACACGGTGTGCTGCAGGCCCGGTTCGAGGCGCAGACGTCTGCCGTGCAACACGACGTCGATCCCTCCGGGGTTGTCGTCCGCCGCCGTCACCATGACGTCCTCGGTGGTGGCCGCCACCTCGAGCCAGCACCCTCTGACGGTCAGCCCGAAGCGCAGCGAGTCCCATCCGTCCGGCAGCCGAGGTGCCACCTCGACGTGGTCCTCGCGCACGTGGACCCCGCCGAAACCAAGGACCGCGACCTGCCAGGCAGCGCCACAGGCGGCGACGTGGATACCGCCGATGAAGGTGCCCCCGGGAGCCACGTGGGCGTCGGCGAGCAGATCGACGGTCGCCCCGCGCAGGAACAGCTCGTAGGCCTCGTCCACCCGCCCCAACCGCGCCGCCAGCAGGGCGTAGATGGGACGGGACAGCGACGACCCGTGCTGGGTCCGTGGGAGGTAGTAGTCGACGTTCGCCTCGACCGTGGCCCGGTCGTAGCGCTCGGGCTGGTTGACGAACAGCTGGGCCACGTCGGGCTGCTTGATGACCTGGGTGTGGACCGCGATGCCGTTGGGCCAGCCCCAGTACTCATCTGGATGCTGGAGACGTTCCTTCAGTTGCTCGGGGTCGATGTCCTCGAGCGCGAAGTAGCCGACGAACTGCTCGATCAAGCGCGAGGACGGGTCGGGCTCGACCACCCGGAGCCCCTCGACGACGTCCTGCCACGATGCGCGTTCGGCGGGGTCCAGACCGAGTTGCTCGACCAATCGGGCGAAGGTCGTTGGCTCGTCGGCCTCGAGCCGGTCCCAGAGCCGG
>PWLR01000207.1 GCA_003558435.1 Nitriliruptoraceae bacterium | reverse complement strand
GGGGGTCCGGGGCTTCATCAGGGACTGCCCGACGGAGGCTCGGGCGACGCCGAGCGTGCGGGTGGGCAACGTGCGCTGCTCGCGGACCAGCTGCAGCGTCTTGCCGGTGTCACGGACGTAGTAGGCGGTGACGGTCTGCTCGCCCTGGGCGGGGACGGCTGCTGCCGCGACGTCGTGCGGGACCGTCGCGGCGAGCAGTAGTCCCATGATCAGGACAAGCGAGGCCGCGCCGGTGATGGCGCGTCTCATGGTGGTTCTCCTACGGTCGAGGGAGGGATCGAGGCGGCTCGAGAGCGCCCTCCGACTCCGCTCTCACCCTGCCGACGCACGGCAGGGGTGCGGGTGCCTAACGACCGTGGTCGGTCACCTTCGAGTCTGCGCCGACGAGCCAGGACCGGCCAGAGGCTTCCGCCTCCCGCCGGAGGTATGCGACACGCCCGTCGCAGCTGCTGCTCAGGCGCTGCGTCCGCGCGCCTTCGCAACGCAGCCCGCAGGAGCATGTCGGGCAGCGACCACAGCTGTACGCCGCAAGGGCCCCAGGGGTGAACGTCTCGACGTGGAGGCTTGGCGGTCGACACTACGTCCCGGCCATCGCCACTTCCGATGGCGGCCTGCGCTGGCTAGATGTAGTCGTGGATCGGTGATTCGGCCACTTCGAGAACCCACGGCCTACGGCGGACCCTGTGCGGCCGGCGGAAAGCGTAAGTTCGCGGTTGAGGACAAGCCACCCCAACCCACGGAGAGCCCTCATGGACACGCAGATGTACGACCGGATCGCCGAGGGTGAGGGTTTCGTCGCGGCGCTCGACCAGAGTGGCGGCTCGACCCCGAAGGCCCTGCGCCAGTACGGCATCTTGGAGGATGCCTACGCCTCCGAGGACGAGATGTTCGACCTCGTCCACCAGATGCGTACCCGGATCATCACCTCCGCGGCCTTCACAGGTGAACGGATCCTGGCGGCCATCCTGTTCGAGGGCACCATGGAGCGCGAGATCGACGGGGTGCCCAGCGCGACCTACCTGTGGCAGACCAAGAACGTCGTGCCGTTCGTCAAGGTCGACAAGGGATTGGCCGACGAGGCCGACGGCGTCCAGGTCATGAAGCCCATGCCCGGGCTCGACGACCTCCTCGCCCGCGCCCGGGACGGGGGCGTGTTCGGCACCAAGATGCGCTCGGTCGTCAAGCTCGGCGACGCGGGCGGCATCCGCCGCATCGTCGAGCAGCAGTTCGAGGTCGGGCAGCGGATCCTCGAGGCGGGGCTCATGCCGATCCTCGAACCCGAGATCGACATCCACAGCCCGCAGAAGCAGGAGGCCGAACAGCTGCTGCTCCCGTCCATCACCGAGCACCTCGACCAACTCGCAGGCGACCACCAGGTGATGCTCAAGCTCACGATCCCGTCGCAGGACGGCTTCTACAGCCCGCTGATCGAGCACCCGAAGGTGCTGCGGGTCGTGGCGCTCTCGGGCGGCTACTCCAGGGACGAGGCCAACGAGCGGCTCGCCCGCAACCCCGGTCTGATCGCGTCGTTCTCCCGCGCGCTGATCGGCGAGCTGTCCGCCGACCAGAGCGACGAGGAGTTCGACACGACCCTCGACACCGCCGTGGAGAGCATCTACCAGGCCTCGATCACCTGACGGCCGCGATCGCGGCTGCCACCGTGCGCGGACGGGCAGCCTGGCGCGAACCCCGACTCCCACCGCGCCATCGGTACATGGCCGGCTGTATCCGACAGCACGGCGTGTACAGTCCAACCATGCAGAGCAACGCGTGCGACATCGATCTGGACGGGCTGTCCCGGCTTGGCAGCGCACTGTCCGACGGAACCCGGCGCCGACTGTTGGTCGCGCTGGCCCGCGGACCGGGATACCCGGCCGAGCTCGCCGTCGAGCTTGGCGAGACCCGGCAGAACACCTCGAACCATCTCGCCTGCCTGCGCGGTTGCGGATTGGTCATCGCCGTGCCGGAGGGGCGGCGGATGCGCTACGAACTCGTCGACCGGCGCCTCGGCCACGCGCTGCGTGACCTGGTCGAGCTCACGCTCGCCATCGACCCCGAGCACCCCCACCAGCCCGAGGTAGACGACTCGTGAGCCTTCCGTCGCAACAACTGAGCCGCCCCGAGGCGGTACGCCGGGTTGGGCTCTACAACAACCTGACGATCGGGTGGAACGTCATCGAAGGCGTTGTCGCCATCGGGGCGGGGATCGTGGCCGGCTCGATCAGCCTGATCGCGTTCGGGCTCGACTCGGGGGTGGAGGTCTCGACCTCACTGGTGCTGGCCTGGCGGCTCGCCCAGGAACGCCGCGGTGGCTGCATGGTGGATGTCGACCGGCGGGCAGTCCGCTGGATCGCCGTGTGTTTCGCGGTGCTCGCGCTGTACGTCGGCTTCGAAGCCATCAGCCAACTCGTCGACAGGCGCCCTCCGGACGTCAGCATGGTCGGGATCGGGCTTGCTGCCGTGTCGGTGGTCGTGATGCCGCTGCTCGAGCGCGCGAAGAAGCGGCTC
>PWLR01000062.1 GCA_003558435.1 Nitriliruptoraceae bacterium | reverse complement strand
TCTCGTTGTCGGCGCCTGCCACCAGCCGGGTGTGCGCAGCCGTAACGGACCCCCTGCCCGGTAGCGTGCAGCTGCCAGCACTCGATCGACCATCCGACGGCGACGAGGATCACCAGGACATGTCCGGACCTCGCCGCACCGTTCTGCGGCGGGTCGGGATCGCGCTCGGACTGATCGTGGTGCTCGCGGTGTCCGCCTTCGCCCTGTGGGCGAACACCCCCCGGGCCGCCGAGCCCGGTGCACTGGACGCCGCCATGAGCGACCCGGACGTCGAGGTGCGTCTCGGCCCGACGGTCGAGCTGCGACCCGTGGGTCGTGTCCCCCGGCGAGCCGTGGTGTTCTACCCCGGCGCTCGCGTCGCTCCGGAGGCCTACGTCGCGACCTGGGCACCGATCGTGGCGGCAACCGACACGCTGGTGCTGATCCCCCAGATGCCCTTCAACCTCGCGGTGTTCGGACGCTCCCGTGCAGACGATCTCATCGCCGATCATCCGGAGATCGACACCTGGTGGGTCGGGGGGCACTCGCTCGGCGGGTCGATGGCGGCCAGCTGGTTGGGCGGACAGCCCGAGGGCGGCGTCGAGGGCCTGGTCCTCTGGGCGTCGTACGCCACGCAGGGCGCCGGGCTCGCCGAACGCGCCGACGTTCGCGTGCTGTCGGTCAGCGGGAGCCGCGACGGTCTGGCCACCCGCGAGGACATCACCGACCGCATCGGGACGCTGCCTGACGACGCCACCTTCGTCGAGATCGACGGGATGAACCATGCGCAGTTCGGCCGCTACGGCCACCAGCGCGGGGACCTCGCGCCGACCATCGACGACCGGGAAGCGCAACGGCGGCTCACCGAGTCCCATGCGCGTTTCTGGGACCATGCAGAGGCGGTCCCGACCCGGGACACGACCGAGGAGGCGGCATGACCCGAGCCACGGAGTCCGGCGCCGTCGTGGGCGCGACCGGCGAACCCGGCGCGGGGGCCGGCACCCCTCCCCCGACGACCCAGCCGGAGCGGTTGATCGCCTGGCAGTTGATCGGCCAGGCCCGAGCGTGCCAGGTCATGGGTTCGCCCCTCTACACCCATCTGCTGACCACGGCGGCGCAGGACGTCCTCGCCGGGGGCCCGACAGCCGAACTGCTGGTGCCGTGGGTACGGCCCGGCCGCGGCGACGCCGCGGCGCTGAGGTTGATGGCGGCGGTCCACCGCCTGGTACTGACTCGAGCTGCCCCCCGCCTCGCCCTGCACTACCCGACGGTCGGTGGCACCGTCGACCTGGCGACGGTCGCGGCGCCGTTCCTCGCCACGATCGCCGAGCAACGACAGCAGCTCGCCACCGACCTCCAACGCCCCTGCCAGACCAATGAGCCCGGTCGCGCCGCGGGCCTGCTGCTCGGGCTGCTGGAGGCCTCGGCCGTGACGGGCCTACCGCTGTCGCTGCGCGAGGTGGGAGCGGCCGCAGGACTCAACCTGCGGATGGATGCGTACCGCTACGAGTTGCCGGAGGGGCACGTGATCGGTGAGCCCGACGGTGAACTGGTCCTGCAGGGAAGATGGCGCGGCCCGGTGCCGCACGCCGCCACGCGGCTGCGGGTCGTCGATCGGCGGGGAGGCGACCGCACGCCCATCGATCCCACCACCAGCGAGGGGCGGCTCAGCCTCAGCGCCTCGGTATGGGGCGATCAGCTCGACCGCTTCCAGCGGCTCGGGGCCGCGATCCGGATCGCGTCGCGCATCCCCGCGCAGATCGACCGTGCCGAGGCCGATGTCTGGGTCCGTGAACACGCCCGTCCCGTCCGGGGGCGTTGCACCTTGCTGTACCACTCGATCGTCGAGGAGTACCTGTCCACCGACGAGCTCGACCGCTTCCACACCGCGGTGGAGACGGTCGCCACGCAGGCGACCGACGACGCGCCCTTCGCCTGGGTGCGCATGGAGCCCTCCAGCGAGCTGCGACACCACACGGTCAGCATCCGATTGTGGCCGCAGGGACCGGAACTGCGGCACCTGGCGCGCACCGGCGCCCACGGTGATGCCGTGATCCCGCTCGGGAACGGTCCCCGGGACGCTGGCCCGGCCGCCGGCAACGGCGGTTCAGCCCGTTGACCGTCGGGCCAGGGGGGGCAGGAGGGCAGGGCTGCTCCGGTCGTTACCGTTCGGGGTCGTCGAACCGAAAGCTGCCCGTGAATCTGCGCGCGATCGTGAGCTCGTTCCCGCTGCTCCGCCGGGCGTGGCGGTTCCTGCCCGGCCCGCTGCGGATCCCTGTGCTGTTGCTCGGCCTCGGCATCTACATCTGGAAGAGGATGACCGGAGGCGACGTACCGGGTGAGGAGCAGGGGCAACGCTCCTGACGGCGATGAGCTCCCGCGCGGGCACGCGGGGAGCCCCCGCCTCGTGCTCGCGCGCTGTTCGGGCATAAAGCGACAGGAAGCGTTCACTCCACCACCTCGGGTCGACATCCGGTGACTCGCCGATACGTTGGGGGGCGTCACCACTCACCCCTACGACCGGTCGAAGCGGTGTGCGGTCCGCTCGCGCAGAGCGGGATCGGGTGCGCTCAAGATGGCGGGCACATCCGATCTGACGTCGACTTAGACCAGCCGGCGGGGTATCCGCCGGGAGGCGTTGGACGAGTGCACCCGTTCCTCCCCCTCGAACGCATCGAGGGTCGCGTGCAGATAGAAGTCCTCGACGTCACAGGTCAGCACCGTGCGGGCCACGGTCCTGACCTTCCAGTCCCCTCGTTCGAGGGTCCGCTCCCAGAGCGTCTCACCACGGGCCGAGGTGACGTCCGCGCCCTGGACGGTGTCGCGCTCGGTCACCCGGTAGGAGATGGTCAGATCGATGTTCTCGATCCGCCGCGGCCCCTTGGCCTTGACGATCTCGAGCGTCGAGGTGCCGGTCCCCAGGTCGCGGAGGACGCGCCACCAGCTCTCACCGGGTTCCAGGTCGGTGACCGGGCCGGGCCGGGCCGCCTCCACCGGGCCGAACTCGATCGCCTCCTCGTCCCGCGCCGGCCGGACCGGTAGGTACAGGCACCCGGTGCTCGGGAACACCGTCAGGTGCACCGGTTCGGGCGGTAGCCACGCGAGCGGCCAGTACGAGGTCGACAGGGCGAGGCGGAGCCGGTGACCAGCCGGGATGTGCTGTCCCACGTCGTTGAGGCGGACCCGGACCCGGACGGGCTCGTCGGGTACCAGTGGCTGAGGGTGCTCGTGGCCGTCGCGATGCGTGAGGTTCAACAACCCGTACGTGAGCCGGTTGACCTCGTTGTTCGGTCGAACATCGGAGAGCCGGATCGCCAGCATCGCGACGGGAACATCCGAGGCCACCTCGAGTTCGACCACCGCAGCGCCCAGGATCTCGACATCCTCCTCCAGTGGCGCGGTCTCGAAGACCAGGGCACCCCCGTCTTCCTCCTGCTGATCACCGGGGAGATCGGGCGCGTCGCCGTACGAGGCCCACTTGCCCGCGAACAACCCCGTCGACAACGGCGAATGCACGAGCATGCGCTCGTCGGCGTGTCGTCGGGACGGGACCTGGTCGGGACTCAGCTGGTGGCCCGACATGCGGTAGGTCAGCCACTCGGTGTGGGGGGACGGCCAGGTGGGCTCGCTGACCCACCGGCCGGCACGTTCGTGGTGGCCGCTGAACGGTGCGTGCGAGGCCTGCACGAACGCCCGGAGGTGGGGTTGGTCGTCCACGCCGTTGTCGATGCCCTTCAGCCATCGGTCCCACCATCGGACGCATTCCTGCAGCCAACCGATCGCCGGACCGGGTTGGCCGATGTGCGGGTACTTGTGGCTCCACGGTCCGACCAGCCCGGCACGGGGTACCTCGAGGTGCTCGAGCAGTCGGAACACCGCGTTCGAGTACCCGTCCGCCCACCCCGACACCGCCATCACCGGCACCGTGATGCACCCATGGTCCTCGGAGACCGATCCGTGCTTCCAGTAGTCGTCACGGTGCGGGTGTCGCAACCAGGTGTCGAGCCACAGGCCCGATCCCTGGAGCCGCTCGTGCCAGCGTTCGCGCCAGTCGGGGGTGAGCGCGGGATCGGGCGGCAGCGAGTTGTAGGAGAACATCGTCGAGGCCCAGGACAGGTTGTCGCCCAGCAGGCACCCGCCCATGTAGTGCACGTCGTCGGCGTAGCGGTCGTCGGTGGACGCGACGGTGATGATCGCTCCCAGGGCGGGTGGCCGTCGGGCCGCGAGCTGCAACGCGTTGAACCCGCCCCAGGAGATCCCCATCATGCCGACCGAGCCGTCACACCAGGGTTGCGCGGCGAGCCACGCGATCACGTCCTCACCGTCGGTCAGCTCGAGCTCGAGGTACTCGTCGGTGAGGATCCCCTCGCTGTCGCCGCTCCCCCGCAGATCGACGCGAACCGAGGCGTACCCGTGTCCCGCGACGTAGGGGTGGTGCAGCTCGTCGCGTTGCCGGGTGAAGTCCCGCCGTCGGTAGGGGATGTACTCCAGCACGGCGGGAACGGGATCATCGTCCGCGTCGATCGGCAGCCAGACACGCGCCGCCAGGCGGGTTCCGTCGCGGGTCGGGATCTCCAGGTGTTCGATGTCACGGATGGGTCGGGGGAACGTCTCTCGCAGTTCCACTCGGTCGCCTCGGGTTCGGCGTCAGTCGTCGAATCCCAGGTCTAGTTCACGGATCACCGCGTCGTAACGGTCCATCAGTTCCCCTTCGCCGTCCGCACCGAGGTGGACGTAGGCGAGCAGGTAGCTGTAGGGCTCCTGTTCGGGGAGTTCCGACAACCGATCACCGGTTCGGACGAGCAGCTCGATCGCACAGGGGGCGAAGCGGTCCTCGATCGCCGCCAGCCGCCGAGCATCCGGGACGCGGGTGACCGTGGCGTCCCGTTCACGCCGCACGAAGAACTTCGCGGCGAGCGAACACGGACCACCTCGTGGCCGCAGCATCGGGTTCTCGCCGAGCGCCGCGCTCGCCATCACCTCGAGGTTGCTGACCCCGTCCACCCAGACCATCAGCTGATCGTGCTCCTGGCTGATCCGGGGGTTGACCTCCAGGATCCAGGTCCGCCCCCGTTCCTCGTCGATGAAGTACTCGATGTTGAACGCGCCCTGGTCGTAGCCGGCCGCCGTGACGAGGTCGACCGCGATCGCGTGCATGTGCCGCCGCGCCGCTTCGGAGAGCTTGGAGGGGTAGGTGTAGTGGGTGAAGGTGGAGCCGTCCGCCGCGCGGTGGATGTCGAAGACGCCGTGCACCTCCACCTCGCCGTCGTGGACGTGGCCCTCGAGGGTGCACTGATCACCGTCGATGATGCCCTCCGCGATCGCGCCGGCGCCTCCGAGCCGCGCGACCTCCTCGGGGACGTCGGCGACGCGATCGAGGACCTGCTGGAACGGCCCGCCCAGCCGCTCGATGCCGGCCCGCAGGCTGCGGATGGCTGCGCACCACTGCTCGTCGTCGGTCACGCGGAACCCCAGCAGTCCGGAGAACGACTTCACGGGCTTCAACCAGAACGGGTAGGGCAGCGGCGGACCCTCGATGTCCGGATCGGCGAAGACATCGACCGCCGCGAAGCGTGGCGTGTCCTCCGGTGCCACCTTCTGCTGCAGCAGACGGCTCCAGTACTTGTGTTCGAAGGTGACCACCGAGGGCAGGCGGGGGCCGGGAAGATCGTGTTCCTCGGCGAGGATGGCCGCGATGCACGAGCTGGGGAAATCCCAGTAGGTGGCGATCCCGTCGACGGGCCGCTCGTCCAGCCGTTGTCGCGCCTCGTCGAGCAGCTCGTCCAGGCTCCACTGCCGCAGGTAACGGACACGCGCGGCATCCAGCACCGGTCGCACCGCGAAGGCCCGCTCCTGACCGATCCGACCGAGCCGCTCTTCTCGCCACGGCTCCAGACCGACCACTCCGAGTTCCCGGCTCGCGGACCGCTCCATGGCTGTCTCCATCGGCTCGACGCCTCATCGCGCCTCCGACCACGGCCGGAACCCCGACGGGCCCCGCATCAACGGCCAGTCCACCAGTATGCGAAGCCGGCGCCGCCGGGAGCGTCGCGCACCGATGCCGAACGGCCAGGCGTCCGGACGAAGGGATGGCCGGTGATCGCGGTCCTCCGTTGCCCGCTTCCCTCGCCAACGACGGAGGGAACCCCATGCCAGAACAGCGCACCGACGCCGCAGCGTCCGATGCGACGCCCGAACCGACCGAGACGGCCGAGGGCGAGACCGGACCAGACACCGTGCCGACGACGGGATCCGAGGACACCGAGACCAGCGGAACCGATGCCTCACAGACGCGTGATGTGCGCGCACGGGTGTGGAACGCGGGCCGGACCGGCTGGGCCTTGCTCGGCATCGCCGGTGTGTTGGTGCTCGCGGGCATCGTCGCCGCCGAACTGGCACTCATCGTGGTCCCGGTGATCCTCGCCCTGTTCCCGGCCACCTTGCTGGTCCCGGTGGCCGGCAAGCTCAAGGACCTGGGGGTGCCGGACGCCCTGGCGGCGTTCGCCTCGCTGCTGCTCGGCTTCGTGGTCATCGGTGGCATCATCGGCGCGATGATCCCGCTCGTGATCGCGGACGTCCCGGAGTTGGTCGAATCGACCGGCGAGGGCATCGAGCAGATCGAACAGTTCCTCGAGGACGATCCGCTCGGCCTGGGCCTCGAGGGCCCGGCCGACCTGCTCGAGTCGGCGCGGGAACAGGTCGGGGAGATAGGAGAGTTCGCCGGGCAGGCGGCCGCAGCCGCTGTGGTGGCCTTCGAGACGTTCGCCGGACTGTTGCTGCTGTTCGTGGTGTTGTTCTTCTACCTCAAGGACGGCCGGCGGCTCGCCGACGGGGTCATCGACGTGGCACCGAAGGACAGCCGGCCACGCCTGCACCAGGCTGCCGACCGTGCCTGGGAGACACTCGGCGCGTTCTTCCGGGGCCAACTGCTGGTCGCCTTCGTCGATGCGATCTTCATCGGGATCGGACTGTTGATCCTCGGCGTTCCCCTGGCCGTGCCCCTGGCCGTGCTGATCTTCTTCGGTGGCCTGTTCCCCATCGTCGGTGCCGTCATCACCGGGGCGCTGGCCGTCCTGGTCGCGCTGGCCGACACGGGCCTGACCACCGCCCTGATCGTGGCGGGCCTGGTGCTGCTCGTGCAACAGTTGGAGAGCAACGTCCTCGAGCCGTTGATCCTCGGCAAGGCGATCGATCTGCACCCCATCGTGGTACTCACGGCGATCACCACCGGCGCGGTCACCCTCGGGATCCTGGGTGCCTTCCTCGCGGTACCGGTCGCCGCCATCATCGGCCGGGTGGTCGGTGACCAGCGAGCCGAGGACGAAGACGAGGACGGAGACGCGCAGGGCGTCGAGGGCGCGGCGTCGAGCGACCGTCGCAGCAGCGGGTCGCATGCGATGGGTGGCTGAACCCGCACACCGAACTGGATGAGGTACACCACCGAAAGATGTTGGCGGCCACACCGCGATCAGGTCACTTGACCGATGCTGCGTTTCGCGCAGGGGCGGATCGGTCGGGCAGTCGCGGGATAGCCGAGGAGTGGTCCCCCGGGCACCCGAGGAGGCGAACCCCGGACGCCGGCCTCGACCCTGGAAGTCCGGCAACCAGCGGTGTAGTTTCCATCCGGACCACTCGAAAGGGGCACTCGTGACGGCCGAGCTCGGCGCCACCGGCGCCGTCCTCCTCGGCGCCCTCCCCGACCCGGCCGCCGTCCTCGAACGCACCGACGAGGGCGGGCTTCGTCTGATCCACGGGAACCCGGCACTGGCGGACGCCCTCGATCGCTCCCAGGAGGAACTGGCCGGCACCGACGTGCGCGCGGTGCTCCAGGCCGATGGCGACGGCCGTCTCGTCGAACGCATCAACCGGGCGCTGGACGAGCAGTGCGAGGTCGCCTACGAGGTCATCCGCGAACGGGCGCACGGCCGCCATGTCCATATCGGCGCGATCACCCCGGTGACCACGAGCCAGGTCGTGATCGTGGAGCGTGACGTCTCCGACGAACGTCGCAGCTCGGACCGCCTCACCGACCTCGAAGCCCTCAGCCACACCGGGACCTGGTCCTGGGGCCTGCTGGACGGGACCATGACCTGGTCCACGGAGTTGCGACGCATCGCCGGGGTCGGCACTGGTCTCCCGGCCAACCTCGAGAGCGCCCTCTCGCTGGTCCACCCAGAGGACCGCGACCGGGTGACCCGGGCGCTCGACGAGGTTCGCGAGACCGGCACCTCCGAGGAGGTGCAGTACCGGGTGGTGCGTCCGAGCGGCGAACAGCGCACCGTCTGTACCCGAGCGTCCCGGGCGATGGACAACACCGGGTCACCGATCCGGCTGTACGGGACCATGCAGGACGTGACCGAACGTCGTGCCCTCGAAGCCGGCGAGGTCGCGCGCCAGCGCATGATGCGTCAGCAGGATCGGGCGATGCAGCTCAACGACGACGTGATCCAGTCCTTGGCACGGGCGTGGCTCGCGATCGACCTCGATCGGCCCGACGAGGTGCGGGCCGCCGTGACCGAGGGGATGGACACCGTCCGGCGCATGATGGCGCAGCTGATGCAGGCTACGGGCACGCTGCACGGTGGAGCGAGGCACGGCCTACGACCCGGCGAACTCGCCCACCTCCGCGCCGCACGTGGCGAGCGCGTCGATGAGCCGATCCAGCTCGACGAACCGTGCCCGTGACCCCGCATCGCGTGGTCCTGGCGGAGGACAACGTGCCGCTGCGCACGCTGCTGCGCTTCACGGTCGAGGCCGATCCACGGTTCGTGGTGGTGGGCGAAGCCGGTGACGGGGTCGAGGCACTCGAGCTGTTGGAGCTCGAGGATCCCGACCTGCTACTGCTCGACCTCTCCATGCCCGTCATGGACGGGCTCGAGGTGCTCGAGAAGTTGGTGCACCGGGCCCGTCCGGTGGTGGTGATCCTGACCGGGTTCGAGGACCCGGATCTGGAGCAGCAGGTCCTGCAGGCCGGCGGCGCGGCCTACCTGACCAAGGGTTCCGCCTTCGACGGTCTGGTGGATCGACTCGATCAACTCCTGAGCTGAGCCCAGCTGACCGCCAACAGGGTGCCGACACGAACCAGGCCCACATCGACCAGCGACAGGGCGCCATGGTTGGTGCGTAGGACCAGTTCCGCCTGACGCCGGGGCTCCCCGGTACGCAACACGGCCTCCGCGATCACCGGGAACGAGCCGCCTGCCAGTTCCGGGAACGATTCGAACAGGCTCGTGCCCACCCGCCATCCGCCCGCACCGATACCGGCGTCGTGGTCGACGAACAGCACCTCGAGGTCGACGAGTCGGGCACCGTCCACTTCCGGTTCGAGCAGCACCGCGGCAGCCGGGAGGCTGTCGAGCACCGTCTGGAACCATCCGGCGTACCCCGGTTCGAACTCGACGCCCGCGAAGGGTTCGTCGTAGCGGCGCAACAACTCGGCGATCGGCGCGGAGCAGAGACTGGCCACCCCGGCCAGTTGATCCCGGGCAGCGTCGTCGAACCGGTGTTCGCCCTCCCAATCGAGGCTGAGTACCCCGACCAGTTGCCGGTCGACCGACAGCGGCAGCACGGCACAGGCCCCGCGGTGACCCGGATATCTCGCCGAACCGGGGAAGCGACGCAACCGGTCGGCGGAGTCCTCGAACCACATCGCCGCGCGTTCCGCGGCGGCTGCCACCATCGGCAGGTCCATCCCCGGCGGAAGCCGTTTCCATGCCGAGACCGCCTGCGTCTCGGCACCATGGAACCCGGCCAGTCGAAGCGCACCGTCAGGCTCGGCCAGCGCCAGGGAACCCGCGACGACACCGAACCGGCGGGTGTGTTGCACCACGGTGCGCAGCAACTCGTCGAGGTCCGGGGCGGACACGATGGCGGCAGCCGTCAGGAACCGCGTCGCGACATCACCGGTGGCCGCCTCGAGCAATTGGTCCTGGGTCAGCGACGGCCCAGCCACGGCAGGAGGTGTGCTGAGCGTTCGAGCGACCACGGCTGCCGCGACCTGTGTGAGCTTGAGGTTCATGCGTTGCGAATGTTCGACGAGATGCTCGAAGGCCGCCTGCGGATCCGAACCCGACCGGGCCATCAGCACGCCCTTGGCCTGTTCGATGACCGCTCGGCTGCGCATGGCCGCGCGAAGCCCCTCGTTCTCCCGGCGTTGACGATCCACCAGGTGAGCCCAGGCTGGTTCGACCTCTCGCTCCTGCTCCGAGGCCAACGTCACTCCCGTTCGTACCGCTCGTCTGGCGTCCACTCACGGGGACGCAGCACCGAACGGTAGCGGTCCGTCGACCCTCGGTGACGGACGGATAGGGGTTGACGACGAGTTCAGCTAGTTCACTACACCAGGGTTGCGCCCCCGGTCGAGCCTCCGGGCGGCCGGCCCCTCGTGGGATCACCCACGCGGCCGCATCCGGAAGGTCGCGGGCTCGGGCGTCTCAGGTGCGGGCGCCGGTGGAAGCACCCGACCGGGCGCCGGCCTCGGCCGTACGACTTACCTGAGCACGAGCCTGTTCCTCGGTCTCGGTGCGCTCCGTTTCGTCACCGGCCGCGCGAGGTCCATAGACATCGCTCCGCCAGCCGCATCCGGGACGGGTCGCGAGCCAGCGCATGACGATGGGGCGGGCCCACAGCGGCGTCCGGCCGCAGGTGACCTGCGGTTCGGGCAGGTAGCCCCGGTACCGGTAACTGTCGATCGTGGCCTTGGAGACCCCGGCGTCCTGCGCGACATCGCTGACCGTCATCATCGCGAGCACGTGCAGTTCCGGCGCGTGCATCCCGACGATCAGGTCCCCGGCATGAGGCGGCCGTGTCCCTCGGCGACGGACCAGGATCTGGTCGAGTTCCGGACGACGGCCGGCCAGCCACCGCAGCTCCGCGCCGTTGAGCGGGCGGAACTCTTCCATCAGGTCGTAGGAACCCGACCCACGGTCGATGGCCATCAGGTCGGATAGGGTCAGATCGGTCGCACCCGGGACGGCATCGCCCCACGGGTAGCGCCAGACGCCCTGCTCGTCACGGACGTAGGTATCGTTACAGGCCCTCAGTAGGCGTGTCATCGCAATCTCCGGATCGTGGGCACCGGGTTGCTCGACGTCGCATGGTCGACGAGGTGGCACCGACGACTTCGTGTCGGCCTCGCTCGCTGACCCCGATCGCGGTAACCGAACCGGACACCGCAGTCCGTCGAGGACCCGGCGCTCGGTTCTGAACGCTGGCGACACCGTAGCGTGTTCGTCGACGACGTTCCCGGTAGAACGGTCATATGTCCCGTCAGACGGGCCAGCTGCGCAGCACTCGCGCGTCTCTGTCACCCTCAGTGGTGGCGCTTCACCGCTCCGTCAGCAAGAGCGTCCGCGGCCTCCCCGAGCCGCAGGCCCACCACGTCGAGTCGTCGGAGCAGTTCACGGCGCTTGAGCATCGGGGCGTCCACCGTGCCGACCAACAGTCGGGCTACGGCCTCCTGATAGCGACGACGGATCGCGTTGCTGGCCTTGTTGGCCGCGAGTACGGATTCACCGAGCCGATCGGGGGCATCGACGATGAGATCGATCGCCTCGCCGAGTTGGGTCACGGCTCGCTCCACGGCCTCGAGTGTCGTACCGAACACGCCGTCGTCCGCCACGGCGAACAGTTCGAACTCCCGCGCGAAGTCGCGCAGGTTGTCGAGGACGTCGTCGACGGACCGAGACAGCCGGAACAGGTCCTCCCGGTCGAGCGGAGGCGCGACGGCTGAGGCCAGTGCACGAACGAACTCCCCACGGGCTCGATCGCCCCGGTGCTCGAGGTCGACGACGCGCTCGTGCGCGTCGGTCGCATCGGCCTCACCGGACGTGGCCGCCTCGATCACCTGCAGCGCTTCGGATACGCACCGCACCTGCTCGCGCAGCAAGGCCACGCTGCGGTGCTCGCCCGGGCCGAGTTCGCCCCAGATCTCCTTGAACCACGCCATCAGATCACTCTCCCGCTGATCGCGGCGACCACCGCCGCTCCCGCGAATGCCGTCGGCAGGGTCACCACCCAGGCTCTCACCACGCCTAGCGCCACGCCCCAGCGCACCCTGCGGTAGCCCGTACGGACACTGGAGCCGAGGAGGCCGCCCGTGATGGACTGCGTCATGCTCACCGGGGCTCCGATCGCGGAACTCAGCAGCACCGCGGTCCCCGAGGACAGTTCGGCGGCGACGGCCGCGTGGGGACGCATCGGCAACACCGAGTCGGACAGGGTCCGTCCCACTCGACGTAGTCCCGCCACCGCCCCGAGCAGGAAGAGCACGCCGATCACCGCCAACACCCACGGGGACGGGGTGGCGAAGTCCACCAGCCCGGGCAACGCGATCACCGCGACCGCCAGCATCTTCTGTCCGTCGTTGGTGGCGAACGCCACGGACTGGAGCGCGAACCCCAGTCGGTGGCCGAAACGCAACCGCGTCCGGATAGGACGGCGTGCGGGCACCCGCGCGACGATGCGGGTCCCCACCGAGGCCAGCGCCGCGGCGAAGAACGGCGCGACCGCCGCGGTCAGCAGGACCCCCGCCAGCCAGGCCCAGGCGACCGGGAAGCCCGCACCGAACCCGGCGCCACCGAGCGCCCCGACGAGCGCGAGCGTGAGGCTGGTCGGCTCTCCTCGCGCAGCGAGAACCCCGACGACCCCCACCGACACGCCCACCACCACCAGCACGTCCACCGGTCGTGCACCGCCCTCGAAGCCGACCAGACGTTCAGCCAGGGTCACCGCCACCCGCACGGTGAACAGGGGGGCCACCACCACGGCGGCGGTGAGGCCCAACAGCGCGAGACCGAGCGATCCCGGCACGACCCGCGCGGACATCGAGGCCAGCGCGGCACCATCGTTGGCTCCGGTGACGAGGCAGAACACCGCGACCGCGGCGATCGATGCCACCTCCACACGGCGTCCTTCGGTACAGGCCCGCTCCGGGGGTAGGACCCGGCGGGGTACGGACCCGCAAACCTAGACCGGTCATCACCCGTCGACGGGCGACCCGCTGCCACGACGACCTAGCTCAGCCCGAAACGCTCGAGCAGGTTGGTATAGCGCAGCATCCGTAGGACTTGAGGACTCGGGTCCAGCAACTCGAGTGCGCCACCCTCCTCGCGCAGTTGCTCATCGGCGTCGACGAGTACCCGCAGTCCGCCGGAGTCGAGGAACGAGATAGCGCTCGCATCGATCGCGATCGGGCGGCGCTCGGCGTTGAGATGGTCCTTCAACACCGCCTGCAGTTCCGCTCCCCGATAGGCGTCCAACTCGCCGCTCACCACGATCTGTGAGCCGGCGCCCTCAGCGGTACTGGTGACCTCGAAGCTGGGCACGACCGTCCTCACGGATGGATACAGGTGGCTCGGCGGGGTTGTTACACAAACTACCCTCCATCGCGACAGCCGCAACGGTCGGGAGACGAACGCGCGTGGGCATGGGACGAGATGGGCCGGCGAGCGGGCCTACGGCCACCGTGACCGTCCCGGCGGAGCTTCGCTTCCTCGAGGTGCTCCGCACGGCGGTGCGCATCGCCGTCGACGGCAGCGGCTGCGACAGCGGCTGTGACCGCGATCTGCAGCTCGCCGTCGATGAACTGGCCTCCATACTCATCGTCTCCGCAAGGACCCCCAGTGGCCTGCAGCTGGCGGTCACCCACGACGAGACCGACGTCTACGTGCGCATGACCGTGCCGATCTCCGACGCGGGCTTCCACCCCGAGGTCGCCGATCTCACGCGGCTGCTGCTCGACGCCACGGTCGATTCATACGATGTGCGCACCGACGAGGAGGACCTCGTGGGGGTCCTGCAGCGTTCACTCGGCAGCGCCCGATACGACTGACCGGCGTCGGTGTACCGATCGGGGCGATCTCCGATCGACCTGCCTCCCCCGAGCGCTCAACGCATCGGTCGGGCGCCGACGCGGGCCCGGATCACCGTCCCGGCGGCGCTGGCGGCGACGTGCAGTTCCTCGCTCAGCGCGCTCGCCACCCGCAGACCGTGGCCGCCGTCCGACCCGGGCGAGATGGCCGCTTCCGGATGCCAGGTACTCCCGTCGTCCGTGACCTCGATGAGCACATCGCCGCGGGCGACCGAGACCTTCAACTCGGCCCGATCCGAGGCGGCCGCGACCGCGTTGGTCACCAACTCGGAGATCACGATCGTGGCGCGCTCGATCGTCTCGGGTCGCACGGCGCGGTGCCCGAGCCATGACGACAGTTGCTCACGCGAACGTGCGGCGTCCCGCAGCTCGTCCTTGACGAGGCGTATCGTCACCTGTCCGCCGGGCGACCCCGGCTCGACGCCGACGCTTGCCCGGATCACACACAGCACGGCCGCGACGCCGGTCGGGGCCGCCGGGTCGATCAACTGCCGTGCCAGCGCGGTGGCCCCCATCCTGGGCGGCCCGAGCGCTGCCAACCGCCGTGCGAACTGCTCGGAACGCGCCGACGGTTCGGCCGCCTCGGTGGGTTCCACGGCAAGGACCAACGTGTCGCCGACGGCCAGCGGCACGCGGTCGAACGATGATGCCTGGCCTGGCTCGCTACCCAGAGCAGGCCCATACGCGTCGAGGCGTTCCACCGACCCGCCGACCCGACGGACCAGTGGGGACGCCCCACCCGCCGCGATCACCGACGCGCGGCCGCCGTCAGGTGAGACGTAGGCGAGCACCGCCGAAGCCATCGGTCCTGCGCCGCGCAGCCCGCAGAGGCGTTCGATCCGTGCGAACAGCTCCTGGCGGGGAGTGCCGGTCAGCGCCAGCGCGCGAACGATCTCTCCGATGCTGCGGACCAGCTCGACGTGGAGCGCACTCTGGCCGTGTGCGACGATCCCGAACAGCAGCAGCTCGCCGGACGGCAACAACCGCCAATCGTGCATGATCGGCGTCGTCGCGGCCGCATCATCGAGCTTCGGTTCGGTCCCCACATCGAGGTCCGGGAGCGCGACCGGGGACGGTCGCGTCACCGCGTCCAAGGTCTCGGCCAACGCGCGCTGTCGTTCGCTCACCCGGCGGAGACGCTCGTGTAACCGGTCCGGATCGATCACGCGCTCCACGTCGCTGATCGCGACCTCGATCCCGTCGCCATCGGGTATCAACGAGATCGCGGCCCGGAGTCGGACCGGATCACGGGAGACGAGCGCGCCGTGCAGTTGCCCCCTCACGCGCCGTACCCGCGCGTCGCGGAGCGCGGCGAACAGCGGTCGGCGCAACGGTTTGCCGACGAAGACCACGAACGGCTTGCCGATCAGATCGCGCTCCCGACAGCCGAGCAGGTCGGCAGCCGCTCCGTCGGCCCCGCTGACCACTCCGGCGTCGTCCAAGCGCAGCCACACCCCGGAGCCCGCCGGTTGATCCATCACCCGCCCGACCGCCTCGTTCGTCGACTCCGTGCCCACACCCTCCCATCCTGCCGTGTCAGCGCCGGTCCGGCGATGGCGCGGCGCTATGCCCCGCCTCCGGTGTCGGCCGCGTCCCGGTGTTCGCCCATCAGCAGGATCGCACCCAGCAGTTCGTCCTCACCGACCAGTGGCGAGACCACCACGTCGCAGTGGATCGGCATCCCCCGCCGGTTCCGCGCCTTCAACATCAGCTCCTCCTGCTCCGAGGACCCCTCGAGGCAACGGCGCAACGGATCGCGCAGTTCGGTCACCGGGAAGCCGACATCGAGGTTCATCAGGTGCTGCCCGGCGACCTCGTCCGTGGTCAGACCCCACAGATCGACCGCGCGCTCGTTCCAGACCCGCACCAGCATCTGCGGGTCGAGCACCACCACGGCACGTCGCAGGCTCCTGAGGATCGCCGCCAGGAACGCGTTGACCTCGTCGACCTCGTCGCCACGCTGGACGAGGTTCTGGTTGGCCTCGTGGAGCTCGTCGTTGGTCGACTGGAGCTCCGCGTTCATCGTCTCCAGTTCCTCGTTGGTCGACTGCAGCTCCTCGTTGGTGGTCTCGAGTTCCTCGACCGTGGACTGCAGCTCCTCGTTCATCGTCTCCAGTTCCTCGTTGGAGGTCTGGATGTCGAGGTGGGCACCCTCGAGCTCGCGCTGGGTCTCGCGCAGGCGGTCGGTCAGCCGATGGCGTTCGGTGGCGTCCGTGAAGGTCACCACCGTGCCGGTCTCACCCTCGCCGAGCGGCAACACGTCGACGTCGAGGAAACGGCTGTCCCCGGCCGGCGCGTGCCACTCGAGACCGCGCAACACGGTGGCTTCGCCGGTCTCCCGACCCCGGTCGATCGCGCCGCGGAGCTCGGCCGGTCGTTAGGAGACCTCCAGGTCGCGCAGCGGACGGCCGAGGTCGCGTGCCTCGATGGCGAACCAACTCCGGGCCACCTTGTTGGCGAGCACCAACCGACCCTCCGGATCGATCCCCAGCATCGCTGCCGCACCGACCTCCAACGCCGCATCACGCAGGTTGACGTTGGTCGTGAGGTGCTCGACGGGCGAACTCGAACGGTGGGCACGCGTGGCTGCATCGGGCTCGGGAAACCGTTCGGCCGGCACCTTGGCGAAGAATCGCCGCTGCGGGTCGAGCGGTCGGAACAACGATCCGTGGCTGAGCAACTTCTCGGCCTTGCCCAGGAAGAGCAGCCCCCCGGCCCGCAGCCCGAAATGCAACCGGTCCAGGATGTGGGCCTGGACGTCGGCGTTGAAGTACATCAGCGTGTTGCGGCACAGCAGCACGTCCAACCGACTGATCGGCGCATCCTGCACCAGGTCGTGCCGACCGAAGATGACGTTGCGGCGCAGGTCACCGCGGAACTGGCGGAGCACGACCCCGTTCCGGCGTTGCGCGCCGTGGCCGTTGTCGTCCACCGGCTCGAAGAACCGCTCGCGCCATTCCGCGGGCAACGAGGACAACTCCTCGAGCGAGTACGTCGCCTGTCGCGCGGTGGCGAGCGCATCCTCGTCGACGTCGGTGCCGTAGATCTTCACCCTGCGACGGAACGCCTCGTCGCCCAACTGGTCGTGCAGGATCATCGCGAGCGTGTAGGCCTCCTGCCCCGAAGAACAACCCGCGCTCCAGACGCGGATGGGTTCGTCCGGTCCCTTCTCCGAGAGCAGTTCAGGCAGCAACCTCGTCTCGAACAACTCCCAGGCGTCGCCGTCCCGGCGGAAATCGGTGACGTTGATCAACACCGAGTCGAACAGACGCGCGAACTCCTCGGGGTGCACCTGCAGGTGGTCCAGATAGTCGGCGTAGGAACCGAGACCAAGCGCCTGCACCCGCTTGTCGATGCGCCGCCGGAGCGTCGGGGGTTTGTAACCGGACAGGTCGAAACCCCGCGCGCGGTGCACGTGCTCGATCAGGGCCTTCAGCGCATCGTCGGCGACACCGGGCGACGACCCGTCCGACGGCTGCTGCTGCAGGTCCGTGGTGCGATCATCTGCACCCGACGAGGGCGCGTCGTCCCGCTCGTACCCGTCCCCCGCCATCCTGCTTCCCTCCTACCTGAGGCACGGAGCCTAGTGCCGTCCTCACCGCGGAACGGCCAGTCCCTCGGTGGGTCCGGACGTTCCGAGCAGATGTACCAGTTCGTGGATCGATTCCCGGATCGATCGGGCATGGTGCTCGGCCTCCCGGGCCTGCCGATCGAAGCTCTGCACGGCACGCGCCTGGCCCCGCCCACGGGCGCGTTCGCCCAGCCGACGACACAGGGCCGACCGTTCCTCCAGGACCCTCACGGCAGCCCACAGCGCCACTTCCGCGGCATCACCCTGCTGGGCGAAGAGGCTGTCGAGCGACCACCCGTGCCCGACCCGACACCGCCACCGATCGGCCCGGAGGCTCCTGCCGTCCTCGGCGCGCTCCTGGTGCAACGAGCCGCCACAACTCGGGCATGACAGCGACTGGCGGTAGACCGGGTCTTCCGGGTCCGGCTGGAGGTCCGCGCGGCCTTCGGGATCGAGGGGGTCGTGCGCATCGACGGCGGCATCGACGGCGGCATCGACGGGGGCATCGCGCCCCCGGGCATCACCCTCGGTGGGCGAGCGGGGGTCGGTACCGCCCTGCACGGTCGGGTTGGTGACGCGTTCGGCAGGTCCCCCGGGGGGGCTGGGGTCGGCGACGCGGAGGCGATCGAACTCCTCGACGAGTTCGCGCAGGGTGAGCACCCCGTCCACCGGTCCGGCCGCATGCATGGCGGCACGGGGCATATCGGGATAGAGCGCCTCATCGGGGTCCTGGACCAGCACCGAGCCCCCGTGCCGCTTCACCGCAACGCATCCCGCCGCACCGTCGTCGAGCGATCCGGAGAGCACCACGGCGGTCACCGCCGGACCGTAGGCCGCCGCCGCGGAGCGGAACAACGGGTCGATCGCCGGACGGTGACCGTTCTCCAAGGGGCCGTGGTCGAGCCGGAACCGTCCGTCTTCGATCAGCAGATGCTGGTTCGGGGGCGCCAGGTAGACGCCGCCGGCCTGCGGCACCACACCGGATTCGGCGTGGACCACCTGCAGCTCACCTGCCCGGGTCATCAGTCCCGGCAACACACTCGGCGCATTGCGTGGTTGGTGCAGCACGATGCAGATGGCGGCCGGCAACCCCGATCGGAGCTCCCGCGCGAGCGTGAGCAGCGCCTCGACACCGCCAGCGGAGGCCCCGATGACGATGAGGTGCTGAGCGGACATCGGTTGGTCTCGAGCGTCGGGGTCGGATGACGACGATGCAGCGCACACCATCAGGGCGCCGTATCGGTGGCGCCCTGACGGGCCGCGAGTTCCCCGAGCCTCAGCCGGGGTCCGTCGGGGGGCAGGCGTCGCGTCGGACCCCCGGTGCCGTCCCGGATGCCGCGGATCACCTCGGCAACGGCCTCGAGCGAACTGCGGCGCGGGGTCCACCCGAGCTCGTCGCGTGCCAGCGAGGTGTCCAGCAACGGACTGTGCCAGGCGAGATCGAACCATCCGACGTCGATCGGGTGCAGCCGTGCGGCCCAGCTCACGGCAACCGCGGGACGGGCGATCGCCGCGGGGACCGGGACCGTCCTCGTATCGAGCAGTTCCGCGATGTCCTGCAGCGAGAGCACCGGATCGGATGCCAGGTTCGCGGCGCCGGCGAAGCGACCCACCACCGCCAGACGGAACGCCTCCGCGACATCGTCGGTGTGGACGGCCTGGACCTGCAGACCCGGGACCCGGGGCAGCACCGGCAGCCGACCCTGCTGCAACGCCGACCGGGGGAACAACGGACCGAGGAAGATCCGTCGCACCCGCGGCGCCGCCTCGGACTTGAAGATCAACGCCGGACGCAGCCGCACCACCCGGATCGATGGATGCGTCGCCTCGAAAGCGTCCAGCAGCCGTTCGGTGTACGCCTTCGCGCGCGAGTACGACGAGGTGCCGATGCCGTGCGTCGGCCAGGTCTCGTCCACCCGGGACCCGTCCGAGGGACCGGGCGAGTAGGCGCCGACCGACGACGCGTGGATCACCGACCCCACACGCGCATCGGCGGCAGCCGCCAGCACGGCCGCGGTCCCGCGCACGTTGACGTCCCACAGCCGACCGACGTCGCGACTCGGCTGGATCAGCCAGGCCAGGTGGACCACCACGTCCGCGCCCTCGAAGATCGGACGCAGATCGTCCTCGCTCACGTCCGCCGGTCGCCAGGCGACCCCGTCGGGCAACGAGCCCGGCGAGCGGCGCGCGATCGCCACGACGCTGTCCACCCTCGGCTCGTCGGCCAGGGCGCGCATGAGGCTGCTTCCGAGGTTGCCGGTCGCGCCCGTGACCACGACCCTCATCGGCCGACTCCGGGTCCACGCGGGCCGTATGAGCTCATGCGGCCCCCGACTCGCGGTCGGTGGCGGTCAGCGCCTCGATCAGTTCGGTCTTGGAGAGGCTCGACCGGCCGGGGATCTCGCGCTGCTTGGCCAACGCATACAGCTCGTCCCGAGTCATCGCGTCGTAGTCTCCCGACGCCTGCGCGGCCGGCTCCGGACGGTCGCCGGTCGCACGTTCCCCACGCGCTTTGGCCAGACTCTGTTCCAGCGCCGCGACGAGGTCGACCACGTTGCCCTCGTCGCGCTCCTCGGGCGCGAGGTCGATCTGCTCACCCTCAGCTCGTGCCTCCAGGAACTGCAGCACCCGTTCCCGGTGCCGGTCGGTGTAGGCCGCGGGGTCGAACGACGTGGTCAAGGACTCGATGAGCTGCTCCGCCATCGCGACTTCGCGGTCGTCGACCGTCACGTTCGAACCGAGATCGACATCGAGGTCGGCCGGGTCGGCGACCTCGTCGTGGTAATGCATCGTCGAGAGCAGCAGCATGTCGTCTTGTGCCCGGATCGCGGCCAGGTACGCACGGTTGCGCATCACCAGCTTGGCTATCGCGACCTTCTGGGCGCGGCCCATCGCCTCCAGCAGCAGCCGGTAGGGCTTGGCGGCGATCTCGCCGTCCGGCGCGAGGTAGTAGGCGCGGTCGTAGTAGATCGGGTCGATCTCAGCCGCGTCCACGTAATCGAGGATGTCGATCAGGCGTGAGGCCTGCGGGTCCAGCGCCGCGAGTTCATCGCGGTCGACGACCACGTAGCGGTCATCGCCGACCTCGTAACCCTTCACGATGTCGCGGTAGGCCACCTCTTCACCGGTCCGCTCGTCGACCCGCTTCTGCCGAACCGGCGCGTTGGTGGCCGCGTTCAACTGCTTGAAACGGACGGTGTGTGGACGAACCGCGGTGAAGAGCTGGACCGGGACGCTCACCAGCCCGAAGCTGATCGAGCCGCGCCACGTCGGCCTGGCCATGGCGCCTCCAGTGTCGGGGTTGTCAGCATCGGCCGCCGGCGGCGTGGCCGCATCGACATGGGGTACGTCCGACCACCGTCCGTATGGCGCCGGACACCGGGGCACGAGGGCCATGATGGGTCCGCGGCCGCGGTGCCCATCCGCACCTCACCCGAGTGGCTCGCGCACCACCTCGGAGGGATCCAGATCGATACGCAACCCGTCGAACCTCGGCTGCCTCAATCGGCCCGCCTCGGTCCATTCGGTGAAACTGACCTGGACCACGAGGTGGGGATCCACCCAGTGGGCCTCGCGATCGGCCGGTGGATCGACGAACGGTGGATCCTCACGACCCAGGCCCTGCAGCAACTGATCCAAGGTCTCGACCATCGCGTCGTCGAACCCCGTACCGACCTTGCCCGCATAGCGCAGCCGTCCCTGGTCGTCGTGGTAGCCGAGCAACAGGGCCCCGAACCCACTGCGGGCGTGGCTCGGGTCGGTGAACCCACCGACCACCAGCTCCTGACCCCGGCTGCACGACAGCTTGCGCCACCGTCGGGACCGGCCGGCGCGGTAGGGCGCCTCCGGGTCCTTGGCGATCAGCCCCTCCCAGCCGGAAGCGCAGGCTTCGCGCAAGAGCTGCTGCCGGTTGCCGGTCCGGTGGTCGCTGTGACGCAACGGATCCTCCCAGTGCAGCGCGTCGGCCAACAGTTGCCTGCGTGCCCACAGCGGCAACTGACGGAGGTCGTGACCGTCGACCGAGAGCAGGTCGAACAGGTAGAGATGCACCGGCACCCGACTGCCTCGGCCGGGGTGCGGTCCGCGGCCGGGGTCGGGTCTCGGCCGACCTCTCTGGGTGAGCCCGAGCCCGAGCCGTCCCTGCAAGCGGGAGAACGAGGTGGTGTCACCCTCGAGCGCGACCACCTCGCCGTCGACGACGAGGTTCGACCTCGCACTCGAGCGCAGCGCCTCGGTCAGCTCGGGGAACGCGTCGTCGACCGGGACGTGTTTCCTGGTCCGCAGCCGGACCTCGCCGTCACGCACGAAGGCGAGCAGGCGCACCCCGTCGAACTTGCGCTCGTAGAACCAGTCCGGACCGGGTTTCGGCCCGGCCGCCGTCGCCAGTTGCGGCTCGATCCGGGTCGGCTGGTCGCCCTTGCGGAGCTGTGCGCGCAGCTTACGATCCAGGCTGGCGAGCGGATCGTGCACGGACGGTCGCGCGTCGTCGCTCATGGCATCCCCCGAACGGTGCCGATGTGAGCTCCCGCCGTACCTCGATCGACGGCCGCACCCTGTCGGTGTCGAACCTCGACAAGGTGCTGTATCCGGCGACCGGGACCACCAAGGCGGAGGTCATCGCCCACTACCTCGGGGTCGCCGAGGTGATGCTGCCCCACCTCGCCGGACGACCCGTCACCTTCCGACGGTTCCCCGACGGCGTCCGGGGCGAGGCCTTCTACCAGAAACACTGTCCCGGTCACCGGCCCTCCTGGGTGCCCACCGTCCCGCTCGGACGCGACGGATCCACCGAGGTCGTCGAGCACTGCGACATCCGTGAACCCGGGGCCCTGGCCTGGGCGGCCAACCTGGGAGCGCTGGAGTTCCACGTCCCGATGGCGCGGGCCGCCGACGCCGGGGCCCCGACCGCGGTGGTGTTCGACCTCGATCCGGGGGCCCCCGCCGGCCTGGTCGCCTGCGCCGAGGTGGCGGTGAGCCTGCACGAGGTCCTCGACCAGCTCGGGCTGATCGCGGTCGCGAAAACGTCCGGCGGCAAGGGGCTGCAGGTGTACCTGCCGATCGATCCCGCAGCATCGAGCTACGCGGCGACCCGCGGTTTCGCCCAGGCGGTCGCGCAGTTGCTGCAGGCCAGGCACCCCGAGCGCATCGTCACCACCCAGGCTCGCGATGCACGACCCGGGAAGGTGCTGATCGACTGGATGCAGAACCACCGCACCAAGACCACGGTCTGTGTGTACTCGCTGCGCGGACGCGAGCGCCCGACGGTGTCGACGCCGGTGACATGGGAGGAGGTCCACCGGGCGGTGGACGAACAGCGCACCGACGGACTGCGGTTCGAGATCGGTTCGATCCCCGAACGCATGCGCGAACAGGGCGACCTGTTCGCGCCGGTCGCGACACAGCGGCAACGGCTCCCCGAGCTCTCGTGAGTTCGTGACGGGCACGATGGCGTCAGGCACCGCGTCCCCGCCCCCGGCCCCTCGACGCGTCGGCGAGCGACGCCGGACCGAGGCCCGCCATACCGACCGACGGCACCTCCGAGCTCCGGTCCGAGCTCCGGGCGCCCACGCCCAGAAACGACGCGCCGATCGCGACCACCAGCCCGAAGCCCCACACCTCGAGGAACAACCCCTGACCGCCGGGCAGGAGCACGACGACGGTGAGCACGACGATGAGGGCGGGCATGAACGCTCCGAGCAGGTCAGCACGAGCCCCCCGTGGAGAGCGCGCCACAACGGGTTCGAGACGGGGTTCAAGACGATGACGCCAGGCTCATCGCCACCCAACCATCGCCGCCTCAGCCCGTCGGGCCGGGCCAGCACGTCCGACGGCGATCCCGACCCGGCCGGACTGGACGAGGAAGGGAGTCCCGGTCCGCGGCGCCTGCCCGCGTGCGGGCCCGGCCCTGGTGCCACGGGGGATGACCTCCGGGCCTCACCGACGACCGAGGGCGATACGGCCGGCGGTTCCGCCACCGGGACCGGGACTCCCGGACGGCATCGACGCCGCCCGGTGGCGAGGGTCACCACCGGTCGTGATGCCGACGGGTACACCGACATCTCCACGGGCATCGAGGATGGGGCCGCAGAACGACGGCCCCCGCCGTCCTCGACGGATGCAGGGGCGGCACCCGTCGACGCCGACTCTGACGCAACGATCCACGCCCCGCGTGACCGCGCTGCACCGATGGACCCTGTCCCTGCCCAGTTCATCCCATCCGGGTCGTCCGAGATGCGTCACAGAAGCCGAGTCAGTACGTCGCGGACCGGGTCCGCCCGGTCCCACCACGTGATCGAACTCGCTCACCGGCAGGGTTCGATCGTCACCGAAGGACGAGTCCCCCACCGAGACCCGACGTCGCGAGGACCAGGAGCGGACCGATGGCCCGGCAGGATGTCGTACGAGCCCTGGTGTCCACGGACCGCATCGAGGACATCGTCGGTGGGCTCGCGGAACGGTTCGAGCTCGATGCCGACACCATCGATGTCGAGGACGTCCACCCCGGCACCTACCGCGACGAGCAGCCCGACCGGGAGCTTCGGCAGTTGGTACGCGCCGGACGGAACCGGGCGGCGCTCGGTGCGGTGATCGGCGGGCTCGTCGGCGTGGCGATCGCGTTGCTCGTGCCCGCCCTCCGTGAGTGGTCCCCGATCAGCGTCGTGCTGTTCGCCTTCGGTGGGGCGGGGGTGACGGCGGCGATCATCGCCGCCCGCACGGTCCAACTCCGCCGTGATGAGGGCGCCCGATCCGACAAGGTGCACGAGATCGGACCGGAGGAGGCCGCGCGCCTGCAGATGGTGACGGTCCGCAGTCTGCGCAACCGGCCCGAGGTCTCGGATCACTTCGCCGACCAGGGCGCGATCCTGCTCGACACCACCCATCCCCAGGTCGGCAGCGATGCCCCGGGACAACGTCCGGCGCGGCCGGATGAAGGCGACCCGGGTCCCCCAGCGGGCTGATAGCCCCGGGAACGGTCACGCCGGTAGGTGACGGCTCACTCCGGTGGGTCGGGGTTCGCGCGCAGGTTCGCCTCATCGGTGATCTGCTCCGCGTTCGCGCCGTCCGCCCGTTCCCGGAGGTCGGCCTGGAGATCCGGATGTCGAGCAGCGAGGTCGTCGCGGGTCGGTTCCTGGTCCCGGTCCTCGTCGGCTCGATGATCGGACCGCGGGCTTCGAGGGTCTCGTTCGGGTGTGCTCATGTCGGTGGAACTCCTGTCGGGTCGCCCGCGCGGTCCGGGTGAGCTGCTCCGGGCGTGGATGCGTCGGTGAGATCGATCGTGGTCGAGGCTGCCGAGCGATCGCCGACGCCGACGCCACGGCCGAGCGAGAGGTGTCCGCCGAGGTAGCCGCCCACCCCCAGCACCATCGCGCCGACCAGTGCGGCGCTCCTACCCGTGCGGGTCCGACCACGCAGCTTGGCGAGGAAGGAGACGAGGTAGAAACCGGCGGCCATCCCGTTGGACGCCGCATGCACGACGGCCACACGGCGTTGACTCGCGGGTGTCTCACCCCACTCGACCCACCCGCTGGCGACCGTCGGCACCGACGCCAGCAGCCCGATCCCGGTCAGGGTCGCCGAGGCGCCACGCCACCGACGGGGGCCGAGCAGGTCCAACAGGGTAGCACTGGTCCAGGTACCGATCGGCAGGTCGGAGAGCATCGGATGCAGCGCGTGCCCGATCGCGTTGCCCGCCAGAGCGTCCCGCACCGGACCGGACCGGAAGACCTCGGGCACGCGCTGATCGAGCAACGCGACGAGCGGGTCGAGCGCTTCGAGTTGGTTGAGTTCCTCGACTCGCTGGTGCGGATCCATCTCGACTCCTGCGTCAGGTGCTCGAAGGTGAACACGCCCGGACCGTGCCGGCTGCCGCCACCGGCCACCGACGGCCACCCACCGGCTCCAGACGAACGCTCAACCCGCGCCGCCGGCACGCGCGACCAACACCGATCGGGGCGAACGACGGATCGTGGCGCTCACCGTGCGTCCGAGGTGCCACGCGTCGCTGCTGGAACCGCCCGCGCCGATGACCAGGAGGTCGGCATCGAGCTCGTCCTGTACCCGGGCGAGCGCCCGGTCGACCCGCTGCGCGTAACGGAGATGGGTCCCCGCCACCGGATGGCCGCGCTCCGCATAGACCCGCGAACGGCGCAGCAACTCCCCTCCCTCACGTTCCAGGACCTCGGTGGCGGCGGTCGGTTCCGGACGGCCGCGGAGCAGTGCGCTCTTGAGTTTGACGTGCACGAGGTGCAGCTCGGCACCGGTGCTCTCGCACAGCGACACCGCGAGGTCCACCGCATCGCGTGACCCGAGGGAAGCGTCGACACCGACCAGCACACGTGCGGGGAAGGTGGTCACGGTTGCTGCTCCTCGTCGGGTCGTTCGGCTCGGTGGTCCATCGGCTAGATGAACGGGATCACGACCGCCACCGTCACCACGAAGATGGCGAGCGAGATGTAGCGGTAGTTCTGGTACTTGGGCTTGTTGGCGAGTTCCTCGTTCTCGTTGCGCCAGGTGTCACGGGTGAAGCTCACATCGGCGAACTCCGAGGGATCCTCGGCCGGCTTCAGGTAGGCCAATGCGGCGAACACCGCGATGCTGATGAGCACCATCACGCCGGTCGCGTAGAGGAACTGCAGCTCGAACAGCTCGAAGATCTCCCCGGCGAAGAACCCGACCAGCCCGAGGGGGAACACCGTCGCGAGCGTCCAGAACCCCGCCTGGCGGCCGGGTCGCTTCCAGAAGATGCCGCCGAGCAACACGATCACGATGGGCATCGTGACGTAGCCGAGGAACGACTGGAAGAACTCGACGAGGCCCTCGAAGGTGAGGATGATCGGCGCCCAGGCGGCCGCGACGACCATGAACACACCGACCAGGATCCGCCCCCGCAGCAGCAGCTGCTTCTCGCTGTAATCGGGCCGGCGCGGCTTGATGAAGTCGTTGACCACCAGGCTGGACGAGCCGTTCAGCACCGAATCCAGGGTGGACATCAGCGCGGCGATGAGCGCGGCGACGATGAGCCCACGTACCCCGACCGGGAGGAACTCGAACACCAGCGCCGGCCAGACCATGTCGGACTCCGGCAGGTCTTCGAAGACCCCCCGCCCGAGGATCCCGGGGAAGATGAGCAGAACCAACAGCGGCAGCTGCATGAACCCGGCGAACAGCGCCCCCCAACGTCCGTGGTCGAGGTTCTTCGCCGAAAGCACCTTCTGCACGACCATGTGGTTGGTGATCCACACGTAGAACCCGAGCCACATGGCCCCGGTGAAGATGCCGGGCCATGGCAGGAAGTCGTCATCGGGCGGTGGCGCGATCGTCCACCCGCCCTCCGGGGCGAGCTCCGGGAGCACGCCCCAGTCGAAATCGAAGTTCGCGAAGACCGACACGAAGATGATGCCCCCCGCGGCGAACAGCAGCACCCCCTGGATGGTGTCGGTGACCATCACGGCCTCGAGCCCACCCAGGATGACGTAGATCCCACCCAGGACCGCGATCGCGATGATGTGGACCAGCAGCGGCACGTCCGGGAACAGCAGTTGCAGGACCAGTGCACCGGCGAACATCGCACCGGCGCTGTCGATCAGCATCCCGGTGATGACGTTGAAGGCCGAGAACGCCTTGCGCGAGCGCACGTCGTAGCGCCGCTCGAGGAACTCCGGCACCGTGGAGATCTTCGACTGCAGGTAGATCGGCAGGATCAGGATCGCGAACACCAGCAGGACCAGGGTGGCCATCCACTCGTAGTTCCAGACCGCGATGCCCTGGTCGTAGCCCGCTCCCGCCAGCCCGAGATACAGCGAGCCGGAGAAGTTCGCGGAGATCAACGCGAACCCGATCAGGGGCCACGACATCCCGCGCCCGGCCAGGAAGAATCCCTCCGAATCCTCCTTCTTGCGGCCGACGTAGAACCCGATGCCCAGGATCCCCACGATGTAGGCCATGATGATCACCAGATCGATCGTCTGGAGGTCGAAGTCGGGCATAGCTGGGCTCCTCTCCCTCAGCCCCGGCTTCCGGGACGGTCGACCGGGTCAGCCCGACCCGGCGATGCCGAGCGTGATCGCGGCGTACAGCACGGCACCGAGCGCCAGGAAGACCGCCAACGTGATAGCGGTGGTACGGCTCGTCCCGGAGCGCTTCACCTCCGGGTGCATGCCCGGCCTCGGGCCGGCGTCCTCCGGCTCGTCGGACCCGGGGTCGGGCTGACGTGACGAGCCGTCCTCGTCCGGGATGTCGTTGCGATCGCCTTCCACGGCTACGGCCTCCTGGGATCGTTGTCGTGGTCATGTGTGGGTGTGGTGGCCAAGCGTGCGTCTGATCGAGCGGCTGTTGCCCCCGACCACGCCACCCTCCGGCCCCGGACCGCGCCGGGCTGGACCGGCCGGCGCTGCCCGCGCGGACACCCCCGGCCACCGTCCGGCCATCCGACCCATGCTCACCGCACTGCGGGCGAGGCCCCGGGCACCGAGCCGGCCGGGCCGGTCACGCTCGCATCCGACCCGAGTTCCTCCAGCAGCCTCGCGGCGACAGCGGTACCACGGGCGGTTCCGGTGGCCTCGGTCTCCACGGGCGCCAACCTGAGACCGAACTCCGCCGCCAACGCGCGGAGCGCGGGCAGGTAGCTCTGGGCGAACAGCGTGGCGCGATGGGTCGGCTCGTGGAGCTCCGGGGAGGCACTGACCGGCATCACGACGCCGGAGACGGTCGCGAGCGTCGGGGCGGCGACCCGGACCAACCCGGCGACCAACGTCAACTCCTGGCCGAGGTCGAACTCCCACGTCGGGTCGAGCGACGGACCGAGGGACCCGTCCCCCTTGGCATCGACCGGCGGCGGTAGCAGCACCATCGCCTCGAAGCTCCCGTACCGCACCGTGAGGTCATGGACCGCACGCCTGGGCTGGGCGACGTCGTCGAAGGGGACCCTGACCGCGTGGACGCCGTCGTGGGCGCAGGTGCGTTCATCGAGCACCACGGTGGTGGCTCCGGCAGCTTGCACCGCGTTGGCGATGCGGCGGCCGGCCGGCCCGGCGCCTCGCACGATCAGCACGGTCGGTTGGTCGTGGTCGCTCACGGTGCACCCCTCGGTCGGTCGCTGGCGGGACGACCGGGCCGGAACGCCTCGCGACCAGCGTGCGGAGACGCTAGGGCGGCCGGGAACCACACCCCGGAGACCACGGCCGACCACGGGCCTGGACCCCGATGGGGTGAACTGGACCCTGGTCCGTGAGGTGTCCCGTGACGACGGACCTGGACACGGACGGGGCCCAACGTGGGGCCGAGGCCCGCGGCAACCCCACGCGAACCTGGTTCGGTTCGAAGACTGGGATCGAACCGTCCACGACCGGAGCCCGATCGGAGGCCTTTTGGCGCCTGCCCAACAAGATCTGCTTCACGTGCTCGCCCGCGAACACCGTGCCCACTCGATCGCGTTCCACGACCTCATCGATCATCTCGAGGATGCCGCGCCGCGACACCGGCGTCGGCAGTACGGCGCCCTGGTGCTGAACCTCGCGGTGCATCTAACAGCCGAGACGCTGCTCGTCCATCCGCTCGTGGATGTGGCCGACACGACGGGTCGGGACCTCCGGCGTGCGCGGGAACGCGCGATCGACTCGCTGCGGACCCGGCTCACCGATGCAGGTGAGGCCCTGGACGATCCGGACACCTTGTCGAGCGCCCTGCACCTCGCATCCGGGGAGGCTGCCGCCCACGCCGACCGCGAGGAGTTGGAGGTGTTCGTCTACGCCCGGCATGCAGCGACACCCAAACAGCTGCGAGCGTTCGGTCGGCTGCACACGACGCTCCGCCAACGGCTCCCCGCGCGCTACCAGCGGGAGGGAAGCGCCCCCACGGAGCCCTGGACCGACGAGCGACTGCACACGGTGATCCGGTCCTGGTACGCCGCCTCCCTCCCGGAGGAGCTGCCGGCGAGCATCGAACACGAACTCGGCGATCGGTCCGACCGCAGTGGCGACCACGCCCCCGAACCCATCGAGGCCGGGCGGGACACGGACGTGCGGAACTGAGTGCCCCACCGCCGGCCGGGGTGATGGCCCTGGACCTCACCCCATCGGGGTCGATCGAGGTGGACGTTCGACGGCCCGAGCAGCCCGCCGGACCATCCGCCAACCGCGACGTTGCCCCACCGCCGATCGCTGCAACCACCGCAGTCCGACACCCCACGCGCTACCGACACCCGATCCGGAGGAGCCGACATGGCCGACAAGAGCCGACGTTACGACAAGATGAGCCGGGACGAGCTGTACGAGCTCGCCCAACAACGCGAGATCGAGGGGCGTGCCGAGCTCTCCAAGGAGGAGCTCGTGACGGCCTTGGAGCAGGAGGAGGCCGGCCCTGACGCCGTGCAGCTGTTGCTCCGCCAGCACGACGAGATCCGCCGGTTGTTCGGCGAGTTCGATGCACGCTCGAACCGGCCGTCGAAGAAGAAGGAGGAGATCGTCCGCGAGCTGATCACGATCCTGGTCAAGCACGCGGAGATCGAGGAACAGGTCTTCTATCCGGCCGTGCGGGAGGAACTCGAGGGTCTCGACTCCGAGATCGACGAGGACCTCGAGGAGCATCACGCCGCAGAGCTGTTGCTCTGGGAGCTCGACCACCTCTCCTCCGACGCCGAACGCTACGACGCGAAGGTCACGGTGCTCAAGGAGAACATCTCCCACCACCTCGAGGAGGAGGAGTCGGAGCTGTTCCCCGAGGTCGAGAAGCAGATGAGCGAGGAACGCCGCCGTGAACTGGGCGCCGCGATGGAGACGGTGTGGCGCGTGGCGCCGACCCGTCCCCACCCGCTGACCCCCGACACGCCCCCGGGCAACGTCGTCGCCGGCATCCCCGGCACCGTGATCGACCTGACCGTCGGCGCCGTCCGCGGTGTCAAGCGCCTGGTCCGACGAGGTTCCTAGCGCCCTGCCGCGCCCCGTCGCCCGCTCGACGGGGCGCTGCGCCGGTGTTCGCCGAGCAGCGCATCCACCGTCACCTCGTCGACCACCCGATGAGCGTCCGCCAGCCGGTCGGGGTCCCCGTGCGCGCGCACGACCGCGACCGTGAACAGGCCTGCGGCACGTGCGGACCGAACGCCCACCGGGGTGTCCTCGACGGCCGAACAGCGCCGCGGATCGAGCTCCAACGCCGCCGCTGCGCGCAGGTAGGGCTCGGGAGCAGGCTTGTGCTCCTCGACGTCGTCGACGCCGACCACGACCCGGACCAGCTCCCGGATCCCGGCCCGATCGAGCACACGGTGGACGCTCGCGCGCGTCGACGACGATGCGACCCCGATCGGAACGCCGTGCTCGGCGAGTTCCCGTAACGTTCCGACGGCGTCGTCGTGGAGCTCGAGTTCCGCGTCGAACAGCGCCACGAACCTCTCGCGCAACCCCCGCCGGAAACGTTCCTGGTCGCCGAGGTCGACTCGCGCGGTGAAGTACGCCCAGTTCGCCGGGAACGGGTAGCCCACCAGTTCGCCGAAATCCTCTTCGGTCGGCTCGTAGCCGTGCTCGCCGAGGGCACCGATCCACGCCTTGTCGGACAACGCCTCGGTATCGGCCAGCGTGCCGTCGCAGTCGAACACGACACCGGGCGGCAACGGCCTCATGTCGCCGTGCGGGCGATGTCGGCGGTCCCGCCAGGACCGACCAGACCCAAGACCGCCTGGGCGAAGGCCCTGGGCGCCTCTTCGTGGACGAAGTGGCCGACCCCCGGCACCGCGACGAGTTGGGCATCGAGGTCGTGCGCCACGCGTTGGGCGAGGTGGAAGGGGGTCACCCGGTCGAGCTCACCCCAGACCACGACGGCCGGTACGCGGAGCCGGTGCGGCGTGGGCGGTGAGCGGAGGAACGAACTCCGACGTCGGACGCGGCGGACACCCCAGTCGAGCAGGGCCGCCCGAGACAACCTCCGGTAGTACGCCAACCACCCCGTCGGGGCAGCTCGCACCGAGGCGACGTAGCGCTCGAGCACCTCATCGGTGAACGGCTCCTGCACGACCGCCGAGTAGCGAATCGCCGCCCGGGTCAGGGGGCCGCCGACCAACTTGAAGGCCACCTGGGGAGCGATGGGCAGGTTGAGCAGTGGGATGTGCCACGCGGCCGTCAGATCGATCTGACGGAACGGCGAGGACGCGGTGACCAACGCCCGGACGCGACCAGGATGGCGGAACGCGGTCGCCAACCCGACGGCGCCGCCCCAGTCGTGGCCCACCAGCACCGCCTTCCCAGCCCCGAGTGCCTGGATCAGCTGGCTGATCTCGTCCGACAGGGTGGCCGGGTCGTAGCCCCGCTTCGGAGCGTCGGAGCGACCGAACCCCTTCAGGTCGGCGCAGACGACGCGGTAGCCGGCCTCGTGCAGCAGGGGAGCGACGTGGCCCCACGAGGTGCCGTCCTGGGGCCAGCCGTGCAGCAACAGGGCCAGCTCACGCCCATCGGGATCGACGTCGTCCGACCCGAGCTCGCGCTCGGGACCGGTGTCACGGTTGCGGTGAACGGCGTCGGGGTCGTAGGTCCGCACGAAGAACCGCGTCTCACCGCCATACAGGTAGGACTCACGCCACACGGACACCCTCCAGGTCACACGTAGCGTAGGGTCTCGCCGCCCCACTCCGGACACCGACCGGCGGGCGGGGTGTTTCCGGCCGGCTGCCGTGGACGGTGACGCAGAGCCTCACCAACCCTCGGCGGTCGGCTCGATGTTGTAGAACAGCCGTTCGCAGACCTGACGGACGTGCCGCGCGTGCCTGGCCCGATCCTCTTCGAGTTCCTGCCAGCCGCCGCGGCCATAACCCATCGAACGGGCGAGGGTCTCGAACTGCGAGTGCACGTTGGGGATCAC
>PWLR01000285.1 GCA_003558435.1 Nitriliruptoraceae bacterium | reverse complement strand
CACCAAGCGGCCCAACCGGGTGCTCGGGTTCCACTTCTTCAACCCCGCCCAGGTCATGGAGCTGATCGAGCTGGTCCGCACGGTGGTCACCGACGAGTCCGCCGTCGAGACCGCACGCCGCTTCGCCGAGCGCATCGGCAAGGTCCCGGTCGTCGTCGGCGACCGGCGCGGCTTCATCGCGAACCAGTTGCTGTTCCCCTACCTCAACCAGGCCGTCGGCATGGTCGAGGGCGGCTACGCGACCAAGGAGGACGTGGACACCGCCATGCGGCTGGGCACCGGGCTGCCGATGGGGCCGATCGCGCTGGCCGACCTGGTGGGCATCGACACCTTCGTGGGCATCATGGACGCGATGCACACCCAGTTCGGGGACCAGCGGTTCGCCCCGCGACCGGTGCTCAGCCAGCTCGCCTCGGCGGGGTTCACGGGCCGCAAGGCCGGCCGGGGGTTCTACCGCTACGAGGAGCCGGGGTCCTCCCGCACCATCGCGGAGGACGACCTGCGTCCGGCCGCCGACCCGGAGTTGGTCGCGGGGTGGCAGCGGGTCGGAGTGATCGGGACCGGGACCATGGCCACGGGGATCGCCGAGGTGTGCGCCCGATCAGGCTTCGATGTGGCACTGCGCGGTCGGAGCGACCAGAAGGCGGCCGCAGCCCGGGACAAGGTCGCGTCCTCGCTCGGTCGGCAGGTCGACCGGGGGCGCCTGGACGCCGAGGAGCGCGACCGGATCCTGGACCGCATCACGCCCGTCACCGAGCTGGACGAGCTCGCCGACTGTGACGTGGTCGTGGAGGCCGTCGCGGAGGACCTCGACATCAAGCGCGAGCTGTTCGTCGAGCTCGACCGGGTCCTCGGCCCAGGTGCGGTGCTCGCCACCACCACCTCGTCGTTGCCGGTGATCGAGTGCGCGATGGCGACCTCGCGGCCCGACCGGGTGGTGGGGCTGCACTTCTTCAACCCTGCCGCGATCATGCGGCTGGTCGAGATCGTCACCACCGTCCGGACCGATCCGGCGGTCACCGAGCTGGGGCGTGCGTTCGTCGCGCGGGTCGGCAAGACCGAGGTGCTGTGCGGGGACCGGGCGGGGTTCATCGTGAACACCCTGCTGTTCCCCTACCTCAACGACGCGGTGAAGATGCTCGACTCCCACTACGCCACCGCCGAGGAGATCGACACCGCGATGAAGCTCGGTTGCGGGTACCCGATGGGGCCGTTCGAGCTGATGGACGTCGTGGGACTCGACGTGACCCTGGCGATCCTGGAGCGGCTGCTGGAGGAGTTCCGTCAGCCGTCCATGGAGCCGGCGTCGCTGCTCCGGCACATGGTGGAGGCCGGGTTCCTCGGACGCAAAGCCGGTCGCGGGTTCTACGTCTACCGCTGAGCAGGTGCCGGACCCGACGCCCGTCGATCCCACCCTGCCGGTGCTGGCGGGGTACACGGTGCGTCGGGTCCCCGGCTTCCAGGCGCGCAAGGCCTACCTGTGTCCGGCGTGCGGGATGGACATCGGGGCCGGGGTCGGGCACGTGGTCGCCTGGCCGGATGGGGTGGCTGCTGAGCGGCGGCACTGGCACCTGCACTGCTGGCGGATCGCCGCCCGCCGCGGCCGGATAGCCTGAGAGGTTCCGCACCGTTGCTTCTCCGCTCCCGCTGCCTGCAGCCGAGGTCTCCGTGGCGCCTGCATCCAACAAGCCCTCCAACCGTCCGAAGGGCGGTGGGCACGGCCAGTCCAAGTTCGACCGACGGACGGCCCGCAACCGCAAGATCATCTTCCTCATGGCGGGCCTGATGTTCCTGTCGGTGGTCGGCGCTGCCCTGGCCGGGCTGGTCGGTGGCAACGGCCAGGCCCCGGCGCCCGAGATCGACGACGATCCCTTCGCCGCCCCCGAGGAGCCCGAGGAGACCGTCGGCCCCTGTGGTGAGACCCCGGACGACGTCCCGGAGATCACCAGCGTCATCTACGACGAACCCTTCGAGCTGACCATCGATGAGACCGCCACCCACACGGCCACCTTCGCTACCACCTGCGGCGACATCGTGGTCGAGCTGGCCACCGCGGACGCCCCGATCGCGGTCAACAACCTCGTCAACCTGGCCGAGGATGGCTACTACGACGGGGTCATCTTCCACCGGGTGACCGACGGCCCTCCGGTGATCCAGGGTGGCGACCCGGCCGGGACCGGCTGCGGCCGGGAGGACTGCAGCGTCGAGGCCATCGATGAGCCCGCCTTCCCGGGCTACACGATCGAGGACGAGCTCGCGGGTGCCGAGGCGATGGGGGACCGGCTCGCAGAGGACCTCCTGCCGCAGCTGCGCGACGAGCTCGACGAGCTCATCGAGGCGGGCGTCGATCCCGAGGATCTCGGGCTCCCGGCCGAGCCGACCGACGAGGATCTGCTGGCGTTGATCCCCGGTGGGTATGAGCGGGGCACGGTCGCGATGGCCAACGCCGGGCCCGACACCGCCGGCTCGCAGTTCTTCATCGTCTGGGACGACACCCCGCTGCCGCCGCTCTACACGATCGTCGGCACGGT
>PWLR01000284.1 GCA_003558435.1 Nitriliruptoraceae bacterium | reverse complement strand
TACGCCCGCGTGGCGTTGCAGCGACCGTCCGGCAACATCAAGGTCGCCTACGCGATCGAACCGGAGGTGCAGCGCCGCGAGGGGCTGCTCAACTTCTCCGCCCACCTCACGACGGGTGACTACCACAGGCGTGAAGAGTCCGAGGCGTACCGCTCGCTGAAGCTGATCGTCGGCAACCTGCGGTCACCACGCCGGCTCGCCGAGCAGATCCGCCACCGCACGCTCCCGGCAGGCCTCGGTTCGCACGTCCGCACGCTGATCACGAACCTGGACGAGGTCTTCGGGACGATCGCCGACGAGGTCGTGCGACGGCCCACCCACCTGGAGATCTTCGCGCAGACGGAGCAGAGTCCGAACCCCGACAGCCGGGTCATGCTGAGCGAGGAACGCGATCCGCTGGGGATGCCCAGGGTCAGGCTCGAGTGGCAGCTCGCGCAGCTCGACAAGTGGTCGATCCGACGCGCGCAGGAACTCCTCGGTCAGCGCCTCGAGACCGCGGGGCTCGGAAGGCTCGAACCCGAGGAGTGGGTGCTCTCCGACGACGACCGGTGGGGCGCCACCATGCACGGTGGCCACCATCACCTCGGTACGGCCCGGATGAGCGAGAATCCGAGCAAGGGGGTGGTCGACGCCGCGGGGAAGATCCACGGGGTGCACAACCTGTACGTCGCCGACAGCGCGGTGTTCCCGACGGGCGGCTACGCCAACCCGCTGCTCACGATCGTAGCGCTGGCCGTGCGCAGCGCGCGTCATCTGCGCAGCGTCGTCACGGCGACCTGATCCTGCTCCTCGAGCCGGATGCGCACAGAGCCGTGCCCGGCATCCGGGAGTATCTCGTGCATCGCGGGTCTGTGGCCGGTGGCCGAGCGAGCCCTGCGCGCCGGTCGTCGGCCACCACGGGAGCGGGTTCCTCGTCGTACCGCGGGTACGCTTGACGCGCTGCTAGGCCGTACTTCAGCACCTGCTGCCGGAGAGCGCCGCGGATTCAGGGCACCGTCGCCGCCGCCAACGATCCCGGCGTCTGTTGACGTACCTCCGACCCGGCTTACGGGCGCGCCTTTGCGCCATTCGTCGGCGTGCCGCGACGTCGACCAGCCCGACTGGCCTACGACCTCGCGGGCGGCCCTACGATCTCACGGGCGGCGCAGACGCACGGTTCCACTGACAGACCGGCAGCGTTTGGTCCCGACCGTCCGTACCGCACGAGGGCGGACCGGACGTCTCGCTCGCCGCGACTTACGTCGCTTCCCCGCTCGGCGTACGTCGGCCTGAACCACGACGCGGACCCGCCTCGAGCGCCGAAACGATGCCTTCCGCGAACCGTCCGGCCATGTCCTCGATGCTGTACCGCTGGGCATCGGCGCGGCATCCCGCTCGAAGGCGGTCCACGAGCGCCTCCTCGGTGAGTGCCGCAACAACGGCTTCGGCGTATCGATGAGGGTCGCCGCCATCGTCGATCAGCAAACCGTTCTCGCGATGCCGTAGGTAGTCGATCTCAGGGGGATGCTCGGCCGAAACGCTCGCGAAGAGCGGAGTACCTGCAGCGAAGGCGTCGGTGATCACGAGCCCGACCCACGAGGGCACAGCCAAGAAGGTCGACAGGCGCATGAGTGCAGCGAGCTCGGGCCCGAAGCGCTGGCCGGCGAAGTACAGCCACGGACGTCGCGCCGCTTGGTCCGCGACCCATGCTTCGAGTTCGCCCGCCCCAGTGATGACGAGCTCGAAGTCAGGTAGTGCAGCTCGAATCTCATCGCCAGCGCTCACGACGAACTCCAGCTGCTTCTCCGGGATCAACGCCCCGATGAACAGCCCGACCCGCCTGTTCTGGAGGCCCAGACCACGCCGCGCCGCTTCGAGGTCCGCCGGTGTGACATCGGCCACCTGATCCGCAAGTTGCCGTGTGTCGGTCGCGTTCCGTACCGAGGTGATGCGCTCGGACGGGAACCCGAACCCTGCGACGCGCTCCGCGACCGCGTCGGTGTACGCGAACCACCAGTCGGGATGCCGTGAAAGAACCCGCTTCACGGTCTCGCTCGCCCTGTTCGCGTCGCGGTAAGGGCTGACGCCGTGGCCCCACAGTCCCACCATCGGACCGCCCAGACGTCGGCGGGCCAACAATCTTTAGTTGAGGAGCATCTGAGTTGCCTGCTCGACGACGACCAGATCGGCAGCCCAGACCGGGCGGGGAACCTGTTGCCAGACAACTGCCCGACCGCCGACAGGTATGCGTCGAGCGGCTGATCGCTCGGCCCACGCCAGGGTGGCGACATCCTTGCGGCGGTCGTCACCCTTGGCTGGGGTGCTGTGCACGACCGACAAGTCGATGTTACGGGCCCGCAAGTCCGCCTTCAACGCTTCGAAGAACGGCACCCGGTAGTGGCGGATGGTGCTCTGGACGATCACCACGTGGGGACGCCGGGCCGTCATCTGTGTCCCTCCGGGGGTGACGGGTCAGCAGCTGGGATCGCCGATCGGACGGCCCGCCCGATCCCCTCGAGATGCGGCCCGACGTTCAACGTCGAGCTGCGGTCCGCGGAGGGATCGGCCAGGAGCACGGTCATGGCACGACCGAGCTTCCGGGCGGTCGCTCGCGGGGACCCCGGTGGCACGACCTGCACCCGTCGGGGATCCAGAGCCTCCTCGGCGAGCAGCCCTGCGCCCCCGTGATCGAGCACGACGACTGGGAGCCCTTGCCGCATGGCCTCCGCGAGAGCGACGCCACCCTCCTCTCGCAACCCCGTGAACACCAGGCCGGAGGCGGTTCTCATCCGAGCGAAGAGCTCATCGCGTGGGATCCGTCCCAGGAAACGGACTCGGTCCTCGACACCCCACCGTTGCGCCAGGCGCTCGAGTCGACGTTGCTCGTACCCGTGGTTCACGAAGGCCAACCTGGCGCGAGGATCGGCGAACCGGAGCGCCGCCAGTGCCAACCAGGTCCCCTTCTTCCCCCAGAGGGCCGAGGTGAAGAGGAACTCCCCCGGCTCGGAGTTGACGCCCGCTGCACCCTGTCCGAGGCCTGCAGTCTGCGCGTCGATGATGGCCGCGCGATTCACGACGACAGCATCGGGCCGACGGTCGCGCCGCAGGCGCCGACGTGTCTCTTCGGTCTCCACCACGACGACGGTCGCTGCTCGCTGCGTCTGGCGCGTGCCCGGGAGGCGCGCGGTGAGCCCGAGCGCGAGCGAGCGCTCCACTTCGGCGATGATCCCCGCGACACCGAGGGTCGGCCATAGCCGTGCCGGAGTGCGCACGCCTCCACCGATGGGGCCCCAGATGGTCGGTAGCCCGACCTTGCGGATCGGGCTCGGGAACCAGTAGTTGCCGTACGAGGCGTGAGAGACCGCATCGAACGACTTGATTCGATGCTCCTCCCTGGTCCGTGCGAGGGCGTGCCTGAGCCAGGCTTGGTAGGTGATGAACCGCAGCTGGCGGTGGAGGCCGTACCCCCGCGCGAGGATCGAGGCCCATCGCGGCTCCGCGACCTCGACCAGCTCAATCGGGTCGTCCGGATGATCCGCCTTCCATCCTCGAAGGTCATCGGCGTCCTCTGGGCTGTGCAGGAGCACGACATCCGCGTGGGTCGAGAGGGCGTGGACGTACCCCCAGGTCGCCCCAGGATCAGAGCCGACAGCCGGGTTGCAGGCGTAGGCCCAAACGGCGACACGGGGTCGACGAGGCCGGTGTTGGTACGTCACGATGCGTCGCCCCTCCCCCGCTGAGAGTCATCCCGTTCTAGCCCGAGGCTAGCGGCGCTTGCCAGTCGCCGGGCCGTCCGGAGGCAGGCGGAACTTCAGGCCGGCGATAGGAGGTCGAAGGGTTCACCTATCCCGCGCCGCGGCACCGGCCACGGCCACGGCCAGATACTGCTCGGCGATCGCGGCGGGCGAGAAGTCGGCGGCGCGTTGCACACCCCAACTAGCGAGCCGACGCCGGAGATCCGGATCGCCGAGCATGGTGAGGAGCGCGTCACCGAGCGCGATGCCATCTCCGACCGGCGCGAGCAACCCACGGGTGCCGTTCTCGAGGATCCACGCCGGTCCAGATGGGCAGTCGGTGCTGACCACCGGCACCCCCACCGCCATCGCCTCGAGGATCGAGACAGGCATCCCCTCGTTTCGGGAGCTAAGGGCGAAGACGGTCGATCGCGCGACGAACCGGAGGGGGTTCGCCTGCGCTCCGACCAGGTCGACATGATCATCAAGGTCGAGGTGCGTGACCAGAGCCCGGACCTGATCGGCCTCTGGTCCGGTCGCTTCTCCAACGATGACGAGGCGGGCGGCGTCGGGACCGGCGACCTCGAGCACCCGTGCGATCGCGCGGACCAGGGTCCGGTGGTCCTTGCGCGGGTGGACGTGTCCGACGGCGGTGACCACGGGGACCTCGTCCCTGAACCAGGGGTGCTCGACCGGCTCCGCCGCGAGCTGCCCGAGGTCGACGTAGCGGGTGAGCGGCGGCGGGAGTAGCGCGACGCGACCCCGCAGGGGAGGGAAGGTCGCCTCGAGGTCGCTGACGACGCCGCCGGAAACCCCGGCGACCGCATCAGCCCGGGGCAACAGCAGTCGGTTGACGACATCGCGGAGCGGGCGCAGGTTCCAGTCGTACGACGAGTAGTGGTTGTGCTCGATGCCGACGACGACGGGCCGTCGCCGCCAGCCCCGCGTTGCCACGACGGCGGCTCGGATGGGCCCGTTGCCGTGTGCGAACACGACGTCGGGTCGATGGCGTTGAAGGGACCGTCGAAGCGCCGGGAGCGCGCCGCTCGTCCGCCAGGTCGACTCCTCGCCGACGATCTCCGCCGACACCCCGGAAGGCAGGGGCTGCGCGCCGAGCGACCCCTTCACCGCGAGGAGGGCGACATCGTGGCCACGCCCGCGCATCTCTCCTGCCAGGACGCCGGCGAGCACCGCGAGCGTGCGGCCGTTGAGAGCATGGACGAAGTGGACGATCCGCCTCTGCCGAGGAACGTTGCTCGACGCGGCCGGCGGGGTCACCGGCGATCGTCCTCATGCGACCCGACAGGTCGCGTCTCGGCCGTGCCTCGGCTGGCCGCTCCGCCCTCCAGAGCGACGAGCAGCGCTTCGCGGGCACGGTGACCGCGGCGGCCGTCCGGCGTCCCCCGATCGATCGACTCCAGGGTCCGCTGGAGGTAGCCGGGAATCAGACGGCGCGCCTCCCCGACGTCCAGACCAGCGCCTTCGGCGTACTGGAGAACGATCGCTCCAGACCGGCCTCGACCGCGGAAGGCGGCCAGGAGCTCCTGACGACCGGGTCGCCCGAGCAGCGCATGGGCCTGTACAAGGAAGTGAAAGACGTCCTCGAACGGTACCGCGTCGCTGTAGGCGTCGGACCAATCGACCACGAACCAGCCGGTGCTGGTCCGGACGAGATTCCACGGGGCGAAGTCGCCGTGCGCCGGCCCGAGTCCGTCTGGCCGGGCACCCGCGCGATGGAACTGTCCCAGGAGGTAGGCGAGCTCGGGCGGGAGCCACCAGGGGCGCCGCCGCGGATGCGCAGCGACAGGCTCGAACAAGACCAGGTTGGCCTCGTGGTGCAGCACGCAGGGGGCTCGCAGCCCGACCGGCAGAAGCGGCGCGAAGACCTCGCTGGCCTCGACCTCGGCCGCCAAGGTGGCCGGCCCCTCGGCGTCCAACGCGGTCTTGACGAACGCGAGCGCCGCACCCGTCCGGCCATCGAGGATCATCGCGTTGTTACGGCCGGGCAGCCGACCCCGAGCGACCGCGACCCGCGCGCTTGAAGGCAGATGCGGCCGGAGGAGTTCGACGACTTCGTCGGGAGGACGCCAGCCGTCGCGGGCGAGGAGCCGGAAACCCCCCAGGGCGGCCACCCCACGGGCCGCCTCCCAGCCGATCCGACCTGCGGGGGTGACCGGGTGGTAGAGCTGGAGCGCGCTCACTCCGGCTCGAGCCGGGGTGGCCGGGAAGTACCAGCGGGGTTCCGTCGTCGTGGGTAGGAGCACCCATCGCGAGTCGTCCGGGGCGCTCACGACGAGCCGCCGCACTGAGGCCAGCACCGTGTCCAGCGGTCGGCTGGTATCGACCTCGCGGGCGCGGAGCCGGCTCGTCGACAGCCCGCGCCACATGGTCAGCTGCCGCTCGGTCTCCTCGATCGACAGCTCGGCCTTGCGGCCGGCGATCGTGGCGGCGTCCCCTCCGAGGACGATCGTGACGTCGGGACGCGGGAGCAATCGTCCGAGCAGGTCGACGAGTCGAGGCGCCGGCTGCAGCCGGTACCGACGGGGATCAACGGCGAGGTCCCACCAACCGCGCTCGACGATCACGTCGCCGCCGGAGAGGAGCCGGGGGCGGACCCTCAACAGCCATCCGAGCAGATGGTCGAGCCAGAGGAAGATCAGCTTCGCGCCCGAGAGCCAGGTTGGGTACGCCTGCTAGCGGTGGGGCTCGCTGACCATCTCACCCCGCTTCGAGCGCGTCCCGAGTAGGTGGGGCCGGTGGTGCATCACCAGTACCGGCTTGGAGAGGACGTCGCCGACCAGGTGGTCGACCACCGTGCTCTTGCCCGTCCCGTCTGGACCCGCCACGACCACGTGGACGCCTCGACCACTGGGCAGCATGGACGGGACCCCCCCGCCGCTCGGAGCATCAGACGCATCGCGGACCTCGTGGTCGTGAGCGACCTCCTGCAGCCACCTCACGCGATCGTCGGGGACCCGGCGATCATCGTTGCGGATGAGCGCCACGACCGGGCAACGTGCCGCCTGGTAGTACAGGAACCAGAGGCGGCTCGCTGCGACCTGCGGTTCGGCAACGCTGCGGAGCAGGGCCCACCGATCGACCTGCCGCATGGCACGTGCGTCCCAGGTCCCGGCAGCCACCGCGTGTGCTCCTCGGCGCAGGGCGTCAGCAGCCGGGCCGAGCAGGTCCGCGGCGGCGGCGACACCCTCGGGGTCCGAACGCAACAGCTCCGCCACTCCCTTGATGCGCAGTCCCTCCGGGTTCGGCCGACCCCCGCGACGGAGACCGTTCATGCAGAGCTTGATGACACCTTCGGCGCCCGGACGGATCCGACGGAACCCGAGCGAGTCGATCTCGCTTAGCCGCTGGAGGTCCTGGGCATCGAGCAGCGTCGACCCTCGGAAGGTCCCCCTGTCCTTCACGTCGAGTTGGACGATGTAGGGCGATCCCTCCTGCAGGGTGATGAAGTGCGGGCCTTGGGGGATGTGGCGACAGACGATCACCGGGCCGAGGTCCGGCCGCTCGGCGACCCAACCCTCGAAGGTCGCCTCGATGGCCGGCCAGTCGGCTTCGGGAGCGAGCGAGTCGATGTCTCCCGTACCGGCGAACGCCGACCGAGCGTTCTTCCAGATCGACCAGCCCGGGTGCTGCTCGGTCAGACGGCGGAGCAGCGGCAACCACAGCTCGGTGCGATCCACCGTCGCGCCCAAGTCACCGCCCCTCCTCGAGATCGCCGAAACGATCTCCGTCGTGCAGCCGCCCGGCTGGCCCCCGCAGCCGCCCCAACTGGTCGAGCCACCGGCGCGCAACGCTATCCCACGCGAACTCGTCCATCACGGAAACGGCTGGGCGCGCTGCGACGACTCCGTTCCGCGTCAGCGCCAGGAGCCCCTCGGCGATGGCCTCCGGGTGAGCGTCAGCGACGATGCAGGCGCCGCGCCCTTCGAGATAGCGTGCGAGCGGGTAGGGGGTGGCGAGCGTCGGGACCCCGAGGGCGGCCGCTTCTGCCAGCGAGTTGCCGAAGCCCTCCCAACGAGAGGGATAGACCAACCCGGCAGCACGCGCGAGCAACTCCCACTTCGCCGCGCCGTACACGGCGTCCCCGACCCGGACGGTGCCATCGAGCTCGAGGTCGCTCACCAGCCGGCGCACCCGCGCCTTGCCGCCACGCCAGTCAGGTCCGTGGAGCCGCAGATCCGGGCGCGCCTCCGAGGGCAGCCGCGCTACCGCCTGAAGCAGCAGGTCGAGCCCCTTGTGCTCGGGGTCGAAGCGCCCGACGTAGACGAGGTAGTCACCGCTGCCTCCGTCCCACCGGAGACCGTCGGGAATCTTCACCCCGTTGGGAGCGACCACGACGTCGCGGATGCCCCCCAGCCGCTCGGCCTGGACCCGCTGCTCGTCGAAGAAGACGTGCAGGGCTGCCGCTCGAGTGACGAGCCGTCGTTCGGCGAGGAGCCACCACACGCGCTTCACCCACCGGTTGCGCCTCATGATGAGCGGGTCGTACGCGCCGCGCGGCGCGAGGACGTATGGCACACCCGTGCGGTAGGCGGCACGTCCCGTCACAACGTTCGCGCTCGTCCACGCGGAGTTGACGACGACCACGTCAGCGGAGGCAAGGGCAGTGCCTATGCTGAGCGGCACGCGGAGCGCGCCTCGGGCGACGTGACGGACGGGCAGCCACTCGACACCGGCGTCACGTTGCGCCTGCCCTGATCCGTCGTAGACGATGACCGCATCCACACCGAGGCGCGCGAAGGCCTCGCTCAGTCGCCGCACCGAGTTGGTGATCCCACCATCACCGATCATCGCTCGCGGGTGGTAATTGATGATGCGCACCGCGCCCCCTCCAGTACCGTCAGCGCGGGAGTGCCGCTCCCCAGACGGCGCCACGGCCTGGACGAAGGAACCGCGCCTTGCCTGCCACGCGACCAGCTCGCGTCGCCATCGTCCAACGTGCGCTCAGACGGTACCGCGCGGGGTTCTTCGACGCGCTCCGCGACGACCTGGCTGCGGACGAGATCGAACTGCTGCTATTCCACAGCACCCGGCAGGGTGAGGAGGACTCTCGCGACGATGCGCTCGACGTGCCCTGGGCCCAGCACCTCGAGCGTCGGGTCGTCAGGGTGGGCGGTCGACACCTCGTGTGGCAGCCACTCGTCCGAGACCTGCGCACGGCCGATCTCGTGATCGTCGAACAGGCCGCGCAGCTCGCCCTGAACTACCGGTTGCTCGCTCGCCAGGCGCTGGGTGGACCCCGGGTGGCGTTCTGGGGCCACGGCCGAAGCTTCGCCACCAATCCGAGTGTGGTCGGCGAGCGGGCAAAGTCCGGGATCTCGACCCGAGCGCACTGGTGGTTCGCTCATACTTCGCTGTCCGCCGACGTGGTCGCGGACCTCGGCTTCGACCGCGATCGGATCACGACCGTCAACAACGCCATCGACACGACGGCGCTCCAACGGGAACTAGGCGAAGTGACTGACCTCGAGCTTCGAGAGTTGCGTGACAGGCTAGGTCTCGGTCCTGGACCGATCGGATTGTTCCTCGGCAACCTCCGAGCGGAGAAGCGCCTGGACGTCCTGGTGACGGCGAGCGACCGAATCCGCGCCGCCGGCCTGGGGTTCGAGTTGCTCGTCATCGGTCACGGACCCGAGGCGGCATCAGTCGCTGCGGCCGCTCGGGACCGGGCGTGGCTCCACGACCTCGGCCCTCGGTTCGGCCGGGACCGCGCGCAGTTCCTCGCGCTCGCCGATCTGCTGCTGGTGCCTGCCTCGGTCGGCCTCGTCGTCCTCGATAGCTTCGCGGCAGGCGCACCGCTCATCACTAGTCGAGCCGGCGGCCATGGACCGGAGATCGCCTACCTGCGCCACCGCGAGAACGGCGTTCTGATCGAGGACGGCACGGATCCCGACCGGTACGCCCGAGCGGTCATCGAGGTGATCGAGGATGAAGCGCTGCAGCAGCGGCTGCGAGCGGGCTGTTCCGCTGACACGGCCCGCTACAGCATCGAAGCGATGGCAGCGCGCTTCGCTGCCGGCGTCCGCAGCGCGCTCGCTGCCCCCCGTCGGGACAGGCGCGTCTGACCGGCGCTACTCGGCGTCCACGATCTGGTCAGGATCCGCGGTTGGAGCGGACCAATCCCAGGAGCACGGGCACGGTGACCAACAGGATGCTGAGATCCGTTCGAACCGAGAGCCGTTCGATGTACTCGAGATCCTTGTCGACGTGCAGGTGCATCGGCTCACCGTTGGCACGATCCGTGGTCTGCCACAGCCCGGTCAGCCCCGGCTTCACCTCGTGCCGGGCGTGCTGCCAGGGCTCGTAGTTGGCGACGACCTCGGGCAGCTCGGGTCGCGGGCCAACCAGGCTCAGCTCCCCGCGGAGCACGTTGACCAACTGGGGCAGCTCGTCCAGGCTCGACGACCGAAGGAACCGACCGAGTCGGGTGTGGCGCGGGTCGTCCGGGGTCTTGTGGGTAAGCCGAC
>PWLR01000270.1 GCA_003558435.1 Nitriliruptoraceae bacterium | reverse complement strand
GGTGACCTGCCCGGCATCGATCCTGAACGGGCGGCGCGCCAGGGTGCCGAGCGGGAACACCGTGTCGTGGTGCCCCAGGATCAGTACCCGGGGATCGCCGCCACCGGACCAGTGCACGTGCGGCCCGGCGTCGCTGTCGATCAGCTCGGCGCTTCCGCCGAGGTGGCGTTCGATGAGCGCGCCCACCGCGGCCGCCGATGCGTGCAGGGCGGCGACGTCGCGCGATGGCGACTCGATCTCGACGAGGGCCCTCAGGTCCTCGAGCATCACATCGACACCCGGTTCGGCGGTCTCGTCCACGGGTGCTCCCGGTGCAGGGGTCAGGCGGTGGCCGGTCAGCGTAGGGAGCCGGGTACTCGCCCCGTGACGCCCGGCTCCTCGACTCACGGACCGGGCTCATCCGTGCCCGTGGCCGCGTCCGGTCCGAACAGCACGGCGCGGCCCTCCGGGCTGGTGTAGATCGCCCGCGCGCCGTGGGCGACCCCGGGGATCGTGGTCAGCGTGTGCCGGTCGTGGATCGACGCGTCGTAGAGATGGGCGAGCGATGCGTGGTAGCGCTGGCCGCGCTCGAGCCGGTGGGCGCCCTGGAGCCCGGCGGCGCAGCGGGTGTCGAGCGACGTGGCCGCCGGGTCGTCGTCGTGTTCGCCCAGCAGGTAGGCCACGTCACGCTCGCCGTACTGGGTGCGTAACCGTTCCGGGCCGACCGAGCGCAGGTAGGCGTACAGCCCTTCCATCCCGTACTTGTACGTGTCGTACTCGGGGCAGGCGTCGATGACCCCTTCGTCCGGGACGACGAACCGATCACCGGAGAACCTGCGGGCGTCGAGGTAGAGATACGACGAGGGGTTGGCGACCACGAACCGCGCGTCACCGGCGACGCGGGTGCTGGCGGCGTAGCGGTTGGAGAACTGGCCCCCGGCGCTGTGGCCGGCGATGACGGTGTCCTCGAGGTTGGGGAGGACCGCGTCCGCGGTGCGCACCAGGTCGTCGACCACGGCGAACGACGACATCCGCCACGGCCGCGCATAGGGCGTGTCGCGCGAGTTCGCGCCCGGCTTCCACCCACCCCTGGTCCAGTAGAGGCGATCGGGCTCGTGCTCGGCGGCGGGGTCATCGTGGGTGATGAAGTGCGGCACGACCACCAGGGTGTCGTGCAGCTGGCCGGCCAGTTGCGCGGCCTCCACACCGACCTCGGCGTAGCCGCAGGCCTCGCCGCCGGTCCCGTGGATCATGATCAGCAGGCGACGCACGTCCGGATCGGGCACCAACGGGCCGTTGCCGCAGTACTCGATCCGCAGGCGCGTCCCGTCGCGTTCGATCACGTGGGACCGCAAGGCGACCTCGCTCGAGGGTTGGCTCGCTTCCGCGAACGTCGGGGGTAGCACCCCGCGCGTCACCCCGCTCACGCCCAGCACGCCGACCAGCACCCCGGTCAGGCCGATCAGGCCGAGAGCGAGTAAGGCACCGGATGCCGGTGGACGCATGGGACCTCGGGCGGGGATCGCCGCCGCCCGGCACCCACCGGGTGGCGTTGCGCTCCCGGGCACCGACCGCGTGCCGGTACTACGAGGGCGCGGCGCTCACCCCGTCGGCGGCCCACTTCCCGGCTTCAGCGCCCGGGAAAGATCGTGCGACCTACGGGCGGCGGGGCCGGATGGTCGCCTCGTTCCCGCCACCGGCCCATCGCGGTCGCGACCTCGGGCACCCGGTCCCCGCGACCCCCGCCGGCCGTGTTCAGCCCCGGTCGATGCCCCCCGGGTGACTCTGGGTGGGGGGTGTGGCGTGCCTCGTCGCGCTGCGTCATCCGCGCAACCGGCGAGGTCGCGACGCGCTAGCTTCGCGCGGTCCTCCCCTCGGGAGCGGGGACGATGACCACGCCTCGCACACCGACCGGGAGTTCAACGTGCGCCGACCATCCCTTGCGATCCTGTTCGTGTTCACGCTGATGGCCACGCTCGTGGCCGTCCCGGCAGCAGCGAGGGGACCCAACGCCAACGCGAACCCCAACGCGGCCGCGGCCGCCGGGAACACGCAGGGGCCGAGCAGTGGCCAAGGCCAGGCCGACAGCCAGGGTCGCGGGCAGGGCGCGACAGCCAGCGGACCCACCTACACCTTCGACTCGGAGACGCCGCTCGGTGGGAACGACCTCACGCCGCTCGGTGGAGGTGCTCCGCTGTCGAGCATCGAAACAGATGGCGTCGAGACCGTCCAGGGCGAGATCGCCGGCGCCGGCTACATCGGTCAGAAGCCGGACAACTGGAACGGCGAGCTGATCGTCTGGGCCCACGGCTTCCGTGGCGAGGGCGAGCGGCTGTGGGTCGACCCACCCCCGGTCCGCCAGTTCCTGCTCGATGAGGGCTACGCCTGGATCGCCTCGAGCTACCGCCGCAACAGCTACGACCCCGGCATCGGCGTGCTCGACACCAAGAACGTCACCAACCGCGCCGCGGCACTGTGGGGCCAGCCCTCGAAGAGCTACGTCGCCGGCGTGTCGATGGGTGGTCACGTCGTCGGCTCCGCGATCGAACGCTTCCCC
>PWLR01000177.1 GCA_003558435.1 Nitriliruptoraceae bacterium | reverse complement strand
CCCCGGTTCGAGTTGCGCCGTCGCGCGAGCCGGGAGCGTCACCGCCGCGAGGCGACGACCGTCGGCCAGGCATGCACACGTCCACCACGTTGCACCGCCCCGGAGGCGACCATCCCAGCGGCCGCCCGCACCATGATCGACCACGACGTCAGCAGGCTCGTGGTACTCGACTTCGTCGGCGACGTCGTTGGCATCCTCACCCGCCATGACGTGCTCGCGGCGATGATCAGGGGTGATGCGAACCTGCAGCGAGCCATCGAGGCACTTCTACGCACCGAAGGGCTGGATCACCTGTCCATCGATGTGGACACCGGTCACGTCCGGCTGCGGGGAGCGGTCGAACGGCGCTCCGCCGCCAGCCGGCTGCCAGCGCTGGTCGAGGGGATCGACGGCGTGGGGGTGGTCGACGCCTCCGAGCTCACCTGGCGGCTCGACGATCTGCGTCCCACCGACCCCCTGTACTTCGTCTGAGGGGTTCACCTGAGGGGTTCACCTGAGGGGCCCGCCTGAGGAGGCACCGCCGAGGGGGTTCACGACCAGGGCGTGTGGCGCTCGAGGTCATCGAGGAGTTCACGGGCCGCCAGCATGCGGTGCACCTCGTCGGGACCGTCGTAGATCCGTGCACTGCGAGCGGCCCGGTACATCGCTTCCAACGGCAGGTCGTCGCTGACCCCGGCGGCGCCGTGGATCTGGATGGCACGGTCGAGCACGTCGTGGAGCATCCGTGCGGTCGAGAAGGTGATCAGCGAGGTCTCGACCCGAGCATCCTTGCCGACATCGATCCTCCGGGCGGTGTCGAGGACCATCAGCCGCGCCGCATGGATCTGCGCCGCGGATTCGGCCACATTCCGCTGGATCTCACCCTTCTCGCGCAGCAGCGAGCCGTGGGCGTAGCGCTCGTTGGCCCGCGCGCACATCAGCTCGAATGCCCGCTCGGCCTGACCGAGCCAACGCATGCAATCGAACACCCGCTTGGGTTGCAGCCGCGCCTGCGCGATGGCGAAGCCGTCACCGCGCTCACCCAACATCTGGTCAGCGGACACCGGGACCCGGTGCAGTCGGATCTCGCCGTAGGAGCCCTGCTCGTCACCCATGACCGACAGGAGTCGCTCGACGGTGTAGCCCGGCGCATCGGTGGGCACCAGGAAGGCGGAGTACTGCCGGTGCAGCCGTGCCGTGGGGTCGGTCTTGGCCAGCACGGTGATCACCGCCGCCCGGTCTGCCCACCGGACGAACCACTTGTGCCCGTCGATGACCCAACCTTCCCCGTCGGGGGTCGCCGTGGAGCGCATCAGCTTCGGATCCGACCCGGCGACCTCGGGTTCGGTCATACCGATGCTCGCATAGACGGTCCCCTCCACGAGCGGGGCCAACCACCGTCGCCGCTGTTCCTCGGAGGCGTACCTCTCGAGCATCAGGGCGTCCTGCAGCGTGTGGGTGCCCAGCGCCACCTCGGCGGGCAGGGAACGCCCGATCACCTCGTTGATGTACACGTAGGCCAGCAACGACAGCCCGCCACCGCCCATCGTGGACGGATGCCCGAGCGCCCACAGCCCCTGGGCCTTGGCGCTCGCCATCAACTCCTCCAGCGTGCCGGTCGCGAGAAGCAGGCCTCGCTCGACCGGGACCACCTCCTCGTCGACGAACCGCCTGACGCGGTCACGGAGCCGCCGGACCTCTTCGGTGGGTTCGAATCCCTCCATCGCTCTGCCTGTCGTGGTGCTGTCGTGGTGCTGCTCGCCAACCGTCACCAGCGTGCCGAAGCGATCGAGCCACGACGCGGGCCGGATGGCCTTATCCGACAGAGACTCTGACAGCACCGGGAACGAGGCTTGAGTCCCCCGGTGAGGCGGCGGCCGGCCGGCGGCGCTCCGATCGGGTCCTTCGTCGGGCACCACAGGTCCTGGGGCCCTTCCCCGAGGGATCGTGATGCAGCAAGGTCGGATGCACCCTGGCCCACCGGAACCGAGCCACCGGGGCCCAGCCAAGGAGCAACCATGGACAGCGTGCTGATCGCGGTCGACGGTTCGAAGGACTCACGCATCGCACTGCGTTGGGGCGCACACGTCGCGACCGAACTCGGTCTGAGGCTCAAGGTCGTCCAGGCCTGGCAGTATCCGAGCGATGCGATCCTGTCCATCGGACGCATCGAGCTGCCGCCACCGGACCTCGCGGAGGAGCACATCGAGGCGCAGTTGCGCCTCCTGTTGGACCACGAACTCGGCTCCGACCCCGACCCCGAGCGCATCGACATCGAGGTGGCACGCGGCCCGGCTGCCGACGTGCTGCTGCGCGCGATCGGCGCCGACACGCGGATGGCCGTGGTCGGCTCCCGGGGCCTGGGCGGATTCAAGGGCCTGCTGCTCGGCTCCGTGAGCCGGCAGGTCATCGAGCATGCGGCATGCCCGGTGACCGTCGTCGGCCCGGCCGTGGTCGTGGACCCGGTCCACCTCGAGACCATGGTCGTGGCCATCGACGGCTCCACCCACGGCGCGCGGGCGCTTCGCTTCGCCGCAGCGCTCGCACCGGGCGTGAACGCCAAGCTCGTGGTGGCCCACGCGCTACCGGCGACCGCGAGCGACCAACGCGAGATCGGCGAACCGCGACGGCGGTTGGATGCTCGTCGTGACCTGGTCGAGGAGTGGTGTGGCCCCCTACGCGAAGCCGGGATCGACCATCAGATCGTGGTCGTGGAGGGCGACGCCCGGAGCGCTCTGCTCGAAGTGGCCCACGATCGTGAGGCCGATCTGCTGGTGGTGGGCTCCCGCGGGCTCGGGCCCGTGGCCAAGCTCCTGCTCGGAAGCGTCGCCAGCTCCCTCGCACAACACGGCGAGCTACCCGTCACCATCGTTCCGTCGGCTCGCTGAGCCGTCACGCCCGGAGCGGGCGTCTGCCATGATGGCCCTGCTCTCCGTCGTCGGTCGGATCCGGACCCTTGCGAGCCATACTCGATCGCGGCCTGACCGCGCTGGCACGGCTGGCCCTGCGTGGCTTCTACCGGGATCTGCAGGTCGTCGGCCGGGAACACCTGCAGCAGGACCGACCGATGTTGGTGGTCGCCAATCACTTCAACGCGCTGCTGGACGCCGTCCTGGTGATGTACGCACTGCGAGGACTGCCCCGTTTCGTCGCCAAGGCGGCACTCTGGCGTTCACGCGGGGCACGCCCCCTGCTGTGGCTGGCCGGCATGGTCCCGGTCGAGCGCTCACAGGACGGTGGTGACACCGGCCGGAACCGGACGACGTTCGACGCCTGCGCACGGGTGCTCGCGCAGGGTGGCACCGTCGGACTGTTCCCCGAAGGGGGCCTGGCCGCCACCCCGGCGCTCGGTCAGGTCCGCAGCGGTGCGGCTCGCATCGCCCTCAGCGCTCGGGCCGCCGGGGCCGAGGAGCTCCTCATCGTGCCGATCGGACTCGTCTACGAGGACAAACTCGCCCTGCGTTCACGCGCTCTCGTACGCATCGGTGCACCCATCGAGCTCGATCGGCACCTCACCGGTGCGGGCCGTGGCACCGAGTCGGATCATGATCGCCTCACGGTCCGACGACTCACCTCCGAGATCGATCATCGCCTCCGCGAACTCGCCCCCGTCTACGGCGACGAGATCGAAGCCGGTGTCCTCGGGCGTGCCGCCGACATCACGCTTCGGGACCCACACCGATCGCCGATCCAGGAGGTGCGACTGTCCGAGCGTGAAGCCCTGGCGCGCCGGCTCGCGTCACTGCCCGGCGAGTGCACGCAACCGGTCATCGACCGGCTCGCCCGTTACGAACTGCGGCGCTCGGTCATCGGGCTGCGCGACGTCGAGGTCGTCAGCGAACGCTCGACCCGTCAGGCCGTCCGCCTCCTGGCCGTCACCGTGCTCAGACTGCTGGTGGTCGCCCCTTTCGCGCTCGTCGGTGCGGCGATCAACGCGATCCCCTACTGGGCGGTGCACTGGACCGGCCGGTTCGTCCAGGATCCGGCCCTCGCCGCCAGCGCACGCCTGCTCGCCGGCGTCGCGTTCTTCCCGTCGGCCTGGCTGGTCGCCGCCTGGCTGGCGCCCTGGGACACCTGGTGGGCCCGAGTCTCGGTGGTCGTGGTCGCCCCTGCGCTGGGGTTACTGGCGGTCGACGCGCTGGAACGCAGCGTCGAGGTGGCGCGGGCCTGGCACGGGTGGCTCACCCGCATGGAACGCCACCGCGAGCTCGACGGGCTGCGCGAGGAACGCCGCGAGCTGATCGAGCTGATCAGCGCCACCATCCACGAAGCCGCCTGAGCGCCGTGCGGTCGCGGCGTCGTGGGAACAGCGGCGTTCGACGGTGTTCAGCCCACCGTCACCGCCCAGGCGGATCGGCAGCTCATCGGCTGCTCCCGTCGGGCGCCGTGGCCTGTTCGAGGGACCGAGGGGATCCGACCACCTCCCGGCACAGTTGCATGATCCGCACGACCGCCACGGACACGGCTGCGGTGGTGCCGGGCGAGAGAGCCGTGCCGAGGGTGAGATCGTAGGCCGGCACGGCGAGCGTCCTGACCTGTCTCGGCCGTTCGCCCAGCAACCGGGTGAGATCGATCAGAGCGGCGACATCGAGGTGGTGGCTCATCACCCCGGTCACCTCTCCCCCGGCAGCCGGGCCGGTGTCGACCTCCTCGGAGGTGACCTCCCTGACCTCCACCGACGCATCGACCACGATCACGAGCTCTCGCCCGGTCATCACATCGGCGAGCTCGGGGGTGAGCTGGTGCGCGACGCGGACCTCGACGGCACCGGGGGGATGCCGGGCGACCAGTAGCTCCGCCACCCGCCGACCGGCCGCATCGTCGGAACGCAGTTCGCTGCCGACACCCACGATCAGGACGGGCGGGCGGTCACCGTCGGAGCGCAACGTCATGGCCGGTCAGCTCCGCTGTCGTTCGCACACGACCTCGCCGTCGGGTGCCACGAGCTGCAACACCATCGGCATCTGACCGAGCGCATGGGTCGAGCACGACAGGCACGGGTCGTAGGCCCGGATCCCTGCCTCGATGCGGTTGAGCACCCCGTCGGTCAGTGTCGGACCGTCCACGAACTCCCGTGCGATCTCGAGGATGGTCCGGTTCATCGCCAGCTCGTTCTGCCCGGTGGCGATGATCAGGTTCACCGCGGTGATGAGTCCGTGCTCGTCCACCTCGTAGTCGTGGAACAAGGTCCCTCGGGGCGCCTCCGATGCGCCGACGCCCCGCCGCCGGTTGATGCCCGCCTGTGCCCGGACGTGAGGATCGAGCAGCACGGGATCGTCGAGGATCGCCGCGATCCGCTCGATACCGGCGATCACCTCGAGGACACGGGCGTGGTGGTAGTGGAACGACGACGACGCGATGCGCCCCACCCGGTCACGGAGCGCGTCCAGCCCGGCGTCGGCGATCGGCGTACCGAAGCGATCGGCGATGTTGATCCGCGCCAGGGGACCGACCCGGTACATGCCCGTGCGCGGGTCGCCATCGGTGACCAGCGGCTTCCAGTAGGGAACCTTGAGGTAGGAATCCTTCGCCGCAGCTTCCCCCAGCACGGTGCGGTACTCGGCCGGGTCGAGCTGGTCGACGACGGTCGCGCCCTCGCTGTCGATGACCTTGAGGTGGCCGTCGATGTGCTCCCAGGTCCCGTCCGGTGCGCTGTGGGCGAGGTACAGCGAGGGGAACCGGCCGAACGTCGCGACCTCCCGGCTCAGGCGCTCCTCGATCTCCTGGAGCAGCGACAGCGTCTCGGTGGCGGCCCCGAGCGACTCGTCGAGCTTCGCGCGCAGCGGTTCGCGGGCCTCGCTCGTGAAGGGCTGGGCCACCCCGCCGGGGACGATGCCCTTGCCGTGGATCTTCTCGCCGGCCACCGACGCGATCACCTCCTGACCGAACTGGCGCAGGCGGATCCCACTACGCACGAGCTCGGGTTCGGCCGCCATGAGTCCGAACACGTTGCGGGTGGCCGGCTCGGCGTCCATGCCCAGCAGCAGATCGGGCGCGGAGAGGTGGAAGAAGCTGAGCACGTGGGACTGCACGATCTGGCCGAGGTTCGCCAGCTGCCGTTGCAACCGCGCGGCCGGCGGGATGCTCACCGCCAGGATGGCGTCCGTCGCCTTGGCCGACGCCAGCAGGTGGCTGACCGGGCAGATCCCGCAGGTCCGGGCGGTCAGACCCGGCATCTCGGCCAGGGGACGGCCCCGACAGAACTCCTCGAACCCACGGAACTCGGTGACATGGAAGCGTGCGTCGGCCACCGCACCGTCGTCATCGAGGTGCAGGGTGATCTTCGCGTGTCCCTCGATCCGGGACACCGGATCGATCGTGTGGATGTCGTGCATGATGCAGGCCTTCCCACCGTGGGTGCGTGGTGTCAGTTTCCGAAGCGCAGATCCCCGGGCGCCCGTGCAGCAGCGACCGAGGCGATGTCCTCACCGGCCTCGATCGCATCGAGCAGGGCGAACAGCGCGGTCTTGATCCGATCCGCCGTGGGTGGGCAGCCGGGCAGGTAGACGTCGACGCCGATGACCTCGTGCAGCGGCAGCACCTTCGGCAGCAGGCCCGGGACCACCTCGGTGGGCACGACGCCGGTCAGATCGGGGTGTTCGACGTAGACCCGTTGGAGCAGCTCGCTCGGGTCACCGAGGGCGTTGCGCAACGCGGTGATGTTGCCGGTGACGGCACAATCACCGAAGGAGACGACCACCCGGGTGTTGGCCCGGATCGCCTGGGCGAGTTCCAGGTTGTCGGTGTTGGTGACCGCGCCCTCGACCAGCGTCAGATCCACGTCGGTGGGGAAGACCTTGGCGTCGGTCAACGGGCCGAACACCACGTCCGCGCGCTCGGCGAGATCGAACAGGGCCTCGTCGAGATCGAGGAACGACATGTGACAGCCAGAGCAGCCGGCCAGCCATGCCGTGGCGACCCGTGGTCGTCGCGTGCTCGATGTGGTCACGGTGTCGTCCCCTGCTCGTGCGGTCCCGCCGCGTCGCGGGGTTGCGACACGGCGCCGTTGTCCCGTGGTTCCCAGACCCCCGCACGCGCGTCGGCCAGGAACGCGATCAGCCCCGGATCGGGTCGACGCTCACCGGACGCCGTGCCCTGGTGGTACAGCGCTCCGGTCGGGCAGGCGGCGACACACTTGCCGCACGAGGTGCACGAGGCGACCTCTCCCCACGGCTGGTCCATGCCGGCGATGAGTCGCGCGTCGCTCCCTCGCTGGGCGATGTCCCAGACGTGCGCCCCCTCGATCTCGTCACAGACCCTGACGCACCGGGTGCACAGCACGCACCGGTCCCGGTCGAGCACGAAGAACGGGTGGGAGGCGTCCACCTCGTGACTGGGGAAGGTGAGCTCGTAGGGCACGTGGTCGACGCCCGTCTCCGTCGCGAGGTCCTGCAGTTCACAGGCACCGCTGGCGACACAGGCGGCACAGACGTGGCTGCCTTCCGCGAACAGCAGCGCGACGATGCGTCGTCGATGATCACGCAGCTCCGCGGAGGTGGACCGCACCTCCATGTCGGCGCTGACCTCGGTGGCGCAGGCGAGTGGCAGGCGGTGTTCGCCCTCGACCTCGACCACGCACAGACGGCATCCGCCGTAGACCGAGACCCCGTCCAGCTGGCAGAGCGTCGGGATCGGCACCCCGAGCCGGCGGGCCAGCGCGAGGACGGTCTCGCCCGGGAACGCGAGCACCTCCTCGCCGTCCAGTGTGACCGCAACGTTCGGCCGTGCCGAGCGCGGCCCGGGCGGTGGTGTCGGGGGAACGGGGCTCGCGCTCACGATGCATCTCCGGTGACGACGGCGGACGGGACCGGTTCCTCCACGAGCAACGCCTCGTACTCGTCGCGGAAGTGTTCGAGGGTCGAGACGACCGGGTTCGGCGCCGACTGTCCGAGGCCGCACAGCGAGGTCACCTGCACCGTGCGACAGAGGGATTCGAGGTGTTGGAGATCGCGGCGGCGTCCCTGACCGTTGCAGATCCGGTCGAGCAGCGCGTGCAGTTGCACGGTGCCCACCCGACACGGCACGCACTTGCCGCAGCTCTCGTCACGGCAGAAGGCCATGTAGAAGCGCGCGAACTCGGGCATGTTCACCGTGTCGTCGATCACGACCAGGCCGCCGGATCCCATCATCGAGCCCAGCGCCCGGAGGTGCTCGTAGTCGACGGGGGTGTCGAGGAAGCGCTCGGGGATGCACCCCCCGGAGGGGCCGCCGGTCTGCGCCGCCTTGAACCGGCGTCCACCGGCGATCCCGCCGGCCATGTCCTCCACGATGGTGCGCAGGCTGATCCCCATCGGCACCTCGATCAGCCCGGTCGTCATCAACGACCCGGCCAGCGCGAAGACCTTCGTGCCGGGGCTCTCGGCGGTGCCCATGGCGGCGAACCACTCCGGTCCGTTACCGAGGATGGCCGGGATGTTGGCGAGGGTCTCGACGTTGTTGATCATCGTCGGCTCGCCCCACAGGCCGCGCTCCGTCGGGTAGGGCGGACGCAGTTGCGGGAGCCCCCGACGTCCCTCGATGGAGGCCATCAGCGCGGTCTCCTCACCACAGACGAACGCACCGGCACCGACGCGGACCTGCACGTCGAACGAGAGATCCGTACCGAGCACGCCCTTGCCGAGCAGGCGGGACCGCTTGGCGGCACGGATCGCGCGCTCGAGCCGTTCGATGGCCAGCGGGTACTCCGCGCGCACGTAGATGTAGCCCCGCTCGGCGCCGGTGGCGTAGGCGGCGATGACCAGACCCTCCAGCACCCGGTGCGGGTCGGAGTCCATGATGGTGCGGTCCATGAACGCGCCCGGGTCGCCCTCGTCACCGTTGGCGACCACGACCTTGTGGTCGCCCGGGGCCTCGGCGAGCAGCCGCCACTTGCGACCGGTCGGGTATCCGGCTCCGCCGCGACCTCGCAACCCACTGCGTTCGACGGCCGTGAGCGCCTGCTCCGGGGTCATCGTGGTCAACGTGTCGTAGAGCGCCCGGTAGCCGCCGGCGGCGACGTAGTCCTCCAGCCGGTCCGGGTCGATCCGGCCCGCGTTCGCGAGCACCACCTTGGTCTGATGGGCGAAGAACGGCAGATCGGCGGGCACGACCGCGACCTCGGTGGTCGCCTGATCCCCGGTCCGATCCCCGAGCAGATGGTCACGGACGATGGACCGTGCGCCGTCCGGATCGACCTCGGCGTACAGGGTGGCCGGACCCGTACGGGGCTCGACCTGCACGAGGGGCCCGCGGCTGCACAGGCCGGGACACCCGGTGGGCACCACCTGCAACGTGTCGGCGCGATCGGCGGCCTCGATCTCCGCCACGAGAGCCGCCCGGACCCCCGCCGCGCCGGCCGACAGACAGCCGGTAGAGCTGCACACGAGCGCGCGGTGGGTCCGGCGGCTACGGGCGGCGAGCTCCGCGTCGCGCATGGCGTCCAGGTCGATCAGCTTGCCCATCAGCGCACCGCCTCGGTCTCGTGGTGTTCGTCACGTCTCTCGACGTCCGCCTCGGCGCCGGACCCGTCCTGCCCGTCCTGCCCGAGGTTGTCCCGGATCTCGGCGACCACGGCATCGGCGTCGAGGTGACCGCGCACCTCCCCGTCGAGGACGGCCACCGGCGCGAGCCCGCACGAGCCGAGGCACCGGGCGGTGGACAGCGTCAGTCGGCCATCGGCCGTGGTCTGCCCCGCGGCGATGCCGTAGCGCGCCTGGACGGCCGCGACGATGTCGTCGGCCCCCTTGACGTAGCAGGCCGTTCCCGTGCACACCGTGCAGGTGTGGTCGCCCGGGGGGTCGAAGGTGAACAGGTGGTAGAAGGTGGCGACGCCGTAGACCCGGCTGGGGGGGAGCCTGAGCGCCGCCCCCACGTACCGCAACACGTCCTCCGAGATGTAGCCGAACACCTCCTGGGCGACGTGCAGGATCTCGATCAGGTGGTCCTGGGCGAAACGTGCCCGCTTCAGGGCCGAGTCGATCATCGCGAATCGCTCGTCACCCGACGGGTGGGCCTCGCGGGTCCTGGCTTTGACGGTCGACCGCGCGCTGTCACTCACCGGGTCTCCTGTCGTGGTCTCTCCGGGTCTAGAACCTAGGCAGCGCATCGCCGCTCGCGTAGTGCCGATGGTCCCGGGTCACGCGGCCGCTACGCCGTGCAGCCGAGCGCCTGCATCGCGGGCCCGACCCTCCATCAGAGCTGCAGGCCGAGGATCAGCACCGCGAGCGTGTAGACCGCCAGGACGTTGAGGACGACCCCGACGAGGTTGAGCCAGACGCCGGCTCGGGCCATCTGCCCGATGGTGATGTGTCCGGATCCGAACACGATCGCGTTGGGCGGCGTGGCGACCGGCAGCATGAAGGCGAACGTGGCTGCGAGCGTGGCCGGGATGACGAGTTCGGCGGGGCCGAGACCGAGGCCGGCCGCCACGCCCCCGAGGATGGGGATGAACACCGCGGCGGTGGCGGTGTTGCTCGTGATCTCCGTGAGCAGGACGATCGTGACGGCGATCACGGCCACGAGTGCCGGTAGGGCGATCCAGCCGAGGCCGGCGACCGTCTCGCCGATGAAGGTGGCCACACCCGTGTCCTCGATGGCCGAGGCGAGGCTCAGACCACCACCGAACAGGATGAGGATCTGCCAGGGGATGCGCTTGGCCCACTCCCAGTTCAGCGCCATGATCCCCCGGCGCCAGTCGACCGGTAGCAGGAAGAGCGCGACCGCCCCGGCCACCGCGATCGTCGCATCGTCCAACCCCCCGAGCCCCGGCAACGTCTCGAGCCAGGTCCGACCGACCCACAGCAGCGCGACCACCGTGAACACGCTCAAGGTGATGCGCTCGCCTCGGTGCATCGCCCCCATCTCCGTGAGCTCCGAGCGGATCAGCTCCTGCCCTCCCGGTAGTTCCGTGGGCTCGATGGGGAAGATCACCCGTGTGAGCAGGACCCAGGCCACCACCATGAAGACCACCGCGACGGGCAGTCCGAACGCCATCCATCGGCCGAACCCGACCGGGGCACCCTGCTGAGCGAGATAGCCGGCCATGATGCCGTTCGGTGGTGTACCGATGATCGTCGCGACCGATCCGATGCTCGCGGCATAGGCGATCGAGAGCATCAGGGCGGTCGCGAACGGCTGCCACTCCTCGGGCAGGCCGAGGGCCCCCTCGCCCTCCCCGCCCAGCCGCGCAGCGACGAGCGCGAGGATCGACACGCCGATCGGCAGCATCATCACGGTGGTGGCCGAGTTGCTGATCCACATCGACAGCCCACCGCTGGTGATCATGAATCCGGCGATGAGCCGCCGTGGCCGGGTACCCACGAGCAACACCGTGTGCAAGGCGATGCGCCGATGCAGGCCCCAGCGCTCCACCGCCTGGGCGATGACGAAGCCACCACCGAACAGGAAGATCACCGGATCCGCGTAGGGGCTCGTGGTCGACTGGATGTCCGCGACCCCCAGCACCGGGAACAGCACGACCGGGAGCATCGAGGTGGCCGGCAGCGGCATCGCCTCGGTCATCCACCACACCGCCATCAGCGCCGCCACCGCCGCGGTCATCCGCCCCGCTGCCGGGAGCGTCTCCGCCGGAGCGAGCAGCGCATAGACCCCCACGGCGACCACCGGTCCGAGTGCCCGGCCGATCCAGGCACGACGGACCCGTGATCGCTCGTCGCCGTCCTCCGATCCGGCGTCCGACCCGTCGCTCGCTGCTCGCTCGTCAGTGCCCATCCAGGACCACCTCCGCGGTCAGGCGAGCTCCTCGGTGAGCGCGACGAGCCGATCGGCCGACCGCGCGAACTGCTTGCGTATCGTCCGGTTCGCCAGACGTGCCCCGATCGCGGCGAGGGGACCCACATCGGCCTCGATCGCCGCAGTGATGTGCGTGTTGCGTTCGTCGACGGGTTCCAGCGACACCCGTAGCCGTGTGGGGAACGGCCGGTCGGTGCACCAGCCGTAGTGGTGGGGTTCCTCCCAGACGTCGACGGTCTGCGAGGTGTCCATGGACACGCCCAGCAGGGAACCGGTGACGGTCAGCTTCCGGCCGACCCCCGGTGGACCGTCGACATCGGCGTCGGAGACGAAGGGCACCCACTCGGGTGCCCGATCGGGGTCGATCAGCACCTCCCAACAACACTCGATGGGTGCACGTGCCAGGCGTCGCTGCTCGAAGCGCTCCACGCAAGTGCCTCCGGACCGTCGCCGCTCGGGGACCGCCACCTCGACGTGTACTCGTCGTGTGTTCAGCGGCTCGGTGTTCGACCACTCGTAGCCGATCAGTTCCCACGGCCGCTCCGGCCTCGCCGACCTGTCCGGACGGTAGCGACCCTGACGCACGGGGTCGCACGCGTCGGTCGGATGCGACCTACGCTCAGGACCCGTCCCTCGGTAGGTGTCGACCTACGCGAACGGGCGGCGGACAGGAGATCCACGGATGGCCGGTCGTCCTCGTGTGGCACTGCTGGTGACGTGTCTGGCCGACACGCTGTTCCCGGATGTCGGCAAGGCGAGTGTGGCGGTGTTGGAGCGACTGGGGTGTGAGGTGGTGTTCCCCGCCGCGCAGACCTGTTGCGGCCAGGCGCACATCAACACCGGCTATCAGCGGGATGCGTTGCCGTTGGTGCGCGGGTTCGTGGAGACCTTCGAGGGCTTCGATGCGGTGGTGGCGCCGTCGGGTTCGTGTGTGGGGTCGGTGCGCCATCAACACGCGATCGTGGCGCGACGGTTCGGGGACGAAGCCCTGGCCCAGCGAGCGGAGGGCCTCGCGGCCCGGACCTACGAGCTCTCGGAGTACCTGGTGGACGTACTGGGGGTCACCGATGTGGGGGCGTCGTATCCGCACACGGTGACCTACCACCCGACGTGCCACTCGCTGCGGATGTTGGGGGTGGGTGACAAGCCGCTGGCGCTGCTTCGGGCGGTGCACGGCCTGCAACTGGTGGAGCTGCCGGCCGCGGAGGAGTGTTGCGGGTTCGGGGGCACGTTCGCGGTGAAGAACGCGGACACCTCGACGGCGATGTTGGCGGACAAGATGTCGGCGGTGTTGACCACGGGCGCAGAGGTGTGCGCGGCGTCCGACAGCTCGTGTCTGATGCACATCGGGGGTGGGTTGTCGCGGCTGAAGACCGGGGTGCGCACGGTGCATCTGGCCGAGATCCTGGCCTCCACCGACGATGTCCCGGCAGGTGTGGCATGAGCGTCGCTCCGCAGGAGCGCGGCAAGGGGGCTCCGCAGGAGCGCGGCAAGAGGGCTCCGCAGGAGCGCGGGAAGGTCGTGCCGCAGGGCCGAACGCTGCTGCCGGTCGTCGTGCATGCCCCGCGGGGGGTCGGGCATCTGCGCGGTGACGAGAGCTTCCCCGATGCCGCCCGCGGCGCGTTGGCGGACACCCAGCTGCGCCGCAACCTGGGACACGCGACCGCCACGATCCGGGACAAGCGCGCGAAGGTGGTCGGCGAGGTCGACGACTGGGAGGCGTTGCGCACCGCGGGCAAGGCCATCAAGGACCACACGATGGCGCGGCTGCCCGAGCTGCTGACCCAGTTGGAAGCGAACGTGACCGCCGCGGGCGGGGTGGTGCACTGGGCCAGGGACGCGACCGAGGCCAACCAGATCGTCACCCGGCTGGTGGCCGAGACCGGAAGCCGGGAGGTGGTGAAGGTCAAGTCGATGGCGACCCAGGAGATCGCGCTCAACGAGGCGTTGGCCGACGCCGGCATCGAAGCGTTCGAGACCGACCTGGCCGAACTGATCGTGCAGTTGGGCGACGACAAGCCCTCGCACATCCTGGTCCCGGCGATCCACAAGAACCGGGCCGAGATCCGTGAGCTGTTCGCCCGCACGCTGCCCGGGGTCGACCCTGAGCTGACCGACGACCCGGCCGCGCTTGCCGGCGCCGCCCGACAACATCTGCGTGAGCGGTTCCTGACCGCGAAGGTCGGGATCTCGGGGGCGAACTTCGCGGTGGCCGACACCGGCACGCTCTCGGTGGTCGAGTCCGAGGGCAACGGGCGGATGTGTCTGACCCTGCCCGAGACGCTGATCACCGTGATGGGCATCGAGAAACTCGTCCCCACCTGGCAGGACCTGGAGGTCTTCCTGCAGCTGCTGCCCCGGTCGTCCACCGGTGAGCGGATGAACCCCTACACCTCGCTGTGGACCGGCGTGCACGAGGGCGACGGGCCGCAGAGCTTCCATCTGGTGTTGCTCGACAACGGCCGCACCGCGGTGCTGGCCGACGAGGCCGGACGCGAGACGCTCAACTGCATCCGCTGTTCGGCGTGTCTGAACGTCTGCCCGGTCTACGAACGCGCCGGAGGGCACGCCTACGGCAGCGTGTACCCGGGCCCGATCGGCGCGATCTTGTCCCCGCAGCTGACCGGGATCGAGGACAACGCCTCGCTGCCCTACGCCTCCACCCTGTGCGGGGCCTGCTACGAGGTCTGTCCGGTCAAGATCGACATCCCCTCGATCCTGGTCCACCTGCGGGCCGAACACGTCGAGGCGCAGCGCGAGACCCGTCGGGTGCCGACCGCGGAAGCCATCTCGATGGCCGCCGCGTCGTGGACGATGGCGGATGCGTCCCGGTGGGAGAAGGCCCAGACCGCCTCACGTGCCGGACGTCTCCTGGGCCGTAGGCGCGACAAGGACGCCGGACGCATCCGATCGCTGCCCGGACCACTCGCCGCATGGACAGCCGCCCGTGACGCACCACGCCCACCGGCCGAGACCTTCCGGCAGTGGTGGGCCCGCGACCGCGGAGCGGACACATGACCGCCGCTGTACCCGGACGCGACATCGCCCGCGAGACCGTCCTGACCCGGATCCGTGACGCGCTCGGTCCCGACCCAGTCGTCCCCGAGGTTTCCCGCGACTACGTCACCGGCAGCGACCTCGAGCCGGACGCGGTCGTCGAACGGTTCGCCGAGCGCGTCGACGACTACCGCGCCACCGTGCACCGGACCGGACACGCCGAGCTGCCCGCCACCCTCGCCGCGCTCATCACCGCCAGCGGCGCCGGACGCGTCGGCGTACCGGTCGGGCTCGACTACGCATGGCTGACCGAACTCCCCGACGACCTCGAGGTGGTCCGCGACCAGCCCACCTACGACACCGCCGCCCTCGACACGCTCGAACTCGTCGTGACCGCATCGACGGTCGGGATCGCCGAGACCGGCACCATCGTCCTCGACGCCTCCCCCGACCAGGGCCGCCGCGCACTCACCCTCGTACCCGACCACCACATCTGCATCATCACCACCGACCAGATCGTGCACACGGTGCCGGAGGCCCTCCCCCGCCTCGATCCGACCCGACCACTGACCATGATCTCCGGCCCGTCGGCCACCAGCGACATCGAACTCGACCGCGTCGAGGGCGTCCACGGACCCCGCACCCTCCACGTCATCATCGTCACCGACTGACCCCCGTGCCCCGGGCCACCGACTGGCCCGAGGCACGAACTGGTCAGCGTCACGAACTGGTCAGCGTCACGAACTGGTCAGCGTCACCTGTACGTCACGTTCGTCACCGGCACGGTCGACGGTGAGCATCACCTCGTCGCCGGGCGCACGGGAGCGCACGAGCGCGCTCAGTTGGCTCATGGAGCGCACCGACTCCCCGTCGAGCGCCACCACGACGTCGCCCTCGGCGAGTCCGGCGTCGGCGGCTCCCGTGCCGGGCAACACGCCGGCGACCAGTGCCCCATCCTCGACGTCCAGGCCGTAGGCGGCGGCGATGGCGGGCGTGAGGTCCCCACCCGAGATCCCGAGCTGCGCGTAGGTCACGGTCCCGGTGTCGATCAGTTGCTCCGCGGTGGCCATCGCGGTCGCCGCGGGGATCGCGAACCCGACGCCGCTACTGGTCCCGCTGGCGGAGAAGATCGCCGTGTTGATGCCCACGAGCCGGCCCTCGGTGTCGACGAGTGCGCCTCCCGAGTTCCCCGGGTTGATCGCGGCGTCGGTCTGGATCATGCCGAGCAGCGCCGCCTGGCCCTGCCCGCTGCTCAGCGTGCGGTCGATGCCGCTGACGATCCCGGAGGTGACCGAACCCTCCAGGCCGAACGGCGATCCGATGGCGATCACGGTCTGGCCGACCTCAGCGTCGTCGGCGATGTCCACGGCCGGCAGCCCGGTCGCGTCGATCTGCAGCACGGCGACGTCACTGGTGGGATCCGAGCCGACGAGCGTCGCGTCGTGGCGGTTGCCGTCGGGGAGGGTGACCTCGATGCGGTCGGCCCCGTCGACGACGTGGGCGTTGGTGAGCAGGTAGCCCTCCGGGTCGACGATGACCGCGGAGCCGCTCCCCCCCTGACCGCCGTTGGCGACCTGGACGAACCCGACGGAGGGCGAGGTGTTCGCGGCCACCTCGGACACCGACGTCGGGTCGGTGCCGGCGGGCGTCGTGGAGGCCGGGGTCGCCGGCTCCGTGACCGGTGGGCCGGTGTCGGATGCGAGCGTGGCCCGGGTGAGCGGGACCGCGACACCGGCGGTCACCAGCGCCGACACCACCGCGGCGACGAGCGCCGTGACCAACGTCTGGCGCGGTCCGCGACGCTCAGGCGGTCCCGGTCGCGGGGTGTCGGGCGACGGCGGCGGAGGTGGCGGGGTCGCCGACGACGAGGGAGGTGGCCACGACGAGGCGGTCGTGGCAGGGCGGGTGGCGGGGTCAGCGGCGGGGTCGGTGACGGGCGTGGCGGGGTCGGTCGCGGGCGTGGCGACCTCGTCGGTGGGTCGGTGCATCGGCGGGCTCCTCGGGCTCGATCATCGAGGGGCCACGGTGCCGGGGACAACTGAGAGATCCTTGAGAGCCGACCTCAACCGTCCGCGGGCGGGAAACGCAGCGTGATCCCGGCCCCACCACCGGGAGCCTCGAACACCTCGAGGTCGCCGCCGTGGGCACGCAGGATCTGCGCCACGATCGCGAGCCCCAGTCCGCTGCCCGGCGCCCCTCTGGCCGCTGACGCGCGGTAGAAGCGTCCCGTGACCCGCGGACGGTCCTCGGCGGCGATGCCGGGCCCGTGGTCGCGGACGGTGACGCGACCATCGGCGGTCACGGTCACCTCGACGTCGGCGTTCGGGGCGTACTTGCGCGCGTTCTCGAGCAACTCGGCGACCGCACGGTCGATGCGGATCTCGTCGCCGAGCACCGTGGCCGGTTCGGCCTCGAGCTGCACACGCGCGTCGCTGCGTCGGTCCCGGGCGACCACCCGGGCGACCACCTCGTCGAGCCGGATCGGCGCCAGCTGCAACGTCGGGCGGTCGCCACGCGCCAGTTCGGTCAGGGCCGAGACGAGCGAGGCGAACTCGTCGAGCTGCAGCACCACGTCGCGGACGAGGGCCTCCCGGTCGTCGGGGTCCAGCCGTTCGAACTCCGACAGCACCTCGATGTTGGTCCGTAGCGAGGTCAGGGGGGTGCGCAGCTCGTGCGAGGCGTCGGCGACCAGCTGCTCCTGCGCGGACCGGGCCTGCTCGAGCTCACCGAGCATCTGGTCGAAGGCCGACGCCAACCGGCCGATCTCGTCGTCGCGGTCCCCCGCGATACGTCGGCTGAGGTCCTGGGTCCGGGCGACCTCCTCGGCGAGGTGGGTGAGCTCGTTCACCGGGCGGACCGCCCGGCGTGCGACGACCGTGCCGAGCGCGCCAGCCAGCAGCACCCCCAGCAACCCCGCCAGCAGCAGCTGGTCGCGCAGCTCGTCGAGCACCGCCTCCACCTCGGTGAGCGGGAGCGCGACCTGGACGGCCACCCCCGGCTGGAGCGGGACCGTCAGGATGCGGACCGGGACCTCCCCGATCGTGACGGTTTCGAAGACCCGGGCGAACTCACCCGCGGCGACCGCCCGGGCCTCGGCGCTGACGGGCAGGAGCTCGCCGGCGGGGAGGCCGGCCGGGCGGAGCACGTCGCCCGCGGCGGTGACCGCCTGCACGAACCCTCCGGCGCCACCGTACGGACCCGCGCGGGCTCCGGGCCCGGGCGGGGTGTCGCCCGGAGCGGGTTCGGAGCCCACCAGCTCCAGCAGCGAGGCGTCGAGGTTGCCGTAGAGCGTGCGTTCGGTCGCGAGGTACAGCCCGACGGAGACGACGAGGATGGCGGTGGCGACAGCCACCGCGGCGATCAGCGCGATCCGGGTGCGCAGGCTCACGGTTCGCGCAGGGCGTAGCCGAAACCGCGGATCGTCTGGATCAGCCGCGGGCGACCATCGCGCTCGAGCTTACGGCGGAGGTAGCCGATGTAGACCTCGACGTTGTTCGGGGTGACGTCGCTGTCGTGCCCCCACACCCGCTCGTGGAGCTGTTCACGGCTGAGCACGCGCCGGGGTGCCCCGACGAACTCGAGCAACAGGTCGTACTCCGTGCGGGTGAGTTCGATGGGCCGCCCCGCGCGGTGGACCACCGCGGTGTCGAGCTCCACGCGCAGCTCGCCGAACCGCAGCACCCTGGGGACCTCCGCCTCCGTGCGGCTGCGTCGGAGCAGGGCACCGAGCCGGGCGAGCAGCTCCTCCAGGGCGAAGGGCTTGGCGAGATGGTCGTCGGCGCCCTCCGTCAGCCCGGAGACCCGGTCGGGCACCGTGTTCCGGGCGGTGAGCAGCAGGATCGGGACCCGGTGCCCATCCTGGCGGAGCCGGCGCACGACGCCGATCCCATCGACCCCCGGCATCATCACGTCGAGGACGACGACGTCCGGCGCATCCGTCTGGACCTGCCGGATCGCTTCCATGCCATCGGCGGCAAGCGTCACCTGGAACCCGTGCAGGGACAACGCGCGTCGCAGGCTGTCCCTGACCGCCCGGTCGTCGTCGACGACCAGCACCCGCGGAGGAGGCGTCCCCGCGGGGTCGTTCTCCACGCTCTGCGGCACGGCTGCTCCTCGGGTCCGGGTCGGCGGCGCTCCGGTGCGGCGCGCCGTGGGCCGCACGGGTCGCGCAGGCCGCGCACACCATGGTCCGCCCCGGATTGAGAGGAACCTGAGACCCGGTGCATCACCGTCATGGGCCACCGTCACGGGACGGCTGGAGGCAGCCGCAGGGTACGGGGCCGGGCCGATCACCGGCCGATGCGACCGTGTGGGACCAGGCGCCTCAGCCCGCGAACGGCGTGACCGGTGCTCCCGCCACGGGTGCGTCGTAGGCGAAGACGCGCCCGGCGGCAGCCATCGATGCGTCGCCCCCCTGTGCGGTCGTGATGAACAGCGTGCGGCCGTCCTGCCCGCCGAACGCGCAGCTGGTGACGTTCTCCACCGGTAGCTCGACCACCCGCTCCAGCTCGCCGTCGGCGGTGTACCGACGAACGCTCCCACCACCCCACATCGCGACCCAGATGGCGCCTTCGGCGTCGACCGCCAGACCGTCGGGACTCCCCTCGTCAGGTGCGAACGTCACGAACGTCTCCCGTGCCCCCAGTTCCCCGTCGGCGGCGTCGAACGCGAAGGTCTCGACGCGTCCGGTGGGGGTGTCCACGTAGTAGAAGCGGGTGCCGTCGGTGCTCCAACCGAGCCCGTTGGAGATGGTCACGCCGTCGAGCATCCTCCGCACGTCGCCTTCGGGGTCGACCCGGTAGAGCCCGGCCTCACCCGGAGCGTCGTCGGCGGCCATCGTCCCGACCCACAGGCGGCCTGCGGGATCGCACGCCCCATCGTTGAGCCGGCTGCCCGGACGCTCCGGCTCGATGGCGACCCACCGCTCACCGAGGCCGGAGTCCGCATCCCAGCGGTACAACCCGTCGTCCCTACCGAGCAGCCACCCACCGTCACGACGCGGGACCGCGACCGACACCGGCGCACCGACGTCCGAGCAGATGCACTCGTCGCGCACGGGATCGCCGCGGTGGAGCATCCCTCCCGGGATGTCGACCCAGACGAGCTGACCGGCCCCGGCGTCCCAGACCGGCCCCTCGGCGAGTTGGCTCGCCGGCCAACCAGCGACCGGGGCCGGGGCCGGGGGCCTCATGCCTTCGACACCAGGGTCAGTACGTCGTACTTCGCGACCGACTCGTCGTCCTGGTTGGTCACGTCCGCATCCCAACGCACCTCACCGTGATCAGCGTTCTCGCGGGGGGTGATCTGCTTCGCGGTCAGCGTGACCGTGAGCGCATCCCCGGGCTTCACCGGCGTGATGAAGCGCAGGTTCTCCAGACCGTAGTTCGCGAGCACCGGGCCGGGCTCGGGCGAGACGAACAGCCCGGCCGCGAACGACAGCACCAGGTAGCCGTGCGCGACGATGCCCCCGAACAGCGGGTTGGCCGCGGCCGCGTCCTCGTCGGTGTGCGCGTAGAAGGTGTCGCCGGTGAACTCGGCGAAGTGGTCGACGTCCTCGCGGGTGACCGTCCGCGGCCCGGCCTCGACCGCGTCACCGACCCGGAGCTGCGCGAGGGTCTTGCGGAACGGGTGCACCTCGTCGTCGGATCGCTGCGACCCCGTGACCCACTGTCCCGTCACGGCGGTCAGCACGTCGGGAGATCCCTGCACGGCGGTGCGTTGCATGTGGTGCATGACGGCGCGGATGCCGCCCATCTCCTCGCCGCCACCAGCGCGTCCGGGGCCACCGTGTACCAGCTGGGGCAGCGGCGAGCCGTGCCCCGTGGAATCGGCCGCCGAGGTCCGGTCCAGTACCAGCATCCGCCCGTGCCACATCGCTGCACCCAGAACCACTTCGCGGGCGAAGGCGACATCAGCGGTGACCACGGAGCCGACCAGACTGCCCCGGCCACGACCCGCCAGCTCGATGACCTGCGACGTCGAGGTGTAGGGCATCAGCGTCGCGACCGGACCGAACGCCTCGACCTCGTGCAGCTCCGCGTGGTCCGGATCATCGGCGCGCAGCAGCACCGGGGAGACGAACGCGCCCCGCTCGGCATCCGCATCGACCACCTCGACGGATCCCGGATCACCGTAGGCGACGGTCGCGACACCCAGCAGCGCCTTGAGCGAACGGCGCAGTTCATCACGCTGTTCGACGCTGACCAGTGCCCCCATCCTCACCGTGTCGTTGGAGGGGTTGCCGATCGTGATCCTCGCGAGTCGCGCGGCGGCCGCCTCCGCGACGTCGTCGATCAGCTCGACCGGGACGAAGGCGCGACGGATCGCCGTGCACTTCTGGCCGGCCTTGACGGTCATCTCCGTGGTCAGCTGTTTGACGAAGAGGTCGAACTCCGGGGTCCCCTGCGTTGCGTCGGGCCCCAGGATCGAGCAATTCAGCGAGTCGGCCTCCGCGGTGAACCGCACCCCGTTGGCGACGATGGTCGGATGCGTCCTCAGCCGACGTCCGGTATCCGCGGAGCCGGTGAAGGCCACCAGATCCTGTTCGGTGAGATGGTCGAGCAGCTCGCCGGGCTCGCCGCACAGCAGCTGGACCGAACCCTCGGGCAGGAGGCCGGACGCCACGATCAGCTCGACCAACCGGGCGGTGAGGTAGGCGGTCTGGGGAGCCGGCTTGATCAAGGTCGGCATCCCCGCCAGGAAGGCGGGTGCGAGCTTCTCCAGGGGGCCCCACACCGGGAAGTTGAACGCGTTGATCTGCACCGCCACGCCGTGCAGCGGCGTGGCGATGTGCTGGGCCACGAACGCACCGCTCTTGCTGAGCGGTTCGACCGCCCCGTCGACGTACACGGTGGCGTTGGGCAGCTCGCGGCGGCCCTTGCTCGAATAGGTGAACAGCACCCCGATGCCGCCGTCGATATCGAACTTCGAGTCCCCCAGCGTCGCGCCGGTGCGCGCCGAGAGCGTGTACAGCTCATCACGATGCTCGCGGAGTTCGGACGCGAGCGCCTTGAGCAGGGCCGCGCGCTGGTGGAAGGTCAGCGCGCGGAGCGCCGGTCCCCCCACGCGACGCCCGTGGTCGAGCGCGGCGCCGATGTCGACGCCCGCCGAGGAGAACCGTGCGACCTCGTCGCCGGTCACCGCGTCGTGGAGCGGCGTGCCCTCGGCGCTCGGCGTGTGCCATCCGCCCGAGACGTAGCTGCGCAGAACCGGAGACTGACCCATAGAACTCCCTCTCCCAGGTGGTCTGGTGATGGCGGTCCAGCGATGGCGGTCCAGTGACGACCGCCGGGCCGAGTCCACCGTGCGGAGCCGGCCAGCTTCGACGCCACCTGGCAACCTACCGGTGGGTCGCGCCGGTGGAGCCATCCGCCCGGCCGCCGGCCATCGGCGATGACCGACTACAGCCCGAGGCGGTACCGGATCCCCGGAACCTCGACGCCCATGATCTCGTCGCGACGTTCCGCACCATCGGGGCACCAACCGGCGCGTTCGTAGAACCTGCGGGCGCGCTGGTTGTCGGGATGCACCCACAGCACCGCATCGCCGAAACCCTCAGCGCGCAGGTGCTCGATCCCGGCGTACAGCAGCGCCCGGCCGGCACCTCGGCCCCAATGGGTCGGGTCGACGTTCAGCGCCGCCACCTCCCCCAACCCTTCACAACCTCCCCGGTCGGGCCCGGCCACGACGAACCCGATCGGTTCCGTCACCGTCGGCGACACGGCGACCAGCCGGGCGACACGGTCCCCGGTCGTCTCGCTCAGCGCCGCCCGCCACATCGCTTCGCGGTCGTCGATCGACAGTCGGTCGAGGAACGCCTGGGGCATCAGGCCGCCCCGATAGGCCTGCCGCCAGGCACGCACGTGCAGCGATCCGAGCGCCGGTGCGTCCGTCACCCGAGCCGGTCTGATGCTCACCGACACGTCCGTCCCTTCGTCACCGACACACCCGTCCTTTCCGCCCGTGAGGAGCCGTCGGATCCACGCGTACTCTCGCTGAGCTTGCCACGACCGATCGAGACGAGGCCCGGGACCATGAACCGAACGACCACCGACGGGGCCGCTCCGGTCGTGATCGTCGGTGGCGGACCCACCGGGATGACCGCAGCGATCTTGCTCGCCCAGCACGGACTGCCGGTGATGATCCTGGAACGTCACGCCGTTGCCTACCCCCACCCCCGCGCCGTCCACCTCGACGACGAGGTCCACCGCATCCTGCAGCAGGTCGGCATCGCACCGGCCTTCGCGAGGATCAGCCGCCCGGGCGCGGGCCTGCGCGTGCTCGACGCGGAGCACCGCGTGCTCGCGGAGTTCCGTCGCCCTCCCGAGGGCCCGCACGGCTATCCACAGGCCAACATGTTCGACCAACCCGACCTGGAGCGTCTGCTCCGTGATCGGCTCGCGACCCACCACCCCGAGGTCACGTTCCGCCGTGGCATCGAGGTCACCGACGTCGGTACCGGCGACCCCGATGCCGGCACCGCGTCAGCACGCCCCGGGCCACCGGTGGTCACCTTCCGGGACGCCGAGGCACCCGACGCTCCGCTCCATCGGGTGATCGCCACGGCCGTGCTCGGTTGCGACGGTGCGGACAGTGTCGTGCGCGAACGCATCGGAGGCCACTGGCGGGACCTCGGTTTCGAGCAGCGCTGGCTGGTCATCGACGGCCGCTGCGCCCGTCCGCTGGCCCATTGGGACGGTGTCGACCAGATCGCCGACCCACGCCGCGCGGTCACGTTCATGCGGGTCGGCGACGACCGCTATCGCTGGGAGTTCCGCCTCCGGTCCGACGAGGCCGAGGGCACCTTCCGCGCACCGGAGCAGCTCGATGAGCTGCTGTCCCCCTGGATCGCGGATCGCGCCGAGGACGGCTTCCAGCTGGTGCGAAGTGCGAGCTACACGTTCCGAGCACGGGTGGCCCGACGATGGCGCAACGGCCGGATCCTGGTGCTGGGCGACGCCGCCCACCTCACCCCACCCTTCATTGGTCAAGGCCTCGGTGCCGGCCTGCGAGACGCATCGAACCTCGCGTGGAAACTCGCACGGGTGCTCATCGACCACGCGCCGGAGTCGTTGCTCGACAGCTACGAACAGGAGCGGTCCCGGCACGTCGTCCAACAGATCCGCATGGCCCGAGCGGTCGGTTGGGTGCTGACCGGCGACAACGATCGGGCCGATGGCCGGAAGGGTGGGGCCGCCGCCCTTCGCCGCACGGCCCTGCGTGCCGTCTTCCGGGTTCCCGGCCTGGCGCAACGGGTGCTCGACCGGGGGTCTCCGGCGCTGCGTGGCAGCGCACTCACCGCCGGTCGTCGTCCCTACGGTCCGAGGTCGCTGATCGGCACGCTCGTACCGCAACCGGAGGTCTCCGACGGGGAGAGCCGGCGCGCGCTGGACGAGATCCTCGGACGCCGCCCCGCGGTCCTGACGCTGACCGCGCCCGATCCTGAGCTGTTGGCGCTCTCGGTCCGGATCGACGCACGGGTGCTGTACGTCACCGGGCGTTCGCCGCGCGGCCGTTCGCCCACCCCCGGCATGCGGACCATCGATGGTGAGGGAGCTCTCGCCCGTTGGCTCGATGAGGCCGGTGCCTCCGCGGCGATCGTGCGTCCCGACCGGGTGGTGATCGCCGTGGCACGGTCCCCCACACATCCGGGACGCGAACTGTCCGCGTCGCCGGCGTGCGAGGCGCTGGTCACGACCCGGGACCGCTCCCCGGTCTGATCACCGGGCCGCTGTCCGATCCGGTGACTGGCCCGGTGTCTGGCCCGGTGTCGTCCTCGAGCGCGGTCCGGAGGGCGTCACGGAACCTCGGGATGCGGAAGGTGGCACCCTCGGCGAGAAGTCGTGCCGGCACGCCCCGCCGTCCGGTCAGGGCCAGCGCGGGGTCACTACCGAGCGCGAGGGCACCGATGCGGGTGACCACCGCCGGGGCCGGGAGACCGACCCTCCGGCCGACGGCTCGCCGGTAGGCGGCCATCATGTCGCCGTTCCGGATCGGGTGGGGCGAGGTCAGGTGGTAGGTGCCCGAGCTGCCCGGGTCGTCGATGGCCCGCTCCAGTTGATCGAGCAGGTCTTCGAGTGCGAGCCAGGAGACCCATTGCCGGCCCGAGGCGATCCTGCCGCCCAGCCCCAGGCGGGCGAGCCCGGCCAGCCGCGCCGTCGCCGGGTCGCCCGGACCGATCGCCACCCCGCACCGCAACAGCACGGCTCGGGGGACCGTGACGGTCGCTTCCCGATACGCCTGTTCCCATGCACGCGCGACCCCGACCATCTGGGGCGGGCCCTCGGTGGGGGGCTCCACGGACTCGTCGAGGACGAGCTCCCCACGGTCACCGAAGACCGCGAGGGTCGCGACCTGGACCCAGACCGGTGGTGGTGAGACGACCGATCGGACCGCCTCGCCGACCACCTCGACGGCATCCACCCGTGAGCGGCGCAACCGCTCGATGTTGCGGCGTGTCGGCAACACGTCGACCCGCTTGCCGACGAGGTGCACGATCGCGTCGGCCTGTTCGAGCTCTGCCACCCAGGGCCCGAACGTGCGCGCGTCCCACGTCACGTGGCGGACACCGCCCGTGGTACCCCCGGCACCACGCGTGAGCACGACGACGTCATCACCCCGCGCCACGAGCCGCTTCGCGAGGTGTCGGCCGAGGTAGCCGCTGCCTCCGGGGATCACGATCCTGCGAGGCGAGGTCACGGTTTGACGAACAACTGCCGGCTGTAGTCGGCCAGCGGTTCGGCGGGGCCTTCGTCACGGATCACGATGCTCTCGGTGATCTCGATGCCCCAGTCGTCCATCCACAGCCCGGGCATGAAGTGGAAGGTCATCCCCGGCTCCAACACCGTGGTGTCGGAGGGACGGAAACTGACGGTGCGCTCCCCCCAGTCGGGCGGGTAGCTGAGACCGATCGCGTAGCCGCAACGACCTTCGCGTTCGATCCCTGCGCGTTCGAACGCCCCGTACAGGGCGTTGGCGACATCGCACGCCCGGTTGCCCGCCTGCGCGGCCTCGAGACCGGCTTCCAGGCCATCGATGATGGCCGCCTCGGCGCGGCGCATCTCGTCGGGCGGGGAGCCGAGGAAGACCGTGCGGCACAGCGGTGCGTGGTAGCGCCGGTAGCAACCGGCGATCTCGAAGAACGTTCCGGCGCCCACCTCGAACACCTGGTCGTCCCAGGTCAGGTGCGGCGCGGAGGCGTCGGCACCGGTCGGCACCAGCGGGACGATGGCCGGATAGTCGCCCCCGAAACCGTCGGCGCCGGCGACGCCGGCGATCCCGGCCCGGAAGATCTCGGCGACGAGATCACTCTTGCGCAGTCCCGGTTCGATCATCTCCAGGATGTTGCGGTGCATGCCCTCGACGATGCGCGCCGCCCGCCGCATGTAGTACAGCTCCTGTTCGGACTTGACCCCACGTTGCCAGTTCACGAGGCCCGTCGCGTCGTGGAAGGTCGCCCTGGGCAACCCGGAGGTGAGGTGATGGTGCGCGGCCGCGTTGTAGTAGTAGTTGTCCATCTCCACGCCGACCTGCGCACGGGTCCGGCCCATCTCGGCGAGAACCTGGGCGAGGTGCTCGTGGGGGTGGCTGTCGTCGGATTGCACGTATTCGTCCGCGTATCCAACGATCCGATCGCTGTCCATGTACACGGTGCGCTTGGCGCCGCGCGCGTCCATGGTCCGCCCCCACCACAGCAGCGGTTCGTCGAGCGTGATGACGACCGCCTGGTGGGTGTAGAAGGACCAGCCGTCGTAGCCGGTCAACCACGCCATGTTCGAGGGATCGGTCGCGACCAGCACCTCCAGCCCGCGCCGGTCCATCACGGCGCGGACCTTGGCGAGACGCCGTTCGTACTCGTCGAGCCCGAACGGCAGCTTGGTGTGCGCACCCGCGACCATCGGTGCGCCGACGGTGTGACCACCGGCTTCGGTGACCGCCTTGGGATCGAACATCATCGACCTCGAGAGAGAGCTTTCGCTGGTGCAGGTCTGACGGCCGGGTCCGGAACGTCAGTGTTCAGCGACCGCACCCAGGAACGACCTGGTGCGCTCGTGCTGGGGGTTGCCCAACAGTTCGCTCGGCGGCCCGCCCTCGATCATCCGGCCGGCGTCGAACATCAGGACGCGGTCGGCGATCTCACGGGCGAAACCCATCTCGTGGGTGACGAGCATCATCGTGGTCTTGCCCTCCTCCGCGATGTCGCGCAGGACGTTGAGCACCTCGCCGACGAGCTCCGGGTCCAGTGCCGAGGTGACCTCGTCGAACAGCATCACCGATGGCTGGGTCGCCAGGGCACGGGCGATCGCGACGCGTTGTTTCTGACCACCGGAGAGTTGCCCCGGCGTGTGGTTGGCGTGCTCGATGAGTCCGACCTTGTCGAGCAGTTCCATGCCGATCTGCTGCGCCTCCTTCCGCGACTTCCCGTGGACCTTCACCGGCGCGAGCATGATGTTCTCGATCGCGCTCATGTGTGGGAACAGGTTGAAGTGCTGGAACACCATCCCGATGTTCGAGCGCACCCCCCGGATGTGCTTCTCGCTGGCGCCCTTGAGCTGTCCGGAGCTGGCCTGCTCGTGGTAGAGGTGTTGGCCGCCGATCTGGATCGTGCCGGAATCGATCCGCTCCAGGGTCATCGTCACCCGCAGGATCGTGGTCTTGCCCGATCCGCTCGGGCCGATGATCACGACCCGTTCGCCGGGTTCGACGTCGAGGTCGAGCTCCTGGAGCACGGTCAACGATCCGAAGGACTTGTCCACCCCGCGCATCCGCACGCTGGCGGCGCCCTTCGGTGAGACGTCCTTGTGGTTGTCAGTCGCGTTCATAGCTGATGCGCTCCTCGAGGCGTCGGACGAGCCAGGCCGCCGGCAGGCTCACGAGCAGGAACCCGACACCGATCAACAGGTAGGGCTCGACGGCGCGGAAATCACTGCTGCGGATGGTGTTGGCCATGAACAGCACCCCGCCGGTGCTCAGCACGGCATCACCGATCGGTACGTCCTTGAAGGCGGCGACCAGGTAGTTGCCGAGGGTCGGCAGCACGTTCGGGACCGCCTGCGGGATGATGATCCGGGTCCACTTCGTCAGCGGGTCGAGGTTCAGGGCGGTGGCGGCCTCCCACTGACCCTGCGGCACGCTGTTGATGCCGGCCCGGTAGGCCTCCGAGGCGTAGGTCGCGTAGTGGATCCCGACCACGATGAACAGGATCACCAGGGCGTTCAGGGAGATCGCCGGGGTCGCGCGCACCAGCACCTGCGCGAAGAACATCTGCACCAGGATCGGCGTGGAGCGGATGAACTCGATGACGGCCACCGCGGGGAAGCTGAGCCATCTGGACTCGGACCTGCGCAACAACGCGAGCACCAGCCCGAGGCTCGCGGCGATGAGGAAGCCCAGCACGGTCGCCCGGGCGGTGACGAACAGGCCCTGCAGCATCTGGGGAACGAGGTGGAAGAAGTAGGCCCAGTCGAAACGCACGTCACCCGGCGGGGCGAACTCCGAGCGGAACCGCGCCGAGGGGGTGTCCGCCACGGCGAGCATCGTCAGGCCGAGGAAGACCAGGACGACGGGGACGACGATGTCGGGACGGCGGTACCACTTGTGGCGTTGGTCCAGTTGGAAGGAGACCGCGGCACCGGGCGGCGCGTCGCCCTCGGGCTCGTCGGCCGTGGGCTCGGTCTGGGTCGCATCGGACATGGCTCTAGCCCCCTCCCGAATGGATGGTGGTGATCGGGAGCGCCGCGCGTCCCTCGCGTTGCTGGAACCGCTTGTCGAGGGTCCGCTCACCGAGCCGGAACAGCCCGTTGATGATCTGCGCCATCACGAAGTAGATGACCAGCACGTTGACGTACAGCACCGTGACCCCGATCACGCCACCGGCCAGCATGGAGGCTTCGAGGTTGCTCGTCACCCGCATGAGGTCGAAGCCTCCCGCGACCGAGACGAGCGCGGTGCCCTTGAGGATCTCGATGGTCAGGTTGCCCATCGGCGGCAGGATGATGCGCATCGCCTGGGGCAGTACCACGTAGCGCAGGCGCTGCGTCGGGTTGAGGTTTAGCGCGATCGTGGCCTCGGTCTGCCCCTTGGGGACCGCCAGGATCGAGCCCCGGATGATCTCCGCGCCGTAGCCACCCATGTTGATCCCCAGGGCGATCGAGGCCATGACGATCACGGGTTGTCCGCGCACCCACGGGAACACGTCCTGCAGCAGGATCGGGATCGCGATCACCAGGATGAACAACAGGATGATCGACGAGATCCCGCGGGCGAACTCGACGAACGCGAAGGAGATCCCCCGGACCCAGCGTCGTTCCGACAGCCGACCCACGCCGACGATCAGCGACAGCACCACACCCAGGACGAACGCCTGCGCGAGGAGTTGCAGGGTGGCCCGGGCGCCGCCCATGAGACTGCCGTACTGGCTCGGGGTGAGCAGCCAGTCCTCCACGGAGGTCCTTTCCCGGTCTCCACGTCGCCGACCGTGTCACCTGCCGCACGACCTGCGATCTGATCATCTGCGGCGATCGGACGATCGGCCCGTCTGCCACAGACCGTCGGACCCCAGCGCAGCCTAGGGGCCGGGGTCCGACGATGTGGGGTCTCAACCGGTGAAGTCCTCGAGCGTCAGGGTGTTGGCGAGCTCGACGTCGTCCTCGGTGAAGTCGTCGTACGCGGTGATGATCTCCAGCGTGGTGCCGTCCTCGCGGAACTGGTTCAGCACGTCGTTGAAGGCGTCGCGGAAGTCCTCGTCAGCGAAGCCGTGGCCGCCGCACGGGAAGACCTCGTTGCCATCCTCATCGATCGGGAAGAAGCCGGGGACGGCCTCCATGCCACCGCGGGCGGCGACCTGGGTCTGCACGGTCGCGGCGGTTCCGGTCACGACGTCGACCTCACCGGCCTCCAGGGCGCGGTACATGCCGTCGATGTCGCCGAAGACCTCGACCTGCTCGTCCGGGACACCGGCGTCGTCGAGGTAGTCCACCTCGACGGTGCCGGATGCGACCGCGACGGTCACGTCCGGGTTGTCGACCAGCGAGCTGTAGTCGACGATGTCGAACGGGTTGCCCTCCTCGACGGCGAGCGACTCCGGGATGCAGTAGTCGGGGTCGGAGAAGAAGATCTGCTCCGCACGTTCCGGGGTGATGTACATCCCGGCGGTGATCATGTCGAACTGGCCGGCCTGGAGGCCACCGATCAGTTCACCGAACTCCACCACCTGCGCGTCCATCTGCTCGATACCCAGTTCGGCGAGCACGGCGCTGGCGACATCCGGGGCGATACCGGTGACCTCACCGTCATCACCGACGTAGCCGAAGGGCACCTCGTTGGCGACACCGACCGTGATCGAGCCGGCCTCCTGCAGCTCGGCGAGCAGCCCGGTGGCCTCCGTGTCGGCGGCCGCCTCGTCATCGGTCGCCTCGTCATCGGTCTCGACCTCGTCGGTCTCCTCTTCGAGACCCGGATCGATCTCGTCCTCCCCACCGGCGTCGCCGTCATCGGCACCACATGCGGCGGCGATCATGGCGAGTCCGGCGACGAGCGCTGCGGAGCGCTGCCACCTCGATCTGGTCGTGGTGCTTCTCATGTGTCGGTCCTCTCGTTCGTCGGATGCGGCCCCTGGCCGCGGCGTGGAACACGCGGGTCGTGACGCGACCATCGATCCGATGACGCGTGGGAACCACGGTCGGAACCGGTGATCGATCGCGCGGCGGGACCGGAGCCAGGCCACGGCGATGGCGATCGCTGCGGGTCGCGGGGCCACGAGACGGCGTGTCCGTCCCGTGAGCGACCGTGGCCCGGCCGGGGAGCAGCGGCAGTGGAGCCACCACCGGCCGGCGACGACCCCCTGGGGATCGTCGCATCGGTTCGCGCTCGCGTTGCGGGCAGCGAGATGATGGGCCTTCGCTCGTCACGTTGCTTCAGCCTAGAGAACCCGGACAGGGTGTGTCCAGCCTGTATACAAGGCGCATACGTCCCGCATACAGTGACCGGGACCGTGTCGAGTTCAGGAACAGCGTGACCGTCGGACCCCCCCGGACAACCACTGACGGCATCTACCGTGCCCTACGCGAGCGCATCTGCCTGCTGGAGATCGAACCCGGTTCCCGACTCACCGAGCAGGCCCTGGCCGCGGAGTTCGGTGTCAGCCGTACGCCCATCAGGCAGGTCCTCGACCAGCTCGAGCACGAACGCCTGGTGATGCAGCGACCGGGAGCGGGAACCAGCGTCGCGACCATCGACACCAAAGAGGTCCGCGACGTGTGGGCCGTTCGGCTCAAGATCGCGGAACTGATCGGCGACTTCGTACGGCTACCGGCGTCGACGGTCGTGATCGCGGAACTCGAGGATCTCCGAGCAGATCTGGCGGATGTGAGGCATTCCGGAGACGTCCAGGCACTCGGTCGCCTCTACAACCGCTACCACGCCGCGGTCCTGCAGGTCATCTCCAACGAGACCCTGCGCCGCATCCACGATCAGCTCTATCACCAGACCAGCCGTGTCTGGCTCCAGTTCCTTCCGGAGATGGACCTGGGCGCAGAGATCGATGTCACCGCCGAGGAGGTCGAGCAGACCATCGAGGCCATGCGCGGCCGGTCGGGGGCGGAACTCGCCCGCGTCCGGGCGATGCACCTACGGATGCTGCTGACCCGCTTCAACGACCATGTGGCACGTCCGATCGGCTGAGCGACACGCGCTGCACGGACCGCGCCATCCGGGGTCCCCGTGACGATCGGGCTACGACGAGCCGGTCGCCGCCAACTGCTCGGTGCGTCCATCGGCGTGACGGGCGAACCGGCGCAGCTCCTGGCCGTGGTGGGGATCGTCGGCGTCCCAGGGCCACCCGCCGAAGTGCGTCTCCTGGTAGTCGTGGTAGGCCTTCTGGATCTCCGTCTTGGTGTTCATCACGAACGGCCCGTACTGCACGATCGGCTCACCGATCGGCACACCCTGCAGCACCAGCACCTCGGCACCGTCGCCGGTGTCGGTCAGCATCACCGGGACCTCCGAGCGCACCACGGCGGCGTGGCCACCCTGCACCTCGGTGTCACCGATACGCACCGAACCGCCCCGGAAGACGTAGACCGTCCGGACCGTCGCCGGACGCGTCGCAGCAGCCAGCTGCCAACGGCCCTCCGGCGAGATCGTGGCGTGGTAGATGCCGACGTCCGAGTCGGCGCGTGACGCCCACGAGTGGGGCGGCGGCGCCGGTGCCCGCTGGCCGTCGACCAGTTCGCCCGCGACCACGGTCACCTCGGTGGGCCGGCCCGAGCGGTCCAGGAAGGTGTGACGCGGGATCTCGTGGTTCCAGAGCATGGCGAAGTGCGGCGGCACCATCTTGTCGGTCGCGGGCAGATTGATCCAGATCTGGAACAACTCGGTCTCGTTGTGCGCCTCGCGGTCGAGCAGGGGGAACATCTCCGCGTGCACGATCCCCGATCCTGCGGTCATCCACTGCACGTCGCCGCTGCCGAACCGTGCGGCGGCCCCGAGTGAGTCCGAGTGGTCCATGTAGCCCTTGCGCATGAACGAGATGGTCTCGAAACCACGGTGGGGGTGCTGCGGGAAACCGGGAACCAACGACCCGTGGTACATCGACCACCCGTCCCGGCCGGAGAAATCCATCCCGATGTTGCGCCCGGTGAGCGGGGCGCACGGCCCGAGCTCCTCGTCACCCTCCGGGTAATCGTCGTTGTGGTGCACGCAGAACAGGAACGGGTCGATCGTCTGCCAGACACGGTCGAGTTCGACCTGCTGGAGCACCACGTCGTCGGGCATCGCCACGGTGTTCTCCTCGGAGGGGGTCCCGAGAGTCTACGGT
>PWLR01000109.1 GCA_003558435.1 Nitriliruptoraceae bacterium | reverse complement strand
CCTCCAGCGTGGGCAGACCCTCACCCCCCGCCCCCCGAAGGATCCCCCGTGGCAAGCGATGCGCGAGACCGCCGCGGCGATGGTCGCCCGGAACAAGCGCGCCCACGCGACCGGACCGGACGGCCGCTGGCGTACGGCACCACCGACGTGCCACTGACGGAGGAGCACGAGCCCGACACGGTCGAGCAGGCCCTGGCGCTCGGCGCCCAACTGTGGGACCAGCAGCGGTTCTTCGAGGCCCACGAGTGTCTCGAACACGTCTGGCACGCCTCGCCCGAGGACGACCGTGACCTCTGGCAGGGCGTGATCCAGGTCGCGGTCGCCGGGGTCCACCTGCAGCGTGGCAACCAGGTCGGGGCGGCGGCGCTGTTCCAACGCGCCGGGGAACGGCTGTCGCGGTACCCCGACCAGCACCGGGGCATCGAGGTCGAGCGGGCCCGGGGATTCTGCCTCGCTGCCGTGGCGATGCTGGCCGACGGCGAGGCGGAGCGGATCGAGCTCCCGGCGTTCCCGGCCGGCGCGCAGGGCGCCTGGTTCACCCCCGATCCGGAGGCGCTCGAGCCCCCGGAGCAGCCGACCCCGGTCCCCGACGAGCCGGTATGGCTCGCGGCCGGCCAGCCCCGCTCGCCCCGTACCCGACCGAACGACCCACCGGAGACCGACTCGTGACCACTGACGACACCGCCGCGACGACCGACACGTCGCAGACGACCGATCTCCGTCGCGGGCTCGAGCCCGACCACCGGTTCCGTTGCGACGCGTGCGCCAACGTGACCCGATTCGACGTCGTGGCCACGGCTCGCACACGCCGATACCACCATTTCGACCTCGGCGGCGAGGGCCATGTCGAGGAGGAGGAGGTGCTGTCCCACCGCGTCGAGTCGGTCACCTGCCGCTGGTGCGGCCGCGACGACGCCGTGAAGGTCGAGGCCTCACCCCTCGCGGGCAGCTGATGTCCGGGCAACCGCCCCCGTCGGGCTCGCCGAGCGCGGCTTCGCTCCGGGCGCTCGGCAGCGATGCGTGGGCGGGGCTGCTCTCGGCGGTGCGCACGGTGCTGGTTCGTGAAGCCCATGACGGCGACGCCGAACTGGTCGCCTTCCGCGAGGCCCCCACCGGCCGGCTCGTCGGCGGACGCCTGCGTGCCGCGCTCAGCGAACGTCTCAGCGACGACGTGCGGTTGTGGGACGAGGTGCTGGAGGTGGTGGGTCAGCAGCCGGCGCTTCGGGCCGAGCTGGTCTCGGCGCTGGATCCGGCCGACAACGGGCACGCAGCGGATCGTGAGGCGGACCACCGCTCGGTCGACGATGCCTCCGCTTCGCGGGCACGCGAAGCTGTGCAGGTGGCCAAGCGGCGGGTCCGCGAGGCACGGGCGGAGCGCGACGCCTGGCGACGTCGGGCCGAGGGCGCCGAGGCACGTGCGGACGGCCTCCTCGCGGAGCTGGATCGTGCGCAACGAGACGTCGGGACCCTCCGGGCGGATCTGGCTGCCGCGCAGGCGACGATCGCCGCGGCCGAGGCCGACCGGGATCGTGCGGTCGAGCGCGAGCGCCGGCGACGGGACGCCGAGATCGCCGCGGTGGAGGGCCAACTCGCCGCGTTGCGTCGCGAGGAGGAACAGCGCCGGACCGAGGTGCGGCGCCGTGTCGAGGCGGAGCGCCAGGCCGAGATCGACGCGAAGCGTTCGGCCTCGGACGCGCAACGTCGCGCGGCCGAGGACCGGCCCCCACGGGTGGTCCCGGGACGACCGAGCCGGCTGCCCCGTGGCGTGGAACCCGGGACCACCGAAGCAGCGCGGGAGTTGCTGCACCGGGGCCGGTTGCTGTTGGTCGACGGTTACAACGTCACCAAGCAGCACCGCGGCCACCTCGACCTCGAGACCCAGCGCAACTGGTTGGTCCAACAGATCGGCATCCTCGCCCGACAGCGGGGGATCGTGCCGACCATCGTGTTCGACGGCCAGACCAGCAGTGGCAGCCGTCCCCCGACCGCGCTACGGGACGTGCGGGTGGTCTTCACCGCGGCCGGGATCACCGCCGACGACGAACTGGTGATGGCGGTGGTCGGGACCGACCAACCCGTGGTGGTGGTCACCGACGACCGCGAACTGTCCGCGCGCGTCCGGGTCCATGGTGCCGATGTCGTCGGTACCCGCTCGTTCCTCGGTGTCCTGCCGTGAGACGCGAGGCTCGCTCCGGGCTCGATGATGAACGGATCGGGCACGTGCGTGCCTGGGCGGTGTTCGCCGTGCTCCTGGCCATGGCGGGTGTGGCGGGATCCGTCTGGCGTCCGTTCGCCCCGGCGCTGGTCGAGGTCGGAACCGATCTCGACGCCTTCGATCCGGCCGTCCTCGCGACGGTCCGGGCCTACCGCGCGCCCCGGACCCCCATCGCCCTGATCGCGACCGTGCTGCCGCTGCTGGTCCCGCTGCTGGCGGTGGCGACCGCCCGTGGCCGCCGCATGGTCACGGCGTTGGGCAGCGGCGCGGGGACCGGGGCGCCGGCATGGCGGGCCGGCCTGATCGCCCTCGTGATCACGCTCGGGACCTCGCTGGCGACGCTGCCGTTGACGGCATGGGTACGGCTCGTGCACGACGCGCGTTGGGAGTTCCGTACCCAGACGGCGGCGGCATGGCTGGGCGACTGGATGGCGGTGCACGCCGGGCGTGCCGCACTGGTGACGGCAGCGGTATGGGCCGGTGTCGCGACGATCCGACGGTGGCCGCGGTCATGGCCCTACCGGGCCACGGTGGCGGCGACCGGTATCGCGGCGATGGGGGTCGTGTTGCATCCGGTCCTGCTGCTGCCCGTGACCCTGCCGACCGAGGAGCTGAGTCCCGGCGCCGCACAGCGTCTGACGATCGACCCCGTGCTGGAGGCTGCCGGCGAGCCGGATCTGCCCGTGTACGTCGCCGAGGAGAGCCGCCGCAGCACGCGGGTGAACGCGCTCGCGACGGGGCTCGGGCCCACCGCCCGGGTGGTGGTCTACGACAACCTGCTGGAACTGCCCGCAGATCAGGTCGCCTCGGTCGTCGCCCACGAGGTCGCCCACCACCAACATCGCGACCTGCTGCGCGGTGTGCTGCTGGTGGCCACCGGGAGTCTGCCCGCGTTGCTGCTCGTGCGCCGGATCGTCGGCTCGGACGGCGTGCAACGGCGGGTCGGGGCGCGGTCGGTGAGCGATCCGCGCCTGGTCGGCGTCGTGCTGCTGTTGGTGGCCGGTTTGGACCTGGTCGCACAGCCCGCGATCAACGGCGTGACACGCAACCTCGAGGCGGCGGCGGACGCGCGTGCGCTGGAGATCAGCGGTGACCCGACCACCCTGATCGCCTCGACGCGGACCTACACGATCCGTGACCTGTCGGACCCGGAACCCCCGGGATGGATCCGCGTGATGTTCCGCACGCACCCGAGTGTCGGTGAGCGGGTCCGGCAGGCGGTCGCACTCGCGGAGAGCGACGGTCTCCCGCTGCCGACCCGTGAGCAGATCGAGGACCGCGAAGCGTCCCAGCGCCATCCCACCATCGTGGAGCTGGCACCATGAAGGCGCCACCGTGAGAGTGCTCTGGGTCACCAACGACCTGCCGCCGCGCGCGGGCGGCATCCAGCAGTTCGTCGCGAACCTGTTGGACCGCGTCCATCCGCACGAGACCGTCGTGATCGGTCCCGCCGGGGGGATGGAGGCCATCGCGCACGATGCCGCCCAGCCCTACCGCACCGTGCGGGCACCCGGCGCGGTCCTGCCGACCCGGCCCACCCGTCGGCTGATCGTCGACGTCGCGCGGGCCCACGACGCGCAGGTCATCGTGCTCGGCGCGACCTGGCCGCTGGGTGAGCTCGCGCCGGGGTTGGATCGCGCCCTCGGCGTGCCGATCGTGGCGTTGTCGCACGGGCTCGAGGCCGGGCTCGCTCGACCGGGAGCGGGCCACCTCATCCGGCGGGCGACCCGGGGGCTCACCGCGGTCACCGCGATCACGGCCTGGACCGAACAGCGATTGGCGCCCTACGTGCGCGCCGACCGTCTGGAGCGGCTCCCGCCGGGGGTCGACGTGGAGCGGTTCACCCCCGAGGTGGACGGACGCGGCCAGCGCGAAGCCTGGGGGGTGCCACCCGATGCGACGCTGCTGGGATGCATCAGCCGGTTGGTGCCGCGCAAGGGCCAGGACGCACTCGTCGAGGTCTGGCCGGAGCTCCGTCGTCGCCACCCCGACGCCTGGCTGGCGCTCGTGGGGGAGGGGCCGCTCGAACCACGCCTGCGCCGCGCGGTCGGGCGTCTGGGGTCGGACGGTCGCGTCGTGATGCCCGGACGCGTGCCGTGGCCCGAGCTGCCGGCGTCCTACGCCGCCCTCGATGTGTTCGCGATGCCGTGCCGGACCCGGCTCGCCGGCACGGACGTCGAGGGGCTCGGCATCGTCTACCTCGAGGCCCAGGCCTGCGGGGTCCCGGTCGTCGCCGGTCGTTCCGGGGGCGCGCCGGAGGCGGTGCACGACGGCGTGACCGGCTCCGTGGTCGACGGCCGGGACAGCGACGAGCTGTTGGCCGCGCTCGACCGGTGGCTGTCGGACCCCGCGGGCCGCCGGGTGGCCGGTGAGGCCGGAACGGCCTGGACGCGACGACGGTGGGCCTGGACCGCCATCGCCGAACGGTTCGCCTCGCTGCTCGACGAGGTCACGACCCCGGGACGAACTGCAGGTCGACGATCACCGGGCGATGGTCCGAGAGGGTGACCTCGGGCAGGAACACCTCGTAGCGGCGTAGTTCCGACGAGGCCAGGACGTGATCGAGGTGGACGGTCGGCTCGTCCGAGGGGTAGGTGAGCGTGCCCTCCGGCAGCATGTCGCGCACCAGCGGATCGAACGCCGCCAGTTCGGACGAGCCCGGTGGGGCGTTGAGGTCACCCATCACCACGGTGGGGACCTGGCGTTCACGCAGCACGGCCGCCGTTGCCGCGACCGCACGCGCCTGGGGGACCCGGGTATCGCCCTGGTCGTCGATGTGACTGAGGTGGGTGCCGACGATGCCGACCCGGCGGTCGTCGGCGAGGTTCAGCACGGCGACGAGCTGGCCACGCCCCATCGGGTCGCTGCCCGAGGGCAGGCTCTCCGACGCGCGCTCGGTGATCGGGTACCGGCTGAGCAGGGCGTTGCCCCACACCTCGTCGGCCGCACGCGCGAACATCAGGTACGGCAGACCCAGCTCCTCGGCGATGATCTCCAACGCATCGTGGCCTCCGGTGGTCAACCAACCGCGATCCACCTCGTTGAGCAGCACCACGTCGGGGGCGAGTCGGTGCAGCAATCTCGCCTGCTCCTGGGCGGCGAACCGGCCGTCGAGGTCGAACCCGAACCGCACGTTGTAGGTGGCCACCCGGAGCATGTCCGGGTCCGTCGCCGACACGGGTAAGACATCGGGTGGGCGGGCCGCGAAGGCGACGATGCCCACGAGCACCGCGACCGTCACCAGTCGCTGGGCGAACCGGGTCAGGTCGAGGTGAGCCCGCACGGTCGCCTCGCGTCCGCTCCGGGAGGTCGCCAGACCGAGCCCGGCGGCGAGGACCGCGGTCCCCAGCAGTAGGACACGGTTGTTGAACGGCAACTCGAGGTCGTAGGAGGCGTAGTAGATCGCGGTGACGGCCCCGAACGTCAGCACGGCCGAGCCGGCCACGACACCGCGACGCCGCCCCGAGGCCGAGCGGGCCGTCGCGCCGAGGTCGCTGCCGAACAGCAGGCCGAGGCCGATCACCAGGGTGATCTGCCCGAGCACCCCCGCCCATCCGGCGGCGTCGAGCGCGGCCGCGGTTCCACCGGCGATGGCCGCGGTCGCCAGGAGCCCGGCCCGGGTAGGTCCGATCCGGCGGGCGACGGCGGCGGCGATCAAGGCCCCCAGGTGGGCGCCCGCGATCGTGGCGGCGACGACGGAACTGGACCATCCGGTCGCCACCGCCGTGCGCCCCGGGACCCCGCTCACCATCCCCATCAGCACCAGCATGGGGATCAGCGCCAACCACGGCCACGCGGCCCCGTCGCCCACCAACGGTGGGTGGGAGGTGTCCGTCTCCCCCCTCAGCTCACGATCGGTGCGCAGGGCGGCCAGCGCCAACAACAGCACGACGCCGAACGAGGCGACCGTGGACGTCACCGTCTCCGGCCAGATGAGACCGATCGTGCGGGTCGCGGTGTGCAGGCAGGTCGCCGCGACCACGCCGGCGAACAGCCCGACCCGGACCGTGCGAGCCGCCCGGATCCCCGCTGCCAGCGCGACGATCGCGATGGTCGCACCGACCACGGCCACCGACGAGGCGACCAGACGCCCAGGGCCGCTCAACGGGAGCATGAGGCAGGCCCGGCCGATCAGCAGGGCCCCGGCCCCGGCCCGCCACAACGACACGGGCGCGAGGTGGGGCACCAGGCTCGCGAGCAGCGGGGCGATCCCCAGGCAGGCGAGCCCGAAGGCGGCCAGCCACACCGCCGAGGTGTCGCCCGCGTCACCCGCGACGAACAGCACCGACGGGAACCAGATCCGCAGGACCTCGAGGAGCCCGAAACCGATCAGCCCGGAACCCAGGCTGACCGCAGGGGTGCGCCGGACTCCGTGCAGGGTCACCACCACCTAACGGTGCGAAGGGTCGTCGGCGTCACGTCCGCGGCACTCTAGAGCGTGCGGCTATCGTGCGGCTCGCCGAGGTGATGTGCCCGGAAGCGGGTCGAGCAACCGATGGCGAGCAGGCGATGAGGAGACCGTGCCGGTGGACGCGATGGTGAGCACGCCCGGGGCCGAGCCCTGGTCGTCGACCGGCCGTGGTCGAGCGGGCCGGGTCGGGGTCCTGCTGGTGCACGGCTTCACCGGCAACCCGCTCGCCACCCGTCCGCTCGGCCAGCGGCTCGCGGCCGAGGGCTATCGCGTCGAGGTCCCCTTGCTCCCGGGCCACGGGACCTCGCACCGGGATCTGGCGGGGACCCGCTACGAGGACTGGGCCGGCGCGGTCGGACGCATCCTCGATCACCTGGCGGCCACCTGCGAGCGGGTCGTGCTGGTGGGCCACTCCCTCGGCGGCACGATCGTGCTGGACCTCGCGAGCAGCAGGCCCGACGACGTCGACGGGGTGGTGGTGATCAACCCGCTGGTGGCCGATCGCGAACAACTGCTGGCGAAGCTCGCTCCGGTGCTCGCCCACCTGCTGCCGTTCGTGCCGCGCGACCTCGCCGGGATGCCCACCGACGACCTGGCTCGCCCCGACGTCGAGGAGCACGCCTACGCCCTGGTCCCGGCGAAGGCCGCGCGATCGTTGATCAAGCAGTTGCCGAGGGTCCGGTCCCAGCTACTCGATCTCACCCAGCCCCTGTTGGTGGTGCGCTCGCCCCAGGACCACACGGTTCCCCCCAGGAACAGCGTGGAGCTCATGCAGCTGGTCGGCAGCGGCGATGTCCGGGAACTGGTGTGCGAACGCTCCTACCACGTGCCGCAGCTCGACTACGACGCCGATGAGGTCGAGGCTGCGGTCGCGGCGTTCGTCGGCGAGTTCGTGCCGAGCTGATCGTGCAGCTCCACGTCGACGATGCCGGGTTCGTCCGGGCCCCCGCACCGCTGGTCTACCGCCGGCTGACCCATGTGGCCGCCTGGCCGGGTTGGTGGCGCGGGACCCGGGTCCGTGAGCTCGAGCGGACCGACACCGACGAGGCCTTCGCCATCGAGTTCGTGGGTGCGCGCGGACGCCGACTGCGCTACGAGATCCGGGCTCATGGTTGGCGCCACGAGCACGGCTTCTTGCTCGCGATCAGCGGTGACGTGGTGGGCGCCGCGGAATTCTGGTTGGAACCCACCCACGGTGGCACCGTCGTGCACCACCTGCTGGTGGCGACGACCAGCTGGCCTCGGCCGGTACGCGTCCTGACCGATCACCGCCTCGCCATCCGTCGGGGATTGTGGGGGCTGAAGGACGCCGTGCAGCTCGAGGCCCGGACCTCGATCGGGCTCGTTCCATGAGATGCCCGGCGTGTGCCGCCCGCAACATCGATCAGGCGGGTTGGTGCACGCAGTGTTTCGTCTCGCTGACCGGCCCCCAGGACCCCGCACCGGGCCCGCCGGTCGTCGACGCCCGCGCTGACCCGGAGCTGGCGGAGCTCCCCGGGCCGGTGGTGGCCACGACACCGGTGACCGCGGGCGACATCCGGGAGCGCGACGGCGAGGTCGAGTGGCGTTGTCGCAGCTGTGGCGGCTGGGCCCCCTTGGCGGTGACGCACTGCACCGTGTGCGGTTCGATCCGCCGGGGGTTCGGTGAGCGACCCGGATCGGACGCGGTGAAGGCGGGCACCGTCGGCACCGCGGTGGCGGGTTCACTGCTGCTGCCCGGCCTGGGCCACGTGCTCGCCGGAGCGGTGGGTTCGGGCCTCGCCCGTATCCTGCTGTGGTCGCTGTGGGCAGGTGCCGGGGTGGGTGCGCTGACCACCGGCGCCGCCGGCCGGACGATGGGCGTGATCCTGCTGGTGGGCGCTGCGGTGCTGTGGGCGGCCAGCGCGGTGGACGCCGCGGCGTTGGCGTCGGGAACCGGCCGTCTGGTGCTGGAAGGACGCCGGTTCGCCGGGTTGGTGGCGGCGGTGACCGCCGGCTTGATCCTGGCTGCCGCGTTCACCGCGTTCGGTGCCGTCGGGTGAACGCGGGACGGTCGCCGCTCGGCCGACCGGGTGGTCCGGCGTGAGCTAGCCTCGCGGGTCGCGGTGGCCCGTACGCGACCGCCCGCCGACCCCGCAGTGGTCACGCCATCAGGCCGCCAGCTGCCGACCGAGGAGCCTTCCGCTGACCCGCGTGCTGCTGTTCACCGGTAAAGGGGGCGTCGGCAAGACGTCGGTCGCCGCGGCGACCGCTGCCCGGGCCGCGGCACACGGTGCGCGGGTGCTGGTGACCTCGACGGATCCGGCCCACTCCCTCGCGGACGCGCTCGACGTGCCCCTCGGCGATCGGCCGACCCCGGTGTCGATTCCCGGGGCCGCCTCGGCCTCGTCGGGCCGGCTCATGGGCCAGCAGTTGGATGCGCAGCAGCGTCTGGAGGAGCACTGGGGCGAGGTGCGCGACTACCTGGTGTCCCTGCTGGCATGGGGCGGCGTCGGGGACGTCGCCGCCGAGGAACTGGTCCTACTGCCCGGGTTGGACGAGCTGTTCTCGCTCATCGACCTCCGTCACCAGGTCCTCGGGGGCCGATACGACCTCGTGGTCGTCGACTGCGCTCCGACCGCGGAGACCCTGAAGCTGCTCGCGCTACCGGATGCGGTGCGCTGGTATGCCGATCGAGTCCTTGGTCCCGGCAGTCGGGTGGTTCGCGCCGTGCGCCCGTTGGCCCGCACCTTCGGTGCCGGCTCCGCCGACCTCCCGTTACCGGGCGATGAGGTGGCGGGTGCCCTCGACCGGTTGCACCTCGACCTCGCGGCCGTGCACGAATTGCTCACCGACCCGGCCCGCACGAGCGTGCGTCTGGTGGTCAACCCGGAACGGCTGGTCCTCGCCGAAGCGCAGCGCACCGCCACCTCGCTGTCACTGTTCGGGTACGCGGTCGACGCGCTGGTGGTCAACCGGCTGCTCCCGGATCATGTCGACGACCCTTACCTCGCCCGTTGGAAGCAGCGGCATGTGGAGCACCTGGAAGCGGCCCGCGCGGCGTTCGCGCCGTTGCCGGTGTTGACCGCACCGCTGTTCGACGACGAACTCCTCGGGGTCGCCGACCTGATCGAACTGGGGGAGCGGCTCTACGGCGAACACGACGAACAGGCCGTCCTGCACGACGCCCGTCCCGTGACCGTCGACACGGTCGATGGCCTGCTGGTGCTCCGGGTCGCCCTGCCGTTCGCGACCGAACAGGACCTGGAACTGCACCAGCACGGCGAGTCGCTCCATGTCAAGGTGGCGGGCACGAAGCGCGTGGTGCCACTGCCTGCAGCGCTCCGGCGGCGCGATGTGTGCGGGGCGAGGATGCACGACGGGGTCCTGGAGGTCCGTTTCGCCACCCAGCAGGTGAGCGCGGTCGGTGCCTCATGAGCGCGTCACGACCCTGGTGGGCGTCCGAGGGACCGGTCGATGGTGGCGTGGACCCCGCGGAAGATCCCCTCATCGCGCACCGGAGCGCCCGGCGGGGCGGTGGTGAGCCGGATCCGGACACCGGCGATCCGGACACCGCCGATCCGGACACCGCCGATCCGGACACCGCCGGGCACGATGCCGCCGAGGACGAGGCCGCCGGCCCCACCCCGCCCGGATCGGCTTCCGGCCCCACCCAGCCCGGATCGGCT
>PWLR01000159.1 GCA_003558435.1 Nitriliruptoraceae bacterium | reverse complement strand
TCGGCGAGTTCACCACCAGCAATCGGTAAACCAGATCCAAATTTTGCGCATCAAAACGTGTTATAGCCGCAAGAACAGGCCTGATTACCAGGAGTGCTGATGCTACAAGTAGTGTCAGCGCGATAGCACTGATACCAAAAACATTGCCCACAAACAGTCCGACGTCTTTGTTCGCGCTCCGCATTTCGACGATGCAAGGCACAATAACACCTTCAATCACGTGTGCAAAGATGCCAGAAAAAAACAGAATTAATCCATAGACGAAGAAAAATGCATCCGTCTCCATTGTAATCCCAAACCACGCCGCCAGGAAAAACGGAATCAAAAAACCTATTCCTTTTCCAAATATGCTCCAGCAAGTCGTGGTAAAAGTATCCTTAAGAAGCGGCCGGCCACATAACCGAGACCAACATTGTCTGGACAGCTCAAGGATACTGTGATCTATAGAAAGTTTTGAAAACATGAAAAGCCTGATCCCCTTGAGCTACGCCATTCCAGAGGCATGCCTGCGGTTGCAAGAACCTTTCGTTTTTAACTATAATATCAGACAATGAATAGAGTTGCTCATTATACAAGAGCATAATACGCTTTTCAACTCCCACTCCTTAAGATCGAAACAGTTAAAGTCATGGCGGAGTAACAAATGTGCGTGCACTGCTCCAACAAACGGAAAAGTGTGCGAGAGCTGTCCTCCAAAGCTATGAGATTGAATCTTTTGCGACAACACAACAACCTACATGGCCTGTCTAAACCGAGAAGATCCAAAAATAAAACAGAGCCTATATTTCCGCCCGCCGTCCGCTCCTTTCGTTCCGGTACGGGAGTTGTGTTGCGGGCGGGTGATGTGCTGATCGTTTTTTTAACTCTGTTTTCTCTCTTGCACATCATGCAAAGGGCCTCGTTCGACTCATTTTACCTTGCCGCTGCATTGATCGGCACGTCTCTGTTCGCTTTTTTCGGCTCCTTGCTTAGGATATACCCCGCCGGACATGATATGAGCTTTGACTTTTCCATGGGCAAAGTGCTTCAGGCCTGGGTGCTGACCGCTGCCGGGCTGGTTTTTGTTGGATTTGCGACTAAAACTACCGAAATATACTCAAGGCTGACAATAGGTATCTGGTTCGCAATAGTGCCTGCAGGACTGATCATCTGGCGTCTTTTGCATTTTGGGTTTATGTGCCGACTGCAAAGGAAACGCAACAAAATAGGTAAAACTGCTATAGCGGGGGCCGGCAAGCTGGGCACGCATCTGACAAACCTGATTGAAGAGCGTGTACTGCCGGGCATGCACGTTTCGGCCTTTTATGACGACCATAAACCCAAAGGGCACAGGCCGCTTCCGGACCGGGACACCTCTGTGCAGGGGACGCTTGATGACCTTTGCGACCTGGCGAAACGGGGCGAGATCGACTGTGTCTACGTCACCCTGCCCATGAGGGCCGAGGAGAGGATAAAGGAAATAGTCAGCAGACTGGGTGAAGCGTGCACCAAAGTCTATGTGGTGCCGGATATTTTTCTGTTCGACCTCCTTCAATCGCATTGGATTTCAATGTGCGGTATACCCCTTGTCAGTATCTACGACAGCCCGCATGACGGCGTTCAATCCTGGGCCAAGGTGGTTACAGACTACGCTCTGGCATCGATTATACTCGTATTTATCAGTATGCCCATGCTGCTGATTGCTGCAGGAGTAAAACTGTCGTCCCCCGGACCGGTCCTCTTTAAACAACGTCGTTACGGCATAGATGGCCGGGAAGTCGTTGTCTGGAAATTCCGCACCATGACAGTGTGCGAGGATGGCGCGGTAGTGCCTCAGACATGCAAAAATGACAGCAGGGTCACGCGGTTCGGACGCATGCTCCGCCGCACCTCACTGGACGAATTGCCGCAGTTCATCAATGTGCTCCAGGGACGTATGTCAGTGGTGGGGCCCAGACCACATGCAGTCGCACACAATGAAGAGTATCGACATCTGATCCGAGGCTACATGCTCCGTCATAAAGTCAAACCGGGCATCACCGGCTGGGCTCAGGTAAACGGGTGGCGTGGAGAGACAGAGGAACTGTACCAAATGGAAAGACGTATTGAGCACGATATGCAATATATCCGAAATTGGTCGGTATGGCTGGATATAAAAATAGTTTTACTTACCTTATTCAAAGGGTTTTGGTGTGAGAAAGCGTACTGACAGTTTGACTTGCTCATTACACCTGGCCAGTTTTTTGGTGCTCCCATTTGGTCTCCTTTGGTATCACCATGGTAACGGTCGCGACGACAGTATCTTGCATATACCTATCGGACGGCTTCGTGTCAGTGAGATTACGGCGTTTTGTGAGGAGCTTTCCTTACTGCTGGGCGCTTTCTTGCCGGTTCTCGAGGCAATGGACGCGGGCGTTCCCTGAATAATGCAGGCATTGCTCGAAATCTGGGTCAGGCTCCGCACCGGGGGCTTTTGGTTCTCTGTTTTTGACAGCTGTCGGAGTGCTCGCAACGATATATTTTATAGGAGTTCGGTTTTCTGCGTTTCGCCTTGTGCGCGACCGAACACTGCTCCGTCTGCCC
>PWLR01000163.1 GCA_003558435.1 Nitriliruptoraceae bacterium | reverse complement strand
TCGAGGCCGCTGGCGAGGTCGCCGCCACCCTGGCGCGCCGCACCGAGACCGTCCGACAGATCACCGGCGCCTGCACTCAGATCACCCAGACCGGCAGCGAGATCGCCGCCACCCTGGCGCGCCGCACCGAGACCGTCCGACAGATCACCGGCGCCCGCAATCAGATCACCCAGACCGGCAGCGAGATCGCCGCCACCCTGGCGCGCCGCACCGAGACCGTCCGACAGATCACCCGCACCCTTACTCAGGTCACCGAGCCCGTTGGCCAGCTTGTCGCCGCCCTCGCGGGCCGTCGTGAGTCCGGCCGACAGCGTGCCGGCGCCCGTGGATAGCTCACCCAGGCCGTCGGCCAGGTCACCGCCGCCCTCGCGGGCGGAACCCAGACCGTCGGACAGCGTGCGGGCTCCGGGTGCGGCGGTCTCGGAGAGACCCTTACCCAACTCGCCCGCGCCGTCCTCCAGCTGCTGCAGACCGTCGAACAGTTGTGCCGCCCCGTCGGCGAGCAGCTTCGCGTTGCCGTCGACGATCAGCGCACCGTTGGTCAGATCGGTCAGACCCTTCGACACGCCCTTGAAGGAATCCTGGCCGCTCCGGATCGATCCGAACGTCCGTGAGTTGACGGGAAGGATCTGGATGCGCGCCTCCGGGATGACCGCGTCCTCGACCGATGCGGTCCAGCTCGTTACCGCCGTGTCGCTACCGAGCGGCGCGAACAACAGCAGGGACGCGTTGACCACGGTGTTGCCGCGGCCGTCGCCGGCCACCGCCGCACCCGGCGCCGTGACATCGGAGAAGCGACCGCTCAGGGTCGTCGACAGCGATCCGACCATCGGGACCGAGACGTCGACCGTCTGCTGCTGCGCCTGGCCCTGACCGTTGAAGTAGGTGATCTCCTCGGGCGCGGAGGTGAGGTTGCGCACCGTGTAGGTGGCGGTGAGCATCCCGCTGGCCCCGACGATGTCCCGTGGTGCGAGCTCCTCGCCGTCCAGTTCGTAGACCACGGCGATGCTGACCGGCTGCTCGGCGGTGTTGTCCGCGACGGTGCGGGCGGCACCGTCACCGCGGGCCGCGTCGATGGAGTAGGTCACGGTGTCACCGTCGACCGTGGGGCTGCCGAAGCCCTCGAGGTTGCGGAGGCTGCCGGTGGCCTGGTTGGGCAGCGCGACGTCCACGGTGCCCTCGCCCTCGACCGCGACCTGGGTGTAGATGCGGGAGGTCCCGATATCCCCCGTCGGGGACAGCTCGGTCTGCACCGACTGGCGGTGGGTCACCTTGACCGGTCCGTCACTCTGGGCGATGGCCGGCAGGCTGGCCGGGATGACGAGCAGGGAGCCCAAGAGCCCCAGGGACACGATCCTTCGGATGGCACGCATCAGACGAGCTCCCCGTGGTTGATCGTCGGCGAACCCGGAGCCGGGGACGCCGTGGAGCTGGACTGAGCTTCAGGACCCGCCAGTACGTCGACGACCATCGCCGCCGCGCCGCCGAACGCGGCCGACAGCAACAGGGCCGCCAGCGTGACCGGTGCCTGGGCGAGGAACTGCGTGGGGGTGTCGGCGAAGATGGGGGCGTACAACCCGTTGAACGCGGCGTACCCGGCCAGACCGGCCCACATCGGCAGGTGGCCGGAAGAGATGATCCCGACACCGGTCACCAGTGCGACACCGAGCACGACCAGCGCGAGTGTGGCCGCGGTCGACTGCGGCAGGAAGCCCGCCTGGATGGCGAAGACCACGGCGCCGAGAACGGCACCGCTTACGAATGCGGCCAGACGGCCGATGGTGGACCCGGAAGCGGTCGCGAGACCGATCGCGGCGGCCAGCAGCAGCGGCCAGAGGGTGGTGATGCCGATCGAGCTGCCCACGACCGCCAGTACGGCGGCGACGAGCGCAACGATGGCACCGCTGAGCGCGGTACGAACCATCAAGCTTCTCTCCCAAGAAGGCTTGCGAACACCGCTCCGAACGAGGGCGTCGCCAGCATCCGACTGCCAGTCGGGTCGAGCGACCCCCATCGGACGATGCACTATCGCCCATCGGGTCACTAGTCCGACATGACATGGTCGAGCCATCTTCTCAACGCCCGTTCCGGCCATCTGGCCGTTTCGGCGACTCGCCCACCGACCATGAGCTCAGACTCTGCGTCCGCCTCGGTGCTCGCTACGGTCGTCCCTACGGTCGGCGACGAGGATCTGGGCGGATGGGCACGTGCCGGTGCGCCATCCTCAACGGGCTCAGCGGTGCGCTGGCCCGGGACCTGCTCGACAAGCACCTGCGCGAGGTCCGGACCGATGGCATGGGACGCACCGTGTACCTGTGCGAAGACTCCGAGGTCGAGTGGCTCGAGGAACGTCAGCGCGTCGGGTACGACGACGATGTGAGCGTGCTGCGACGCCTGCAACACTGAACGGCCTGCGACCAGCAGCCGGTCGCGTACACCCCCTGACACTACGAACACGGCACCACCAGAAAGGCATCCACCGTGGGCTTCCTCGATCCCAGCAAGCTCCAGGAGGACGACGCACTCCCCGGCGGCTCGGGTCTGCACCTCGACCTCGACACCAAGGCGTGCCCGGAATGCCACCGTGAGGCGCTGCCCTGGCAGACCGAGTGCGAGGATTGCGGTGTGCCCACCGTCGTGCGGGCGGACGTGCCCGTTCCGGAGTTCGAGCTCCCCAACCTCGCCTTGGACGACATCGAGGACGACACCGACGGCGACACCGGGCACGAGCCGACCGGGAGCGCGGACGCCGAGGACTAGGGCTCGCGCAGTACCCGGTGCCCGGGGCCGCGACACCTCGGTAGCGATGCCGCTGCTGGCGGAGGCCCCAGCGTCCCCCCCTAACGTAGAACGCTCGACCAACCACACGAGGGTGCGGCGTGACTACGGTGACCCAGGGCGCTCGTTGCGGGGGGAGCCCCACCGAACCTTTCGGTGGGGCTCGGGGCCGCGACCTACGCGAATCGGAGCGAACGTCATAGACGCCGTCGATCTTCCTGCCGTGCACTCCCACCTCGACCACGCGCTGCGCCATCTCGAGGTGGCGAGCGCATTGACGGTGGGGATCACCGACCACGACCAGCTCACCGCGGACGAGCGCTTCGCGCTCAACGAGGACGCGGCCGAGGCCGGACTCCTGATCGATCGGCTCACCCGTGCGATCGCGGGACCCTCGTTGGACCTCGAACTCGCCCGGCTCATGCACGTCGTCGACTGACGCGACCGCCCGTGGTCGGCCGGGTCGCGGCCCGCGTCACCCGACCGCATCCTCCAGAGCGAGCCGGATCCGACGGAAACCCTTGCCCTTCGACTCGACCTTGGTTACCCGCACGAGGCCGACCTCCGTGGTCGAGGCCACATGGGTCCCGCCGTCGGCCTGACGGTCCAGACCGACGATGTCGACCACCCGGACCTCGCGTAGGTCGTCGGGGAGCAACGAGACCTTCGTGCGGATCAGTGACGGATCGGCATCCGCCTGCTCTCGCGGCAGGAACGCGATCTCGACTGCCCGGGCGGCGGCCAGCTGTGTGTTGAGCTCCTCCTCGAGCGAGGCCTTGTCCTCCGGGTCCCACGCCGGGAGCTCGAAGTCCAGGCGTCCGACGCCGGGTTCCATGTTGCCTCCGGTGACCGGCGAGGCGAACCGCTCCCAGACGACGCCGCACAGCGCATGCATGGCGGTGTGGGTACGCATCAGGCGGTAGCGACGTTGCCACTCGACCTCCCCGTGCACGGACGTCCCCGGCCTCGGCAGGCCCCCTTCGAGCCAGTGCCACACACCGCGGGCATCCGCGGTGACCCGGACCACCTCGAGCCGGTCGTCACCCAGCGACAGGCTCCCCAGGTCGTGCGGCTGCCCACCCCCGCCCGGGTAGAACACGGTGCGGTCGAGCAGGACCCGACCGTCGTCGCGGTCGACGTCGACGATGGTCGCCTCCATCGATGACGCGTACTGATCGGTCGAATAGATCCGGTCGGTCATGTGGTTGTCCTCGTCCCGGGCGAGCCGTCGTCACGACCCTACGGCGGGAACCGAACCGCGGCTCCACGGACACCGCTCGCGAGCGCCGCACGCCAACCGGCGTGCCCCCATCGCGGGACCGACGCCGTAGCCTGTCGCCATGAAGCGCTGCCCGGAGTGCCACGACGACCACGAGGACACCGCCCTCGCCTGCGGCAGCTGTGGTGTGCGACTGCACGAGGTCGATGCGGCCGGCGTGATGATCGGCGCTTCCTCCGGGCCGGTTCCCTCAGCGGACGCGCGGCTCGGGACCTTCCACCCGGCGGTCGCGGCACGGATCGCGGAGTTGCTCTACCGCCGCGCGATCACCCACAGCGTGGTGGAGCGCGACGACGCCGCGGAGGTCCGCATCGACGTGGACTGGCGTGACGATCTGCGCACCGAACTCACGCTGAGCTGGAACGACATCGTCGGCCGCCTCGACCCGGAGGTGGCGCAGGAGGTCAAGGCCACCGGCGGGAGAGCACCCGGCTGGTACGACGCACCCCAGGGCGGCTACATCGATCGCACCGGCAAGATGGTGGTCAGTGCCGTCGAAGACGATGACGACGAGGCCCGCATCATCGGACCGATCCTGCTCACCATGGGCGGGATCCTGGGCGTGGTCGGCTGGTTCGTGCTGGATTCCGGCGGGTTGATGACCGCCGGCATGGCGCTGGCGGTGCTCGGGCTGTTCACGCCGAGGTGACGACCCGGAACCGCCGCGATCGCGAGCCACGACCGAGACCGAGCCCTCGCCGCGTCGGAGGTCTCGCACGACCGCGCATCAGCCGGCGGCGGTCCCGCGGGCCAGCAGGCGGAACGACTCGATCAGATGGTGCCAGTGGCAGTCGATGCACACCTCGACGGTGTAGACCGTCAGGTCACCGTGCCGCTCGGCCTGACGCGCGAGCGATTCACGGGGCACCGCACGGCCACCCCGGGCCTTGCGGTTCTTGCCCTCGAAGACGTAGCTGACCTGTCGGAGCCCGGGACCCTCGCACAGCGGACAGGTGTCGCGGACCTCGTGGCCGATGTGCTTGCCGGCCCGGATCAGGTCGGGATGAGCGTCACGGACATCGCCCGACGGTCGCGACCCGCTGGTCACCTCACGTAGCAGCGCGCGCCGCTGGAGGCGGTAGTCGGTCCGACCCTCGCGCACGGCATCACCGGGGAGTTCGGGGCGCGGCGCCGGATGCGGTGCGCCCGTGAAGCGGAGGAGCGTACGTGCAGGACCCCGCCTGCGCCAGGGCCGGTCCGTGCGTGCCCGCAGGGGGCTCGCACCACGCATGGCCCCACCTCGCTCCGCCCGCGCCCACACGTGGCCCGAGGTGGGAACGCGAGCTTCGGTCTCGGTAGCGTGCGCCCGCGCTCCGGCAGGTGCCGGGACGACGTCCATGGGAGGCCGTTCACGATGCCCCAGTCCACACACGCCACGGACCCGACGCCGCCCGAGCACCCGGGTGGCACCTCACCCGAGGTGCGTCGCGAGGAACTCGTCGAGGACCTCCACGGGCACCCGGTGGCCGACCCCTACCGGTGGTTGGAGGCCCCCGCATCGGATCCCGGCATCCGGGCGTTCGTCGCCGCCCAGCAGGCGGTCACCGATCTCCACCTCGCCGAACTGCCGGGGCGTTCGAGTTTCCGCGAGCGGCTCGCGACCCTGTGGGACCATCCCCGACGCAGCGTGCCGTGGCGGCGGGGCCGGCGGTGGTTCCAGCTCCGCAACGACGGGTTGCAGGACCAGGACCTGCTGTGGTCCGCGCCCGCCGACCCGGACGATCCCCCCGGCATCGCCCCCGACGAGGCGAACTGGTCGGTTCTGCTCGACCCCAACGGCTGGTCGCAGGACGGCACCGCCTCGCTGTCGGGGCTCGCCCCGACCGACGACGGTGCATCGCTGGTGTTCGGACGCTCCGAGGCCGGCTCCGACTGGGTCACCTGGCAGGTGGTGCGCACCGACGACGGCGAGGTACTGGCCGACACCGTCGAGTGGTCGAAATTCGCGACCCCCGCCTGGCTCCCCAGCGGCGAGGCCTTCCTCTACAGCGCCTACGACCCCCCGGAGCCCGGTCAGGAACACGCCGCCGCGGTCCGCGACCAGCGCCTGCAGCTGCATCGCCTGGGCACCGACCAGGCCGACGACGAGGTCATCCACGCTCGCCCCGACCAGCCCGAGTGGGGCTTCTCGCCACACGTCACCCACGACGGGCGATGGCTGCTGCTGACCATCTACCGCGGGACCGATCCGACCAACCGCCTGCACGTCGCGGCGTTGGACGGCGACACGATCGGCGAGGTCCGCCCGCTGCTGGATGCCGACGACGCCAGCTACGACCACCTCGGTGTCCTGGACGGCGAGGTACTGATCGTCACCGACCGGGACGCCCCGCTCGGGCGGGTCATCGCGGTCGACGTCGAGGACGCGACCCGCGAGCGTGAACTCGTCGGGGAGTCGAGCGATCGGCTCGAGGGCGCGAACCTCGTCGGCGCGGCGACACCGGAGGCGCCGGGGTGGCTGGTCTGCCGACGGCTGCACCACGCCACCTCGACGTTGCACGTCCACGATCCGCGCACCGGCCGGCACCTGCGCGAGTTGCCGCTGCCCGGCCCCGTGGCGGTCGGACAGGCCACCGGTGGCCGCCACCAGGACACCCTGCACGTCTCGATCGAGTCGTTCACCGCCCCGACCCGGATCGTGCGCTACGACCTGGCCGACGGCGCCACCACCGAGCTGTCCGGTGGCGACGCCCGGACCGGCGCCGCAGCCGGTGATGCCGACCGGGGGCTGGTCGTCGAACAGGTGCACGTCCACCACGACGGGGTGGCGGTCCCGCTGTTCGTGGTGCATCGGGACGACGTCGTGCCCGATGGCACCAACGCGACCGTGTTGTGGGGCTACGGGGGGTTCGGTATCCCGGTCACCCCGATGTACCGGCCCGGGTGGCGGGCGTGGATCGATGCCGGCGGCGTGCTGGCCGTGGCCTGTCTGCGCGGCGGTGGCGAGTACGGGCAGGACTGGCACGACGATGGACGGCTCGCCAACAAACAGCACGTGTTCGACGACGCGCTGGCCTGTGCCGCGTGGCTGACCGGCCAACGCGACGACGAGGTGCGGGCCACCGCCTCGACCGATGGCGCGAACACCGAGAAGGCGTGGAGCGCGCCGCGGCGACTCGGCATCGAGGGGCGGTCCAACGGTGGGCTGCTGGCCGGGGCGTGCCTGACCCAGGCACCGGGCGCGTTCGGGACCGTGGTGCCGGAGGTGGGCGTGTTGGACCTGACCCGGTTCCACCGTTTCACCATCGGGTGGGCGTGGACCTCCGATTATGGCTCGCCCGACGACCCGGACGACCTCGCGGTGCTGCTCGGCTACTCCCCCTACCACCGGCTGGTGCCCGGCACGTCGTATCCGGCGACGTTGATCACCACCGGCGACACCGACGACCGGGTGGTGCCCGCCCACTCCTACAAGTTCGCGGCGGCGATGCAACATGCCCAGAGCGGGTCCGCGCCGGTGCTGCTGCGGATCGACACCTCGGCGGGTCACGGTGCGGGCAAGCCCGTCGCGAAACTGCTGGACGAGCGCGCGGACGTGCTGGCCTTCCACGCCCGGCACCTGGGGCTCGAGATGCGGTGACCCGCAGGGGATCACGATCCGTGGCGTCCCGAGGCCCACCGCCGGCCGGAACCCTCGGGCCCGGCTGGCCCGGCTGGCCCGGCTGCAGGCGCTCGCCGCGATCGATCTCGCCGCCGATGGGGGCTGTACGGCCTTCGTGACCCGGCGTATGGTCGAGAAGCCACCGTCACCCCCGACGGCGAGCGACTGGAGAGCATCCGAGAGAGGTAGGGAGATGACCGACAACGTCGCACTCGTACGGTCGCTGTACGAGGCGTTCGCGCAGGGAGACATCCCGTCGGTACTGGCCGCGATGCACCCGCAGATCGCCTGGAACGAAGCGGAGAACTCCCCCTACGACGACGGCGAGTCGGCCGTCGGGCCCGAGCAGGTACTGAACAAGATCTTCATGCGTCTGGGCTCGGAATGGGAGGGCTTCACCCCCCGCGTCGATGAGTGCATCGACGCCGGTGACCAGGTCGTGGTGCTGGGCCGGTACAGCGGCGTGTACAAGGCGACGGGCAAGGAACTGCACGCCCAGTTCGCTCACCGGTACCGCGTCGAGGACGGCAGGCTGACCCGGTTCGACCAGTTCACCGACACGCTGCAGTACGCCGAGGTGACCGATCAGCGTGACCGTGAGATCCGCAAGCCGGCCCCGGCCTGATCCCCGGGTCTGCGGTGCCGTCCGTCCTGCCGGGTAGCCACAGGGTGAGCGGGTGTGGCGACGGCCCCGCCGGGATGGCGGGGCCGTCGACATCGTGCGCGTCCGAGGGCTTGCTCAGCTGGTCATCCAGTCGGGCTTGCCGCCCTTGGTGGCCCAGAAGATGTCGGCGATCTCGTCGATCTTGGCGAGCAGGTCCTCGCCGGCCTTGGGGTCCATCGTCTTCTTCGCGTCGCCGGCGGCCTTGATGGCGTGCCAGAACTTCTCGTGGAGATCCGGGTACTCCTCGAGGTGGTTCGGCTTGAAGTAGTCCGTCCACAGCACCGACAGGTGGTGCTTGACCAGTTCGGCCCGCTCCTCCTTGATGATCACACAGCGGTGGCGGAAGGTCTCGTCGTCGGAGCCGTGGTACTTCTCCGCGATCATGTGGACGGATTCGGCCTCGATGCGCGCCTGGGCCGGGTTGTAGACCCCGCACATCAGGTCGCAGTGCGCGTCCGCGGTGGCGGGTGCGCGCAGCGGGTCGAGTGCTCGAAGGATGGTGGCGATACGCATCGGCGGTTCCTCACGTTGATGTGGCGGGGCTTCGGTGATCATGTCTTCGCGGATCGATCTCTGGCTGTGTTGACCTCTGGTGACGACGTTCGCTCGCTTCCGAGCGTAGTGTCCGTCGGGTGTGCGGGCACCGCCCACGCGGACGGGGTTGGCGGTTGCGGACGGGAGCATCGCGCTCCGTCGAGCATTCGAACCGAACGGAGAGCCGGACGTGCGACGAAGGTGGGCGGTCGTCGCGATATCGGCCTATCTGGGCCTGTTAGTTGCGAATCGTTCGCAAATGGTGATCCGCGGTTCGTCGATGGAACCGGCGCTGTGGCCCGGCGATCGCCTGCTCACCGTGCCGGCCATCCCCCGTGCGCTCCGCGCAGGGCTGGTCGTGGTGGTCGCCGACCCGACCGATCCCGATCACCTGGTGGTCAAGCGGATCCGCGACCTCGGAGGTGGGACGGTGGACATCCGCGGTGACGCCCCCGACCGTTCCACCGACAGCCGGGCGTGGGGACGGCTACCCGTGGGTGCCGTTCGTCGCGTCGCCGTCGCGAGGTGGCCGGACCTGCGTACCCCGTTGCGGCGCGTACCCCCGATCTGATCGGGTTCAGGTGCGCCGCGCGACCACGAGCAGTTCGGGGTCGTCGAGCCCGACCTCGCCGGCCGCCCGCCGGCCGTAGGCGCCCGGCTCCACCCCGCGCACCGAGACCGCCTCGAGTCCGACCTGCGCCAGCAGACGGACCGCATCCCGAACGGTGTAGCTCGCGGTCCACAGATCGAAGGTCTCGCGGGCGTGGTCGGGGCCCCGGACCTCGGTGCGCTGGTGGTGGACCAGGTGGACCGGATCGAACGCATCACCGGGCGCCAGGTGTCTGGCGGCGAACAGCGCGTGGAACAGCGTGACCACGGCCACGCCACCCGGCCGCAACGCCTCGGCCATACCGCGGAGCACGACGGGATCGGTGACCGGCGAGGTCCCGAGCGCCCCCTGGCACAACGACCACGCCACCTCGAAGGTGCCCATGCGCGGGCCGAGCGCTCCGGGCAGCTCGCGCGCGTCGCCGACGACCAGATCCACCTCGACACCCGCGCTCGCCGCGGCATCCCGAGCGGCACCGATCAGCCCCGGGGAGACATCGACCCCCGTGCCGAGCACCCCGTCGACCGCCAGGGCCCGCAGATGGCGCGCGTCGCCGCAACCGACGTCCAACACCCGCGTACCGGCACGGAGATCGACCATCCCCTGCAGGATCCGCCGCAACGCGGCGAGTTCCTCCTCGGTCCCCATCGCGAAGGCGTTCCGGCGGTAGTCACCGGCCTGCAGATCACCGATCGGCAGGTAGAACGCCCGGTCGTCGGCTCCGGGCACCTGCGGTGCCCCGACCGCACGGTCCTGGTGATCCCGCCACGACGGCGGCCCGATCACGCCTCGTCCGCCGGTCGGTCGTCACCGTCGGAGCCGTCACCGTCGGGCTCGTCCCCC
>PWLR01000248.1 GCA_003558435.1 Nitriliruptoraceae bacterium | reverse complement strand
TCGCCGAGGTCGCCCACGCCCGGACCCGCTACCTCGACGAGTCCGGGCGGTACGTGCACGTGATCGCCGCTGGGGGGATCACCACCGGCGGGGACCTCGCCAAGGCCGTCGCCTGCGGTGCCGACGCCGTGATGTTCGGTCGTGCGCTGGCCGCCGCCGACGAAGCACCCGGCCGGGGTGCCATCTGGGGGTTGTCCGCTGCCCACCACGAACTGCCCCGCGGCCGGTACGCCCGGGTGGAGACCCTCGGTCCGCTGGAGGTGATCCTCCACGGCCCCGCACACCGCGATGACGGCACCGTGAACCTGATCGGCGGGCTGCGGCGCGCCATGGGCGTCACCGGCTACGAGACCCTCGCCATGTTGCGCGACGCCGAGCTGATGGTCAGGGGTCGCCGGTGAGCGCCGCGCCGACACCCGAGGGTGGTCCTGCCGACGGCGAGGTGGTGGTCGTCGTCGACCTCGGCGCCCAGTACGCCCAGCTGATCGCCCGGCGGATCCGCGAGGCCCGTGTCTACTCGGAGATCGTGCCCCACGACGTCACCGCCGATCAGCTGCTGGCGCGCCGCCCCGCCGCCATCGTGCTGTCCGGCGGACCGGCCTCGGTCTACGCCGAGGGGGCACCCGCCCTCGATCCCGCCATCCTCGACGCCGGGATACCGGTGTTCGGGATCTGCTACGGGTTCCAGCTGATGACCACCACCCTGGGCGGCACCGTGGAGCACACGGGTGTCGGCGAGTACGGCCACACCCAGCTCGCCGTGACCGCACCGGACGCCACGCTGTTCCACGGGCTGCCGACGACGCAGACCGTCTGGATGTCCCACGGCGACCAGGTCACCGGCGCACCGGCAGGTTTCGCGGTCACCGCGTCGACCGACATCACCCCCGTTGCGGCCTTCGAGGATCTCGATCGTCGTCTGGCCGGGGTGCAGTTCCACCCCGAGGTGCTGCACACCGAGCACGGCCAGGCCATGCTCGAGCACTTCCTGTACGAGATCGCCGGCTGCCGGCCGACCTGGACCACCGCCAACGTGATCGACGAGCAGATCGAGCGCATCCGCACCCAGGTCGGAGGGCGGCGTGCGATCTGTGGGCTGTCAGGCGGTGTCGACTCCGCCGTGGCCGCCGCCCTGGTTCAGCGGGCCATCGGTGACCAGCTCACCTGCGTGTTCGTGGACCACGGTCTGCTGCGTTCCGGGGAGGCCGAGCAGGTCGAAGGCGACTTCGTCGCCGCCACCGGCGTGCAGCTGGTGGTCGTCGATGCGACCGACCGGTTCCTCGACGCCCTGTCGGGGGTCACCGACCCGGAGGACAAGCGCCGCATCATCGGCCGGGAGTTCATCCGGGTGTTCGAGGGCGCAGCCCGCGACATCGTCAACGCCCACGGTGGTGACGTGGACCTGCTCGTCCAGGGGACCCTCTATCCCGACGTGGTGGAGTCCGGCGGGGGCAGTGGCGCCGCGAACATCAAGAGCCATCACAACGTCGGTGGGCTGCCCGACGACCTCGCCTTCGAGCTCGTGGAGCCGCTCAGGACCCTGTTCAAGGACGAGGTCCGCCGCGTCGGCCACCAGCTCGGCCTCCCCGAGGCGATCGTCCAGCGTCAGCCCTTCCCCGGCCCCGGGCTCGCCATCCGGGTGGTGGGCGAGGTCACCAGCGAGCGCCTGACCCTGCTGCGCGCAGCGGACGCCATCGCCCGCGCGGAGCTGACGGCCGCGGGGCTGGACCGCGTCATCTGGCAGTGCCCCGTGGTGCTCCTCGCCGATGTGCGCTCCGTGGGTGTCCAGGGCGACGGGCGAACCTACGGCCACCCCATCGTGCTGCGGCCGGTCTCCAGCGAGGACGCGATGACCGCCGACTGGTCGCGGGTGCCCTACGAGGTGCTCGCCCGGATCTCGACCCGCATCACCAACGAGGTGGCGGGCGTCAACCGGGTCACGCTCGACCTCACCTCCAAACCGCCCGGCACGATCGAGTGGGAGTGAGGCCGAGCCTCAGGCCGCCTCGGTCACCCCTGAGCACGGTCGCCATTGACCGGCACGCCCACCGCCAGCCCAGCCCGCCTGGCCTTCGAACCGCGGTGCGGTCGCTCGACGTTGGCCGGCCTGGCCGAACCGTCCACCGATCGTCTTCGGTACTAGCGTCCGAGTTCCCGTCGTCAGGAGCGCCGATGGCTGACGCCCGTCACCGCCTCACGTATCGCGTCCGGTACGCGCTGCGCCACCCCGAGCGTGTCCGCCCCTACCTGCGCCGGTGGTGGCGAGACCTGCGGTTCCGGCTCTCCGGCAAGCGCGATCACGTCAGCTACTACCGCGAGGTCATGCGTGATGACACGGCCCGGGATCCACGCAAGGCCGTCGGCAGCGCCAACGAGGCCCGTTGGCTCGCGCTCGGACAACTGCAGTTCGACTACCTGCTCGAGCACGGTCTCGCGCCCGAGCACGACCTGCTGGAGATCGGCTGCGGGAACCTGCGGGGGGGCTGGAGGTTCATCGACCACCTCGAGGCGGGGCGCTACCACGGCATCGACATCTCCCCGGACATCCTGCTGGCCGCCAACCAGACGGTCGT
>PWLR01000155.1 GCA_003558435.1 Nitriliruptoraceae bacterium | reverse complement strand
GAGGTCGACCTCGTCGTCGGCGAGCGGCAGGGTCATCAGTTCGGCGGCGGCCACCTCGATGCGGGGATCGGTGGCCGCGTAGGTCGCCTCGACGTGAGCGACCACGACCGCGTCGAGGTCGACGCCCACGACCCTCCCGGCACCGGCCTCGGCCAGCATGGCCAGGCCGTAGCCTTCGCCGCAGCCGGCGTCGAGCACGGTGGGTCCCGGATGCTTCGAGGAGAGGTGTGCCACGAGGGTCGCGGCGTACCCGTAGGCGACGACGTGCCGCGCGAACCAGTAGCGCTCGTCGGGGATCCCGGGCAACGTGCGCTCCCCGGTGAGCACCAGGGCGCTCGCGCGCCGGGCCACGCCTGGGGTGGCGGTGCGGCCACCGGTACGGGTCGGCGGGCTCGGGGCCGGTTCGGACTCGCTCGAGGTCATGACGGTGAGCCTAGGGGCAGTTGGGTCGCGGTCCCGACGGACCGGATTTGATTTTGAGCGCTCACTCCAGTTCTATCATGGGCATGCACGACCACCACTTTTCGACGTGAGGGAGCGCCTGATGAAGGTCATCGTCCCGGTCAAGCGGGTACCAGACACGGCTGGCGAGAAGAAGATGGATCCCAACGATCGCACGCTGGATCGGGATGCCGGTGAGGCCGTGTTGTGCCCGGTCAACGAGTTCGCCATCGAGGAGGCCGTGCGCTTGAAGGAGCAGCAGGGCGCCGAGGTGACCGTGCTGTTGGTGGGTCCGGAGAACGCGCAACCGATCGTGCGCAAGGCGTTGTCCTACGGGTTGGATGCGGCGATCCAGGTCACCGATGACGCGATCTCGGGTTCGGATGCGCTGGGTACCGCGCGGGTGATCGCCAAGGCGTTGGAGGGCCAGGAGTTCGATCTGGTCATCTTCGGCAACCAGTCGACCGACGCGCGGACCTGTTTGGTGCCGGCCGCGGTCGCGGAGCTGCTGAACCTGCCGTCGCTGACCTACGCGCGCCACCTCGAGGTCGACGGGGACAAGGTCGTGGCCCACCGCGAGCACGAGGAGGGCTGGGACGTGGTCGAGACCACGTTGCCGGCGATCGTGAGCGTGGTGGAGGCGATCAACGAGCCGCGCTACCCGTCGTTCAAGGGGATCATGGCCGCGAAGTCCAAGCCGCTGACGGTCAGCTCGCTCGCGGACCTGGGGGTCGACCCGGAACAGGTCGGTTCGAATGCGGCGACCGCCACGATGTACGAGTTCGCGGAGCGTCCGCCCAAGGAGGCCGGGACCGTCGTCGAGGATGACGGCTCGGGCGCGGCTGCGGCGGCGTTGGCCGACTGGATGGCCGAGAAGAAGTTCGTCTGAACCGCACCCCTACTTCGGACACGACTTTCAAGGAGTTGTCACATGGCAGAGATGCTGGTTCTGATCGATCACACCGACGGCCACCCCCGTAAGGTCTCCACCCAGATGCTGACCGCCGCGAAGCGGTTGGCGGACGCTGCCGGCGACACCGTCGCCGCGGTCTGGCTGGGTGAGGGCGCAGCGGACGTGGCCGACACGCTCGGCGCGTTCGGTGCGGCCAAGATCTACCACTGGGACTCGGCCGACGCGCAGGGGTATGTGACCCTGCCGCAGGTCGAGGCGTTGCAGGCCGCGCTCGAGGTCTCGGGCGCGGACACGCTGCTGTTCGCCTCGTCGAACCACGTCAAGGACGTCGCCGCCAGGCTGGCGATCCGGGCGGATGCCGGGGTGATCACCGACGTGACCGACCTGGAGGTGGTCGATGGCGCGTTGTCGGCCACCAAGGAGGTCTTCGGCGGTGACGTGATCACCAAGTGCAAGGTCGCCGAGGGCAAGCTGGCGATGTTCGGCGTGGGCGCGAACGCGTTCGTCGCCGAGGAATCGGGCGGCGGCAGCCCCGAGATGGTCGCGCTGGAGGTGAGCTTGTCGGAGTCGGCGACCGCGACCAAGGTCACCTCGGTGGAGAAGCAGGCCTCGGCGGACCGTCCCGACATCGGTGAGGCCGCGATCGTGGTCTCCGGTGGCCGCGGGCTGGGCGAGGAAGCCGGGTTCAAGCTCATCGAGGAGCTCGCCGACGTGCTGGGTGCCGGGGTCGGCGCCTCGCGTGCGGCGACCGATGCCGGGTGGTACCCGCACCGCTACCAGATCGGCCAGACCGGCCGGACCATCTCCCCGACGCTGTACCTCGGTTCGGGGATCTCCGGGGCGATCCAGCACCGCGCCGGGATGCAGACCTCCCAGAACGTGGTCGCGATCAACAAGGACGCCGAGGCCCCGATCTTCCAGATCGCGGACTTCGGCGTGGTCGGCGACCTCTACCAGGTCGTCCCCAAGCTGGTCGAGGAACTCAAAGCACGCAAGGGCTGAACCAGCCCGCAGCACACGCGACGCCCCGGCCGGTCGGCCGGGGCGTCGCCTGCGTTGGTGTCTCAGCGCTTGTCGTTGCCCATGCCCTTGGTGGTGCCGCGGACCTTGTCGCCGATGTTCTCGGTCGATTCCTTGAACTTGCCCTTCGCGTTCTGGGCCTTGCCCTCGGCCTTCATCTCGTCGTTGCCGGTGGCATCGCCGAACTTCTCCTTGGCCTTGCCGGTGAACTTGTCCGACTTGCTCTCGTTACCCATGCTGCTGACCCATCTGCTCAGGGACCCCCGAGGTGGGGGACGTCGTTACGAAGGGTCGGGCATCGATGCCCGTCACGCCAGCGGCGACCGGACGGGTGGCCCTCCGACGCCCCGATCCGGGCGGCCCCCGCCGTTCGGACATGGACCGCAGCCGATCGGACCTGGTTGGGTCGTGCGCGCGTCACAGCGGCGCGAGCAGGAGCGTTGCGGCGGCGATGCCACCGGCGAACGGCAGCCAGCGACCATCGCGTTCGGGCGGGAGTTCCTCCTGCAGCGTGATCAGGACCACGCCACCGACGAGCAGGGAACGCATCCCGGCCAGGACAGCCTCCGGAACGGTCACCCACGCTCCGGTCATCCAACCGAGGAGGATCGCCCCGACCAGGACCCACCGACCGGTGCTGGCGTAGAACTCGCGATGGCGTTCCCGCAAGCCCACATCGACGCTGAGGAAATGCACGCCCATGGCCAGGGTGTAGGTGACGAGTCCGCTCAGGGGGCCGTCGGCCCGATCCCACAACAGGTAGCCGATGAGGGCGTAGTAGAGCGCGAACGCGACCAGCATCACGGCCGCCACCCGGGGCTCGGAGGATGCCGGTGAGGAGTCGCCGTGACGTTGCGACGCCGCCCTGGCCATGCGCTCGAGCCCGTAGAAGGCGGCCAGACCCATGAGCGCGAGGAAGTGGCCGTCGGCCTCGGTGAACGGCAGCATCTCGGCGCCGGCACCGAGGTCGGTTCGGGTCGCGAGGTCCGGAAGCAACCGGAGGAAGACGTAGGCGACGGCGAACCCGCCGGCCGCGGAGAGCGCCCCGGGCCGGTGGTCCCGGCTCACGTGGAGGTGGCGGGGCACGAGTTGCATGGACATCAGGGCGCTGGCCGCCGCTGCGGTGGCCAGGGTCTCCATCGGGCGCCTCGAGTCGCTCAGGCCGAGATGTCGGCCACCAACGCGGTGGTGATCGCGAGCAGGACCGACGGCGACAGTGGGAACACCGTGTTGGGCGTCCCGGCTGCGGCCCAGACCTCCTCGAAGCCGGTCAGATCCCGGTCACAGACCGTCGTGATCGGCGTGTCGTGGCCGAAGGGGGGCGTCCCGCCGATCGCGTAACCGGTCGCGGCACGCACCTGGTCCGCATCGGCCTTGGCCACCCGCGAGGTCCCGAGGGCCATCGCCAGCTTGGCCTCGTCCACACGGTTGGCGCCGGAGGTCAGGCACAGCACCGGTACGCGGTCGGCGACGAACACCAGCGACTTCACGATCTGTGCGACATCGCACCCGATCGCGTCGGCCGCGTCGGCTGCCGTCCGGGTGCCGGCCGGGAACTCCGACATCACGATCTGTAGACCGTGGGCGGCTGCGCGGGTGCGGAAGCGTTCGTTCGCGTTGCTCGCCATCGCGTCGACTCCTGCTCGGACGGGATCCGGGACCATCTGCGCTGCTAGCGCTGTTCGGGACGTTCCTCGGGAGTGCCGGGGTCGGTGGAACTGACCGTCTCGTCGAGACCGTCGTCGAACAGGGTCACCCCGGTGCTCAGCGCAGGCTGGCCGGGCACGACCTCGACACGGACCTCCAGGGTGGCGTCGAGCGCAGGCGCCGGGACCAGGCGCACCTCGCCGTTGCTGAAGGTCCGATCGCCGCGTCCCACCGCGTCGAAGATCTCGAGCGCCTGGCCGTCGGCGGTGATAGTCCAGGCGTCGGCGGGGGGCACTCGGCGGGTGAGTCGTTGCGTCGCGCCGACGTCGACGCGTGCGAAGCGCAGATCGGCCCACCCGTCCCAGACCTCGAGGCTCAGCAGCACCATCCGTTGCCCGGCCACGGCGCCCAGGTCGATACCGAGCGGCACGACACCTTTCGGGGTCGGGGGGCTCGCGCTGCCAGGTGGTAGGTGGGGGGTACTCACGGGCGGGCTCGATCCTCGTTCGGGGGCGCCGACGCTACCTGCGCCGGCACGGGCTCAGGGTCGGAACTGTGTGCCCGGCCCTGCGGAGTCGGCGCGCGATGGTCCCCGGAGGTCGTGGAGTCACCGCTGATGATGCATCGTGAGGCCGTCCGCCGCCGCGATCCGCCGCCGCGATCCGCCGCCGCGGACCAGTGCGGAGATGGTGTGGACCTCGGGCGCGGGCGAGTCTCCGAGCCGGCACAGGACCCGAGGTGAGGAGTGGCGATGCGCGTCGACAGGATCCGGGGCTCCGTGGCACTCGCCGCGGTGTTCGTCCTGACCCTCGCGGGGTGCGAGACCGACGACACGGAACCGATCGACGAGCAGCCGCCGGTCGACGAGGAACTCCCGGCAACCGCGCCCGAACGGTGACGACCGGCGACCGGATCCACGAACGACCGGACCCGCCGACGACCGATACCGTCGCGACGTGTCCACCTACCTCGATCACGCCGCCAGTACGCCGCCGCGCCCCGAAGCGCGCGCGGCACTGGCGTCGTGGCTCGATGCGGCCAACGCCTCATCGACCCATGCGGCCGGCCAGGCGGCCCGCGTGGCGGTGGAGGAGGCGCGTGAGGCCGTCGCCACGGCCCTGTCGTGCTCCCCGCACGAGGTCGTGTTCACCTCGGGTGGCACGGAGGCCGACAACCTCGCGGTCAAGGGGGTGATCTGGGCCGCCCGGGATCGCGCTGCGGGGACGCCCCACCTGATCACCACGGCCGTGGAGCACCCCGCGGTGCTCGACCCGGCCCGGTGGTTGGCCGAGCGCGGGGACGCGAGCCTGACCGTGGTGGCTCCTGCGCGGGACGGCCGCGTGGACATCGAGCAGGTCCTCGCCGCCGTCGGGCCGCGCACCGCGCTGGTGAGCGTGATGAGCGCCAACAACGAACTCGGGGCGGTCAACGACATCCCCGGTCTGGCGGCGGTTCTGGCGGAGCGGGGGATCCCGCTGCACACCGACGCGGTCCAGGCGATCGCCACCCTTGACGTCGAGGTGGCCGCATGGGGGACCGCCGCGTTGGCGCTGTCGGCGCACAAGTTCGGCGGCCCGCAGGGGGTCGGGATCGCGGTACTGCGACGCGGCCTGCCGGTGGTGCCCCTGTTCCATGGTGGCGGGCAGGACCGGGGGGTTCGCTCGGGCACGTTCGCGACCGGGCTGGACGCCGCCTGCGGCGAGGCGCTGACCGCAGCGGTCCGGGACCGGACCGACCTGAGGGAGCGGCTGAGGACGATGACCGATCGGTTGGCGGGAGCCCTCACGGCGCTGGACGGGGTCCGGCGCAACGGCCCGGTCGATCCCGCGCAGCGGTTGGCCTCGCACGTGCACCTCGGCATCGACGAGGTCGATGGTGGCGCACTGAGCGTGGCGCTCGACCGCGCCGGATTGGACGTCTCTTCCGGCGCCGCATGTGGCTCGGGAGCGGCCAAGGCCTCGCACGTGCTGGAGGCGACGGACGTGGCCGGTACCCCGCTACGGCTGTCGCTCGGGTGGACCTCCACCCAAGCCGACGTCGATCGGGCGATCGACGTGCTGACCGACGTCATCCCCAGCGTGCGCGCACGGACCGCCGGCGCCGGGGCACGCGCATGAGCCGGGTCCTGGTGGCGATGTCCGGTGGGGTCGACTCCGCCGTGGCCGCGGCCATGCTGGTGCAGCAGGGCCACGAGGTGACCGGCGTGCACTGCAAGCTGGCGGACGTGCCGATCGACGACCAGGTGCCGGGTCACGGGTGCTGCACCCTCGACGACACCCAGGACGCACGACGGGCCGCGCAGGTGCTGGGGATCCCGTTCTACGTCTGGGACCTCTCGGAGGAGTTCCGCCGCGAGGTCCAGGACCCGTTCGCCGCGGCCTACGCTGCCGGCACGACCCCCAACCCGTGTGTGACCTGCAACGAGAAGGTGAAGTACGCGGCGCTGCTGGAGCGGGCCCTCGCCAGCGGGTTCGATGCGCTCGCGACCGGTCACCATGCTCGGCTGCGACGGGATGGTGAGGTGGTGACCGAACCCGGACCCCGCACGCGGTTGCACCGCGCCGCCGATGTACGCAAGGACCAGACCTACGTGCTGTACGTCGCCACGCAGGCGCAACTCGATCGCACGCTGCTGCCCGTCGGTGAGCTGCCCAAGGCCGAGGTCCGCCAACTCGCTGTCGACCTGGGGTTGCGGGTGGCCGACAAGCCCGACAGCTACGACGTGTGTTTCGTCCCGGACGGCGACACCGCGGGTTACCTCGCCGACCGGTTGCCCTCCACACCCGGTCCGATCGTGGACCTCGACGGCGAGGTGCTGGGGGAACACGACGGGGTGTGGCGCTTCACCGTCGGGCAGCGTCGTGGGCTCGGCATCGATGCGGCGCCGGGGGTGAGCGGCCCCGGTGGCAAGCCGGAGCGGCGCTTCGTGGTCGACGTGGACGCCGGGCAGCGCACGGTCCGGGTCGGTCCGCGCGATGCGCTCGCGTGCCGCTGGGCGGAGCTGGCCGCGCCGTCGTGGACCACCGGCGAGGTGCCGACCGGAGCGGTCCGGGTGCAGATCCGGGCCCACGGCAGCACGGTGCCGGCCACGGTGGCGGTCAGCGACGGGCGCGTACGGCTCGAACTGGGCGAGCCCGTGCACGGACTGGCCATCGGACAGGCCGCCGTCGTCTACGACGCCGACGATGCGCTCTGCCTCGGCGGTGGCCGGGTCGCCCACGCCGACCGTCCGGCGGGCCTACCGATCGCGCGCTGAGGCGCCGGGCGTCGGTCAGCGGGCAGGGTCGTCGGTCAGCGGACGGGGTCGTCGGGTTCGTCCCGAGGTGACGCGTCGTCGCGCGGGTGTCGCCGCTGATGGGAGGGGCCCTCGAGGCAGTCCAGGCATGCATCCAGCAGGCTCGGAGCACCACAGACGACACAGGGTTTCCGCTGCAGCTGCTGGAACGGATCGGTCTCCGGGAGAGCGCCTTCCGCGTGCCGTCGGTGACGGAGCCGGCGGAACCCCACGGCGATCGCGCACGCCAGGGCCCACAGCAGGAGTCCGACGCCCGCACCGACCAGCCCGGCGATCGCTGCCCCGTAGATGACGGCGGGCACCATGCCGACGGCGGCCACGATCCGGGCGAGTGACGGACCCGCCGCACTCGATCCGGGCTGCTGCTGTCGCCAGGACTCCACGTTCTGCTCCCGCCGAGCGGGGCCCGCCATCGCGCTCGCCGCCCGGTACGGGCGGAATACGCCGAGGACGCGTCCATGCCACGCTCCGTTCTAATGACGGTAGACGGCCGGCACGGGGTGGCAACGACCCAATGGACGAGGGCCGGGGTGTCCTCGGGCCACGGGACGGGTTGCGGTGACGGGCTGCGCGGTCGCAGCCCGTCGACGCAACAACCGACGCTTCCGGCGCGTGGATGTCTTCGGCGGGTACCCACGGCGGCTGTGGCACCCGCAGAGATGTCGTCGCCGAGGGCTAGCCTGGTCGCGATGCCCCGAAACCGTTGGTGGTGACCCCTGTGACCCCTGTGACCCCTGTGGCCGATGAGCCCGGCACTCCCGCCACGGCGGAGGCGGTGCCACAGGACCCGGTCGAGGCCCGAGCCCGCCACGACGAACTCGCGCGCATCCTGCGCGACGCCAGGTACCGCTACTACGTGCTGTCCGACCCGCCGATGACCGACGCGGAGTTCGACGCGCTGTTCCGGGAACTCGAGGCGCTGGAGGTCGCCCACCCCTCGCTCGTGACGCCTTCGTCGCCCACCCAGCAGGTGGGCGCGCCCATCGACACCGCGTTCCCGCCGGCAGAGCATCCACAACCGATGCTCAGTCTCGACAATGCGTTCTCGCGGGCCGAACTCGAGGCCTGGGCGGACCGGGTCCGACGGGCTCTGGCGGCAGCCGTCGGCGCTGCACCCGACGAGGAGCAGGCCGAACCCGCCGATGCGCCGAGGATGCGTTTCACCTGCGAGCTCAAGATCGACGGTGTGGCGATCGACCTCGTCTACCGCGACGGCGTGCTGGCGCGTGGCGCGACCCGGGGCAACGGCGTCGTCGGTGAGGACGTCACGGCACAGATCGCGACCCTCGAGGACATCCCCTACCGCCTCGACGTCGACGATCCACCCGCGCTGTTGGAGGTCCGGGGCGAGATCTACTACCCGTTGGCGGCCTTCGAGGCCATGAACGAGGCGCGCATCGAACGCGGTGAGGCGGCGTTCATGAACCCCCGTAACGCGGCCTCGGGGGCGCTGCGTCAGAAGGACCCGGAGATCACCCGGCAGCGGCCGCTGTCGCTGTGGTGCCACGGGTTGGGGGCGCTGGAGGGCATCGACTTCGCCAGTCACCGCGAGTCGCTCGCCTGGCTGCGCGAGGCCGGCCTGCCCACGGATCCGCAGACGACGGTCGTGGAGCAGGTCGACGAGGCGTGGGACTTCGTCGAACGGTGGACCTCCGCCCGCCACGACGTCTCCTACGAGATCGACGGCGTGGTCGTCAAGGTCGACGACCTCGAGCAGCGGCAACAGCTCGGGTTCACCGCTCGGGCACCCCGTTGGGCCATCGCCTACAAGATGCCACCGGTCGAGCAGGAGACGACGCTGCTCGCCATCGAGGTCAACGTCGGGCGCACCGGCAAGGCGACCCCGTACGCGGTGCTCGAACCCGTGCTGGTGTCGGGCACGACGATCACCTACGCGACCCTGCACAACGAGATCCAGGTCCGGGCCAAGGACGTGCGCGTCGGCGACCGGGTCATGGTCCGTCGCGCCGGCGACGTGATCCCGGAGGTCGTCGGGCCGGTGCTCGGTGCCCGGCCGCCGGATGCGCAGGTCTGGTCGATGCCGCACGACTGTCCCTTCTGCGGCGAACCGCTGGTGCGCCCCGAGGGTGAGGCCCATCACCTGTGCGAGAACGTCGATTGCCCGAACCGGCTGCTCGAATCGTTGTCGCACCTGGCCGGTCGAGGAGCCCTCGACATCGAGGGGCTGGGGGAGCAGACCGTCGAACTGCTGGTCGCGGAGGGCCTGGTCACCGACCTCGCCGACGTGTTCCGGCTGAAGGATCGCCGGGACGAACTGCTCGCGCTCGAGAAGTGGGGGGAGAAGCGCGTCGACAACCTGCTCGCTGGCATCGAGGCCGGCCGGCAGCAGACCCTCGACCGGGTGCTGGTCGCGCTCAACATCCGCCATCTCGGGCCCACCTACGCCAAGGCCCTGGTGCGGGCGCGGTCGAGCCTGCAGGCGATCCGGGACGCGACGCCCGAGGAACTCGAGGCGATCGACGGCATCGGCCCCGTCATCGCCTCGGCGGTGCACTCGTGGTTCGCGACCCCTCGCAACGCGGAACTGATCGATGAGCTCATCGATCTCGGCGTCACCACGACGGCCGACCCGGGTGAGGTGGGACCGGTCGACGATCAGTTGGCGGGGTGGACGGTGGTGGTCACCGGGACGCTGGAGGGCTTCACCCGCGACGAGGCCAAGGAGGCGCTCGAATCCCGGGGCGCCAAGGTGACCGGCAGCGTGTCGAAGAAGACCTCCGCCGTGGTCGCCGGGGCCGACCCGGGATCGAAACGTGACAAGGCCGAGGGGTTGGGGGTGCCCGTGATCGACGAGTCGGGCTTGCTCCACCTCCTCGATCACGGCCGGCTCCCCGACGCGTGAGGGCGGGCAGTTGATCCCGGACTTCGATCCGCGGAGCTATCCGGGGCCGCGGCCACCGGGGCCGGTGCTGGTCCACGACGGCACGGTCCACCCGCTGCGGGTGGACGGCCCGGCCCACGCACCGGTCCGCCCGGTCTCGGCCGATCCCGCGACGATGTCGCTGCAGGCCATGATGGCACCCGGGGACCTGCGTTGGAGCGTCGCCTACGGGTCGAACGCCTCGCCCGGGAGGCTGGTCGCGAAGGGGCTCGACCGTCACGGTGCGGTGCTGCTGCCGGCCCGGATCGCGGGGTTCGCACCGGCGTTCGAGCACCGCCGCACGGGCTACGGCTCGATACCCCTGACCCTCGTGCCGGTCGCCGGCGCCGTTCACGACACGTGGGTACTGGGGCTGCCGGGCGAAGCGACCGATCTCCTCGATCGAACGGAGGGGCGGGTCCGCGGCGCCGCCCCGCTCACGGCCGGACCGGAGACGGGCGACGCGCGCTTCGCGCCACCTGGCACCTACCGTCTGGCCCGCGTGGGCGAGGTTGCCGTCGCCGACCGCTTCGTCCTGACCTCCGGCCTCGCCTACCTGCCGGGGCCGGCGACCAAGGTGCAGGTGACCGGGGATGATCGGTGGCGCACCTGGCCGGGATGGGACCAGGCTGCCGCCGACGCCCACCTCGAGGTGGCCGGGACCGACCGTCCTGCGCCGGACGTCGAGGAACCCGTGCTCGGTGGCTGGCCGGGTACGCCGTTGCAGGACCTCCCGTTGTTCGTCTACGGCACGTTGCGTCCGGATGGCGCAGCCTTCGACCACATCGCCGACCTGGTCGAGGTGCTGGGCCCAGCCGCGGCCGCCGGCGCGCTCTTCGACACCGGGCAGGGCTGGCCCGCAGCGGCGTTCGCCGGGCAGTCGGAGGTCGGGTCCGGAGCCGACACGATCAGGGGGTACCTGGTCGCTGCCCGAGACCCGGAACAGGCGAGGCGCCTGTTCGAACGGGTGGATCGGTACGAGCGGGTCCCGGAGCTGTTCGTCAGGACGAGTGTTCTGGTCGAAGGTCCGATCGGGCGGTCCTGGGCGGCGAGCTACGCCTGGTCCGGGGGGTCGCCGCCCGGTAGTCGCATCGCGTGCGGGAAGTGGGTCGTTCGTTGAGCAGTAGTTGCCGGGATGGAGATGGTGTCCGTACTACCGTCCAAGCGACCTTGACCAGCTCGTGACGGAGGGGGAGGTATGGCGGAGGCGACGGCGCTGGAGCGGGCGCGCCTGACGGTCCGGGGCGTGCGGGCGGAACTGGTGCTCGAGGACGGTCGGATCACCGTGTCGAAGGATGGGCCCCCGGCGACGAGTCTGTCGTTCACGGTCGATCAGGTCCGCGGGACCGTACTCGAGCCGGGTTCGCGCGGCGGGCGGGGATGGATCCACCTCGCGGTCGTGGGGGGGACGTTGGCCCCCCCCGGTGAACTCGCCGCCATGAGTGACCCCTACACCATCCCCCTGAGCTCCCGTTCGGCGGTCACGGCCCGGCGTCTGGCGCGGTTCGTGGAGAAGCATCTGCACGAACGTGGTCTGCCACCGGAGCCGACGTTCGCGGCGTCCGCGCTCGAGCGGGGACGGTTCTCCTCGGGTGTCGCCCTGGCTCGGGGCCCCGAGGTCGTGGGCGCGGTGGTGGACCTGCGCGTCGCCGACGGGGCGTCGTCGCAGGGTGGCTCGGCTCTCTCGGATGTCGACCATCCCGCGGCCGCGCACGACGAGGATGACGGTGCGCACGTGCAGATCGCGGTGGCGGAGGCAGCCCTCGAGCACCGCTCGGAGATCCCGGTCGAGCACCGCTCGGAGATCCCGGGCGAGCACCGCTCGGAGATCCCGGTCGAGCACGCGGGCGGGTGGGTCAAACCGACCGGCCCGGTCGTGCAGGCGGTCGCGGCGCTGGCTGAGGAGCCGGTCCAACCGGGCTCGTCGTCGGCTCCGACGGAACCGCCACCCTCGGGGCCGCCACCATCTACGCCCTCGACCCGTGCGCCGGCTCCCGGGCGGGACCTCGTCACCGAACTACGCCAGCTCGGTGAGTTGCATGCCTCGGGGGTACTCACCGATGCGGAGTTCGACCGGGCGAAGGCGCGTGTGCTGGACTGACGGGGACGTCTCGGCCCTCATGGGCGCAGCATGGCCGGATGGAGCCGCCGGGCGTGGCCGCGTCGGTACCGCTTCGCGGGGCGGCCACCGCCGGGCCCCGGCGGTGCCAGCCCCTCGGCCTCCTCGACGAACCCGGGTGTGCTGACCACCTTGCGCCGGAAGTTGGCAGGGTCGAGAGCGACGCCCCAAACCGCTTCGTAGATGCTGCGCAGCTCGCCGAGCGTGAACGGCTCCTCGACGAAGGCGGTCGCCAACGCGCTGTACTCGAGCTTCGACCGGGCGCGTTCGATCGCATCGGGAACGATGCGGTCGTGGTCGTAGGCGAGGGTGGGGCCCTCGGCGGTGCCGAGCCGTGCCACGTCGAACAGCTGCGCGCGATCGGTGTCCGGCGGATCGCCCGGTGTGGGGGTGAGCGCCAGGTAGGCGACCGACACCACCCGCCCTCGCGGGTCACGGGTGAGCTCGCCGTAGGTCCGGAGCTGCTCGAGGTGGGCCTCGGGTGCCGTGATGCCGGCGAGCTCGGCCAGGCTCCGATGTGCGGTGTCATCCAGCCCCTCGTCGTCACGGACCCGCCGCCCCGGCAGCGCCCAGGTACCGCGTAACGCGGCCGCATCGGGCTGCACGAGCAGGAGTTGGAGTCGGTCGTTGCGGACCGTCAGCAACGCCACGTCCACGGCCACGGCGCAGCTCGCCACCCGCGGGGCCGTCGGTGCGCTCATCGTGCTCACCCCTCCACCACCTCGACGCCGGCGTCGCGAACCTGCTGGATCGCGCGCTCCCCGTCACCCGGTGCGAGTTCGACCATGCGGGTGGTCCTGAGCGGCAGGACGACGTCGTAGCCGAGCCGGCGGGCGTCGAGGGCGGTCTCCTTGACGCACACGTCACCCGCGAGACCGGTCACCACCACCCGCTGGGTCCCGGCCTCGGTCAGCAGGCGTCCCAGTTCGGTCGATGACCGTTCGCCGCTGACCGGGTCCTGCACGGAGAACCCGGAGTAGCCGTCGCCGCCGTCGACGCCCTTGCGGACCACGGGTGCGGTGTCCGGCACCTCGAGGTCGGGGTGGAACTCCGCACCCCAGGTGCCTGCGACGCAGTGCACCGGCCAGGTCCCGCCGTCCTTGGCGAAGTGCGGGGTCTCCGGGGGGTGCCAGTCCTGGGTGAAGACCACGGTGGCGCCGGCGGCACGGGCGGCGCCGATCTGTTCGTTGATGAGCGGCACGACGGCGTCGCCGCCCGGGACGTACAGGCCGCCGGCCGGGTCCGCGAAGTCGTTCTGGACATCGACGACCACCAAGGTCGTGGTCGCGTCGTAGCGGTCGTGGCGGTCGGTCGCGTTGCTCGGGTGTGTCATGGCGACGCCTCCTCGGAGATCGCGGTCGCAGGGACGGGACGCGCGGGTTGGTGGCGCGTCGGGATGCAGGCGACGCCGGGGGCGAGTGAGTACGCCTGCTCGGGAAGCTCGGCCAGGGCGGCGCGATGGTGCTCTCGGATGCCGGCCAGATCCGGGTCATGTCGCCGGGCACCATCGATCAGCACCGGGACCTGCAACTCGCGTTCGGCCGCGGGGACGTGGCTGTGCCAGTCACGCAGGACCTCTTCGACGGCGACACCCTCGTGCAACCGTCGACCCGCGCGCTTGCGGCCGCCCACGGTCGCCTTGCTGCCACCGGCCTTCGCGACCGGTTCCAGCGGGCCGCCGAGTGATCGGGCACGTGCCACGAGCTTGTAGACGAACCCGCTCGTGGGTGCGCCGCTGCCGGTCACCACGGAGGTCCCGACCCCGTAGGCGTCGATCGGGGCATCGACGAGTTCCGCCAGGCGGTACTCGTCGAGGTCCCCGCTGACCACGATGCGGGTCGCGGTCGCGCCCGCGGCGTCGAGTTGGGTGCGTGCCGAACGAGCTTGCGCACCGAGGTCGCCGGAGTCGATGCGGACCGCGCCGAGCTCCGGGCCGGCGACCTCGAGGGCCGTGGCGATACCCCGGGTCGTGTCGTAGGTGTCGACCAGGAGCGTGGTTCGCGGCCCGAGCGCTGCGACCTGCGCGGCGAACGCAGCCCGCTCGTCGTCGTACAGCAGCGTGAAGGCGTGCGCCGAGGTTCCGAGGGTCGGAACCCCGTAGCGGGCGCCTGCTGCGAGGTTGGACGAGCCGTCGAACCCGACGAGGTAGGCCGCCCGGGCCGCGGCCACCGCGGCCTGCTCGTGCGTCCGGCGACCGCCGAACTCCATCATGCCCCGTCCGCCCGACGCGTTGACCATCCGTGCCGCGGCAGAGGCCACGGCGCTGTCGTGGTTCAGCACGCTCAGGACCAAGGTCTCGAGGACCACGCCGTCGGCGAACGGGGCCGCGACGGTGAGTACCGGGGAGCCGGGTACGAAGATCTCGCCCTCGCGGTAGGCGTGGAGTTCGCCTCGGAAGCGGTAACCCGCCAACCAGGCCAACGTCGCGGGTGAGACCACGTCGTCGTCGTCGAGCGCCGCGAGTTGATCGTCGTCGAAGCGGAACGCCTCGATCGCGTCGATCAACCGTCCGAGGCCCGCCACGACGCCGTAACGGCGACCGAGTGGCAGCGAGCGCGTGAACGTTTCGAAGATCGTCGGGCGCTCGGCCGAGCCGGCACGCAGTGCTGCGTCCAACATCGTGAGCTCGTAGCGGTCGGTGAGCAGCGAGGTGGGATCCACCGTCGACCTTCCAGCAGGGACCGTGTGGTCTGCGCCCGGAGCTCGGCTTCGCCTCGGGGACACGAGCGCGCCTTGGGAGTCCGGTCCGTTCCGGGGCGGGACCCGGGTTGTGGTCATGCTGACTGTAACCGGAGGTCGGCGGACCCGCCACCCATCAGCCCCTACGCTGTTCCGTAGCGGCTCGGCCGTCGGATGGCCCGGCACCGTCGACCGGTGCCGTCGACCGGTGCGGTCGACCGGGGCCAACGCCTGGTGGAGCCGGCGCGCGGAGCGACCGGTGTTCGGCCGGCGCAGCGTCACGTGGTGCGATGAGCGGAGACGGGATGGCCGGAGGAGTGCAGGCGCTGGGCCGCGGTCTGGTGATGCGATGCCCCACGTGCGGCGCGGGCGATCTGTTCGTCTCGTACTACACGATGCGTGAGCGCTGTCTGAACTGTGGGACGGCGTTCGAACGCGAGGAGGGCTACTGGGTCGGGGCGATGATCGTGCTGATCGGCATGACCGAAGTGTTGTTCGCCATCTGGTTCGTCGGTGGCATGCTGCTGACCTGGCCGGATGTCCCCTGGACGGGGCTGTTGATCGGCGGTGTCGTGCTGAACCTCACGTTCCCGGTCCTCGGCTACTCGTGGTCGAAGACCGCGTGGATGGGACTGCACGATGCGTTCGTGCCCGAGGAACCCGCCCAGCAGGCGGAAGCCATCACCGCGCTCGACGCGCGCCGTCGGGCGGCGGCGTTCGAAGCCCGTGATCGGGCGCTGGCCGAGGCCGCGGAGGGTGAACACGGGGCCGAGGGCACCGATCGATCCGAGCCCGGCGACGACCCTCGCGACGCCGGGGATCACGAGGGCTTCGACGACACCGGCTCGGGCCGGACCCGGTGAGCGAGGGCCGGAGGCCTCCCGGGCGAGCGCTAGCCTGACGGGTCGGCAGCGGCGCGTGCGCGGCTGCTCCCGCTGATGTCGTCCACCCGCATGCAGGAGGTCTCGTGGCCCTGTCCCCCGACGAGGTCCGTCACGTCGCCCGTCTGGCGCGTCTCGCGTTGACCGACGACGAGGTGGCGGAACTCGCACCCCAGCTCTCGACCATCCTCGGTTACGCCGAACAGGTCGGCGACCTCGCGGCGGACGACGTCGAGCCCACGACCCACCCGTTCGCGTTGACCGACGTCATGCGGCCCGACGAAGCCCGTCCCTCGCTCACCGCCGCCCAGGTGCTCGCGGGGGCGCCGGCGGTGGAGCAGGATCGGTTCGCCGTGCCCCGCATCGTCGCCGAGGAGGGCTGAGGTGGCCGCCACGCAGCGACCCGATCTGACCCAGGCCTCCGCGGCCGATCTTGCCGGAAGCATGGCCGCCGGTGAGGTATCGGCCCGCGAGGTCGTCGACGCCCACCTCGAGCGGATCGCCGTCGTCGACGGCGTGGACGCCCAGGGCCCGGTGTGGTCGGCGAAGACCGCTGGACGCCTGGACGCCGACGAGCCGCATGCGTTCCTCGCCGTGACCGCCGAGGCAGCGCGCGACCACGCCGATGACATCGATCGCCGGCGTGCGGCCGGAGAGCACCTGGGGCCGCTGGCCGGGGTCCCGCTGGCGCTCAAGGACGTGTTGACCATGCGCGGTGCCCCGACCACCTGCGGCTCGCGCATGCTGGAGGGGTGGATCCCGCCCTACGACGCGACCGTGACCCGCAAGCTCCGTGAGGCCGACCTGGTCGTGCTCGGCAAGACCAACATGGACGAGTTCGCGATGGGCTCGTCGACCGAGAACTCGGCCTTCGGCGACACGCGCAACCCCTGGGACCTCGACCGCGTTCCCGGTGGGTCCTCCGGGGGCTCGGCGGCCGCGGTCGCCGGGATGCTCGCCCCGCTCGCCATCGGCACCGACACCGGCGGTTCGATCCGCCAGCCCGCCGCGCTGACGGGGCTGGTCGGCGCCAAGCCCACCTATGGCACCGTCTCACGCTACGGGTTGGTCGCGTTCGCCTCCTCGCTCGACCAGGCCGGCCCGTTCGCGCGCACGGTCGGCGACGCGGTCGCGCTGCAGACGGCGATCCAGGCCCACGACCCACGCGACTCCACCTCGGTGCCGGACGTGGTGCCGGACCTCGGGCTCCACCTGCAGGACGGGGTCGCCGGACTGAAGATCGGTGTCGTGCGCGAGTTGCAGGGCGAGGGCTTCGAGCCGGGCGTCGAGGCGGTCTTCCAGGCCTCGCTCGAGCGTCTGACGGCACTCGGGGCGGAGATCGTCGAGGTCTCCCTGCCGACGGCACCGGTCGGCCTGGCGGCCTACTACCTGATCGCCCCGTCCGAAGCCTCGTCGAACCTGGCGCGCTTCGACGGGGTCCGCTACGGCCTGCGCGTCGACGCGCCGACGGCGGAGGAGATGAACGCCGCCACCCGCGCCGCCGGGTTCGGCGCGGAGGTCAAACGGCGCATCATGATCGGTACCCACGCGCTGTCCTCGGGGTACTACGACGCCTACTACCTGCAGGCCAGCAAGATCCGCACGCTGATCGCCAACGACTTCCGCGCCGCGTTCGACCAGGTCGATGTGCTGGTCAGTCCGACCTCGCCCACCGTCGCGTTCAACCTCGGCGCGAAGGCCGACGACCCTCTGGCCATGTACCTCAACGATGTGGCGACCGTCCCGGCGTCGCTCGCGGGTATCCCGGCGCTGTCGCTGCCGGCGGGCCTGGCCGAGGCGCCGGGCGCACCAGGGTCCGCGCTGCCGGTGGGGCTGCAGATCATGGCGCCACTGCTGCGCGACGATCTGATGTACCGCGTCGCCTGGGCGTTCGAGCAGGCGACCGGATTCGACCCGCGTCCGAGCGGGCCACGAGCCATCCACCTCGACGGGGAGGTCTCCCCATGAACGACGTGACCGCGCCCGACGCGACCGCCCCCGACGCGAACGCGTCCATGGGCGCCACGACCGACACCACCCCGGACGGGCTGCTCCCGGAGGGCTGGGAGCTGGTGGTCGGTCTGGAGGTCCATGTGGAGCTCCAGACCACCTCCAAGATGTGGTGCGGGTGCTCGACCGATTTCGGTGGCGATCCCAACACCAACGTGTGCGAGGTCTGCACCGGCCAGCCGGGGGCGCTGCCGGTGGTCAACGCCCAGGCCGTCAAGGACGCCATGCTGCTCGGGTTGGCCCTGAACGGCGGCATCGCGCCCCGGTGCCGGTTCCACCGCAAGAACTACTTCTACCCCGATCTGGCCAAGAACTACCAGATCTCGCAATACGACGTCCCGCTGGTCCACGACGGCTACCTGGACGTCGACGTCACCCTCGACGACGGCACCGTCGAGACGCGTCGCGTCGGGATCGAACGCCTGCACATGGAAGAGGACACCGGCAAGTCGATGCACGTGGGCGACACGGGGCGGCTACACGGCGCCGACCGCTCACTGATCGACTACAACCGCTGCGGCATCCCGCTGCTCGAGGTCGTCTCGCACCCGGACATCCGTGACCCGGAAACCGCCCAGGGCTACCTGCGCGAGCTGCAGTCGGTCGTGATCGCGACCGGTGTGTCGGATGCGCGTATGGAGGAGGGGTCGATGCGCTGCGATGCCAACGTGTCGGTGAGGCGCTACGGCGAGGAGCTCGGCACCCGTACGGAGGTCAAGAACCTCAACTCGGTGCGGTCGCTGGGACGGGCGGTTCGCTACGAGGCCCAGCGGCAGGTCGCCCTGTTGCAGGATGGTGGCAGCATCCGCATGGAGACCCGCCACTGGGACGAGTCGAAGGGGCTCACCGAGACCCTGCGGGTCAAGGAATCGGTGACCGACTACCGCTACTTCCCGGACCCGGACCTGGTCGAGATCCTCTCGCCGGTCGCGCTCGTCGAGGCGGTGCGTGAGCGACTGCCCGAGCTCCCGGCCGTGACCCGGGCGAGGTTGGTCGCCGCGGGGGTCCCGCGTGATCAGACCGCCGCGATCGTCACGGGCGGTTCGCTGGCCTGGTTCGACGAGGCCGTGGCTGCCGGTGGGTCGCCGACCTCGGTCGCCAACTGGTTGGCGGGCGACGTGGTCGGGCAGTTGGCCGCGGCGAACCTCTCGCTCGCCGACAGCGGGCTGACCGGGGCACACCTCGCCGAGCTGGTCGCACTCATCGACGACGGCACCCTGTCGACCAAGATGGCGCGTCAGGTGCTCGATGGGGTCATCGCCTCCGGCGGTACCAAGGCGCCCGCCGTCGTCGCCGACGAGCAGGGTCTGAAGCAGGTCTCCGACGAGGGGGAGCTACGCGAGATCGTGGCCGGCGTCGTCGCGGCCAACGAGGCCACGGTCGTCGATATCCGGGGTGGCAACGCCAAGGCGATCGGCGCCCTGGTGGGCCAGGTCATGAAGGCCACCAAGGGTCAGGCCGATCCCCGAAAGACCAACCAACTGCTGCAGGAACTGATCCACGGGTAGCCGACCGTCTGCACGCGGGACCTGGCTCCAGGCGGCGTCTCAACCCTCGTCGCTCTGGGCATCCTTGACCTGCTCGACCGCAGCTCGGACCTTGTCCTCGGAGGCGGTGTCCCGGTTGCTCGATCGCTTCTTCGGTGCGGTCTTCTTGCGCGTGGTCGTCTTCTTGGACGCGCTCTTCTTCGTGGGCGTGGTCGTCTTCTTGGGCGCGCTCTTCTTCTGGGGCGTGATCTTCTTCCGGGCGGGCGACCGCTCGGGGCCGTCCGTCTGCCCCGCACGGGCAGATCCCTCGTCCCCTGGGTCGCTCTGGTCCCGGGCGAGGGCGAGCAACTCTGCGATCCCGGCTTCGATGCCCGCAGCGAGCACGTCGAGGTTCTCGATGCTGTCACGGTCGGCCGTCAGCCCGAACGTGAGGCGGCCGACGTAGGAGAAGATCGCCACCCCGACCCGGATCGGACTCGCCAGCGGCACGTAGGGGTACGCGGTCAGCATCTGCCGGCCGAGTGCGTAGAGCGGTTGTTGTGGCCCGGGCACGTTGGTGGTGACCGTCTCGATCGGTGTGCGTGAGGCCCGGTGGGCGGAGCGGAACGCCACCCGTAAGCCCAGGGCGAGCAGCAACGGTGGCGCGAACCCCGACAGGGAGGTGAGCGTCTCGGCGGCCACCGCTTCCCCGGACCGCTTCAGTTTGTCCATCTGGGCACGGAGGGAGGCCAGCCGTTCGAGCGGATCCTCGATCCCGACCGGGAGTTCGGCGAGGATCGCCGAGACCCGGTTCGCGTAGGCGGGATCGCCCTCCTGCCGGACCGAGACCGGTACCAGCGTCCGCACGGTGCGCCCCTCGACGTCTTCGCCGTGGGCGAGCAGCAGGTCGCGGAACCCGCGTGTGACCGCCGACAGCACCACATCGTTGACGCTCCCACCGAGGGCGGTACGGATCGTCTTGATCTCGTCGAGCGTCGTCGCCGTCCACGCGTACCGACGGTGTGGACCGATACGCCCGACGAGCACGGAACTCGATCGGGTGCGCGCCCAGTCGGCCATCTCGGGCAGGCCCTTGACACTGCCACCGACGCGCTTGGCGAGGCGGACGGGGCGACGCACGAGCGAGCGGGCGACACGCCACTGCTCGAACGGAGACAGCGCGTAGTCCTTGACCGTCTCGGCGACCAGGCGCAGCTCGGAGGGCTCGCTATCGGGGCGCCACTCGTCCTCGACCGACGGCGAGGGTTCGGGGGACCCGTCGAGCAGCACGCTCAGCAGGTCGGTGCCGGAGATCCCGTCCACCAACGCGTGGTGGATCTTGCTCACCATCGCCCACTGCTCGCCCTGCACGTTCTCGACCACCCACAGCTCCCACAGCGGCTTGCTGCGATCGAGTCGCTGGGCCATGACGCGCCCCACGAGGTTGCGGAGCTCGTCGCGGCCACCCGGTCCCGGCAGTGCGGTGTGCCGCACGTGATAGTCGAGTTGGAAGTGCGGGTCCTCGGCCCAGAGCGGCCGGCCCATCGACAGGGGGACCTCGCGAACCCGCTGGCGATACCGGGGGACCAGGGGGAGCTTGCCCTCGATCATTGCCCGGAACTCGGCCGGATCGGGTGGTGGTCCCTCGAAGATGCCCACCGAGCCGATGTGCATGAGGTTGACGTCGTCCTCGATGTGCAGGAACGACGCGTCCAGCGGGCTCAGCCGATCCATGCCTGGCTCTCCCTCGTCGCATAGCGGATGGCAAGGGGCACCGTAGTGGGGCGCTGCCTCGGGTGATGCTGCCCGAACGGCGACCGGAAGGTGACCTCCGCGTCAGGTAGCCGGGATCAACGAGCCACGGACCTCATGGACCCGAACACCCCATGGTGATGGGTCCGGTCGCGATCGTGCGCGCGCGACCGATGCAGGTGGCCGTCCGTCCCGGGCCGGTCCTCTACGCTGACACGTCATCTCCGGACGCAGCTGAGGAGTCGTCGTGGTGCTGGAAAGGATCGACTCGCCGGAGGACGTGCGTGCCTTGCGCGCCGAGGAGTTGCCCGTCCTGGCCGACGAACTCCGGGTGGCGATCATCGCCGCCGTGGCCCGGGTCGGGGGCCACCTCGGCTCCAATCTCGGCGTCGTGGAACTGACGATCGCACTGCACCGGGCCTTCGATTCTCCGCGCGATCTGCTGGTCTGGGACACCGGCCACCAGGCCTACGTCCACAAGATGCTCACCGGACGTCGCGACGAGTTCAGCACGCTGCGTCAGGCCGGAGGTCTCGCGGGGTATCCCTCGCGCGAGGAATCGCCTCACGACCTGGTCGAGAACAGCCACGCCTCCACGGCGCTGTCGTGGGTCGCGGGGTTGACCCGCGGCGAGATGGACCGCCAGCTCGACGAACGCCGTCGGTTGGTCGCGATCGTCGGTGACGGCGCGCTCACCGGCGGGATGGCCTACGAGGCCCTCAACAACATCGGTCACCACCAGCTACCCGCCATCATCGTGTTGAACGACAACGGCCGGTCCTACGCCGAAACGGTGAGCCGGCTCTCGGAACGGGTCGCCGACCTGCGTTCCGACCCGAGGTACCGGACCGCCCGCGGGCGGGTCGACCGGATGCTGGCGACGCTGCCGCTCGTCAAGCGTGTGACCGGCGCCGGGTTCGAGGCGATCAAGGCCGCCGTGTCCGAGGCGCCGGCGCTCCAGTCGTTCGTCGAGGCCCTGGGGGTGCGCTACCTCGGTCCCTACGACGGTCACGATGTGGAGAAGCTCGAGCTCGCGTTGTCCCACGCGCGCCGGATGTCCACCCCCGTGCTCGTTCACGTCCTGACCCAGAAGGGCAAGGGCTACGCACCCGCGGAGACCGACCCGGAGAAGAAGCTCCACGACACCTCGGCGTTCGACATCGCGACCGGTCGGGCGAACGGGGGCCGGTCCGGGCCTCGGCGATGGACCTCGGTGTTCGGCGAGGTCATGTTGGAGCTGGGCGACGAACGCGAGAACCTGGTCGCGATCACGGCCGCCATGCCGGGTTCGACCGGATTGTTGCCGTTGGCCGCCCGACACCCCGACAAGCTGTTGGATGTCGGGATCGCCGAGCAGCACGCGGTGACCTGCGCTGCCGGCCTGGCGCATGCAGGCAAGCTGCCGGTGGTCGCGCTGTACTCCACGTTCTTCGCGCGGGCCTTCGACCAGGCCAACCTGGATGTCGGCCTCCACGGCGAGCACGTCGTGTTCACGATGGACCGGGCCGGCATCACGGGTGACGACGGCCCGAGCCACCACGGGATCCTCGACATGGCCCTGGCCCTGCGGATACCGGGGATGACCGTGCTGGCACCGTCGTGCGAGGAGGACCTGGCGGCGTTGTTACGGGTGGGTGTCGACCTCGAGGGGCCGGTGCTGTTGCGCTTCCCGAAGGGTGCCGTGCTGACCCACGCGGACCTGGGTGTCGAGGCGGAGTCGATCGCGGTCGACGGGCTATCCGCGCGACGGCTGCGGACCGGCGGTGACGTGTGCATCCTCGGTGTCGGCGACCGGGCGGCAGCTGCGGTGGAAGCGGCCGGGGTGCTGGCCGCCGAGGGGGTCGAGGCCACGGTGTGGGACGTGCGCAGCGTCCGCCCGGCCGATGCGGAGATGCTGTCCGACGCGGCCGCCGCCCCGCTCGTGGTGACCGTGGAGAACGGGGTCGTCGGCGGTGGGGCGGGGAGCGAACTCAGCGACCGCATCGTCGAGCTCGCGGGCGTCCGCCAGGCGCCGCCGACCCTACGGCTGGGGGTCCCGGCGAGTTTCCTGCCTCAGGGCAAGCCCGATCGCATCCTGGCCGAACTCGGGCTCGACGCGTCCGGGATCGCGGCGGCCACGCGCAAGGTGCTGGCCGACGACGGCTGAACGCCGCGCGCTCGGTGGTTGCGCCGTCCGGTCCACCGCACACACCTGCGGCGTAGCCCTACCGAACGCGCGCGTTCGGGTTCCGGACTTGACCAGCGTGCTCGGACGGGTCACCATCGGCCCGCTGCCGCCGGGCGGGCGACCACCGACTCGACAGCGAAGCGTCACCGCATCAGCGAGACACCACCGGATTCACGTCACGACACTCAGACATCGGACACCAGGAGCGCACGTGCTGCGGGACCTGATCATCGGCGAGGGGCGCCGCGACGCGCTCATCGGTGTGATCGTCGTCGTTCCGTAGCGCGTGCTCGAACCCGAGCACGCGCGGACCTCCCGGAGACGGGAGGTTCTCTCGTAGGAGGGGTCGGGCGTCACGCGGAGGATCCCGCGGACGGGCACGAGCGGGAGAACAGCCCATGAAGATCACCGGCGCGCAAGCCGTCATGAAGAGCCTCGAGATGCTCGGGGTGGACACCGTCTTCGGGTATCCCGGCGGCGCCATCCTCCCGGCCTACGACCCCATGATCGAGGCGGGATTCGAGCATGTGCTCGTCCGCCACGAACAGGGTGCGATCCACATGGCGGAGGGCTATGCCCACGCGACCGGTCGGGTGGGGGTGTGCATCGTGACCTCCGGGCCGGCGGCGACCAACCTCGTGACGGGCCTGGCCGACGCCAACATGGACTCGATCCCGGTCCTGGCGATCACCGGCCAGGTCGCGACGACCGCGATCGGCTCGGACGCCTTCCAGGAAGCGGACGTGACCGGCATCACGATGCCGATCACCAAGCACAACGAACTGGTGCACACCGCTGAGCGCATCGCCGGCGCGCTCAAGGAGGCCTACTACATCGCCAAGTCGGGCCGACCCGGCCCGGTCCTGGTCGACATCCCCAAGGACGTGCTGAACGATCTGATCGAGTGGCACTGGGACGAGCACATCGACCTTCCCGGCTACCGACCGACGATCCGTGGCCACGGCAAGATGGTCAAGGAGGCCCTCGACCTCATCGCCTCCGCCAAACGGCCCGTCATCTACGCCGGTGGTGGCCTGGTCCGCGCTGACGCGGGCGAGGAACTGCGGGACTTCGCGGAACGGTTGCAACTCCCGGTGGTCACCACCCTGATGGGTCGCGGCATCCTTCCCGACCGTCACGAACTGACCGTGGGCATGCCCGGGATGCACGGTCACTACGCGGGCGTCAAAGCACTCCAGGAGACCGACCTGCTGGTCACGCTCGGCGCGCGCTTCGACGACCGGGTGACCGGCAGGCTCGACGCGTTCGCGCCGCTCGCCAAGGTCATCCACGTCGATGTCGATCCGGCTGAGATCGGCAAGAACCGTGAGGTCGACGTCCCGATCGTCGGCGACCTCAAGGTGGTGCTGGGTCAGTTGCTCCGAGTGCTCGACGACAAGGAAGAGAAGGGCCTGCTGGAACCGTTGCTGCCCGACACGAAGGCCTGGCGCAACCACCTCGATGAGCTGAAGCGCGACCACCCGCTGTTGCTCGACCAACCCGAAACGGGCGTGCTCAAGCCGCAGACCGCGATCCGTGCGATCTACGACACCTGGGGCGACGACGCCGTGTACGTCTCGGGCGTGGGGCAACACCAGATGTGGGCCGCCCAGCACATCCCGTACTCGCGCGGTGGCCAGTGGATCAACTCGGGTGGTCTGGGGACCATGGGCTTCGCCGTTCCGGCCGCGATCGGCGCGAAGGTCGGGGTCGGCCGCGACGTCCCCGTCGTCGCGATCGACGGTGACGGTTGCTTCCAGATGACCTTCCAGGAGATCGCGGCGGCGGTGCAGCACGACATCCCGGTGATCTTCTGCGTGATCAACAACGGCTTCCTCGGCATGGTGCGTCAGTGGCAGTCGCTGTTCTACGAGGACCGACTCTCACAGGTGCGTCTGCCCCAGGACTGCCCCGACCTGCTGAAGCTCGCCGACGCCTACGGCATCCCGGGCTTCCGGGTCATGCACGTGGAGGATCTCGACGCCATCCTCGCGAAGGCGTACGCGATCACCGACCAGCCGGTGCTGATCGACTTCCGCGTCGACCCGGACGAGATGGTGTTCCCGATGGTGCCCTCCGGCGCCAGCAACGACGACGTGCTGGAGACCGCGGAACAGTGGTACGCACGAGCGGCCGCGCTTGCGGCGGCCAAGCTGGCTGCGGCCGGAGAGGACCAGCTGTGAACAGCAACCACACCCTGTCCGTGCTCGTGGAGAACAAGCCCGGTGTGCTCACGCGCATCGCCGGGATGTTCGCTCGGCGCGGCTACAACATCCACTCGCTGGCGGTCGGCCCGACCGACGACGAGCGGGTCTCGCGCCTGACCGTGGTGGTCGGCACCGAGGCCGTCCAACTCGAGCAGATCATCAAGCAGCTCAACAAGCTCGTGCACGTGCTGAAGATCCTCGAGCTCGATCCCGACGACGCGGTCGAGCGCGAGATGCAGTTGGTGAAGGTCACCGCGGATCCGGCGACACGCTCGCAGATCATCGAGATCGCGGAGGTCTTCCGCGCCAAGATCGTCGACGTCAGCCACGACGCGCTGACCATCGAGGCGGCCGGCAACCCCGCGAAGCTCGAAGCGCTGGCCGAACTGCTCGCGCCCTACGGCATCCGTGAGATGGTCCGTAGCGGCACGATCGCCCTGTCCCGGGGGACCCGGTCGATCACCGACGGCTCCAAGCTACGGATGCAACGGGCGGTCTGAGGTCCGTGCGTCACAGCCGGCTCACACGGGCTCGCAGGGCTGGGATCCGGCGGCTCTGATCCACGCGATCCCACCCCGAACGGGTCCGGGTCGCGCTCGGGGCTCCGCCGGCGTGGCCTGGAACACGTCACGGCCGCCAGCGGGGCCCGATGGTGTGCTCCGGACTGACGTGGGGCACTCGCAAGGGCAGAGGCGACGTGGGGTGGCCGTGTAGCGTTGGGGCGAGGGCCAGTCGCCCCGCAGGCCATGCACGGCCCGCCCCACCGCACGGCCCGCCCCACCGCACGCCCCGCCCCATCGCACGCCCCGCCCCACCGCACGCCCCGCCCCACCGCACGCCCCGCACGCACTGCACCGAGGAGCCCGCCACATGGCCGCCGAGACCACCGCCGCCGGACCCGACGCCGCCACCGACGGTGCGCCCGTTGCCGCTGCGATCCCGCCGGAGCGACTCCTGCTCGGCCCCGGACCTTCGCCGGTGCACCAGGACGTGCTCGATGCCCAGGCCCGCGCGATGATCGGCCACCTCGACCCGTGGTTCCTGAAGGTCGCCGACGAGATGGCGGACATGCTCCGGACGGTCTTCCGGACCCAGAACCAGCTGACCTACGCCGTGTCAGGCACCGGCAGTGCGGGGATGGAGACCGCGGTGGTCAACACCGTCGAGCCCGGCGACACCGTCATCGTCGGTATCAACGGGGTCTTCGGCGGCCGTATCGCCGACACGGCACGCCGGGCCGGTGCCGACGTGGTCGCTCTCGAGGAGCCCTGGGGACGGGTCGTGCCCGCCGAGCGGGTCGCCTCCGCGGTCAAGGCCCACCCGGAGGCGAAGTTCGTGGCGCTCGTCCACGCGGAGACCTCCACTGGCGCGCATCAGCCACTGCAGGAGGTCGGCGAGCTGCTCGCCGACACCGACACGCTGTTCCTCGTGGACACGGTGACCGGTTTGGCGGGCGTGCCGCTCGAGGTCGATGCCTGGCATTGCGACGTGGTCTACAGCGGTACGCAGAAGTGCCTGTCGGTCCCGCCCGGGCTCTCGCCCATCACCTTCAGCCCCAAGGCCGAGGCGGTCCTCGACCGGCGCAGCTCCACCGTGCGGTCGTGGTACCTGGACGTTTCGGCGGTCCGGCGCTACTGGGGGGCGGAGCGCGCCTACCACCACACGGCGCCGATCAGCTCCATCGTCGGGCTCCACGAGGGACTGCGCAAGGTGCTGGCCGAGGGCTTGGACGCCCGGTGGGCGCGCCATGCGGAGGTGGGCCGTCTGTTCCAGGAGCACATCCAGGATCGCGATGCGACGTTGCTGGCGCAGCAGGGACATCGACTTCCGCAGCTCACCTCGTTCGGATGGCCTCAGGGCGTCGATGAGGGAGCCCTGCGCAAGCGCCTGCTCGAGGAGTACGGCATCGAGGTCGGTGGCGGGCTGGGGGACTTCAAGGGCACCGCGTGGCGCGTCGGTCTGATGGGCGAGGGCGCGACCCACGACAACGTCGACCGCCTCCTCCACGCGATCGACGAGCTCCTCGAGGGCTGAACCCGGGCGGGGCAGGTCGCGGCCGCGGGCAGGACCGGGCTGCAGCGGGTCGCCGAACGGTGGCCATCGAAGTCACCGAACGTGTGACCCGCAGGCAGGGTCCTGGATCAGCGTGGTGGGTCGAGTTGGAGCCATTGGTAGAACGCGGCGGTGTCGCCTTCCAGGGAGTAGATGGCGGCGTCGACGGTGGGGAACTGGGTTGCCGTGGCGTCCAATGCCGCGAGCAACGCCGCGGAACCCGCGGAGGTCGAGGCGTTGGGGATGATCTCGGGCAGCGTGGCATCGAACGAGATGTGTGCGACCCGGTCGGTGATCTCCACCGACCGCAGCAACCCGGCGGTGTCGGCCGAGAACCAACTCGTGTAGCCGGCCGCTTGCTCGTCAGCCGTTGGGCCCTGCAGCAGCTCGGTCATCGCGCCGCGCAACACCCGGGGGAACGCCACCTGCCGTTCGACGCCGAACACCTCGCCGATGTCGCCACGGTCGAGGTCGTCGAAGAACACCTCCACGGTCACCATCCTCGGCGCGGGCGCCTCGCTGTCTCCTCCTCCCGTAGCGGGTGGGTTCTCCGCCTCCACCAGATCGGGCGAACCTCCGCACGCAGCGAGCACCGCGAGCAGGAGCAGGAGCAGGAGCACGAGACCGTGTCGTGGCGCTCGTTGTCGCGCCGCTGTCCTGGTGTGGTTACGGGACGACTGCATGACCAGCCTCATCGAAGGACCTCCTCGCGACGAACGAACCTCCTCGAACCCTCCAATTCAACGTAGGGCCGGGCCCCCCCGTTGGTAGGGGCCGGCGACAGCTCCGTTCGGGCCATCCGTCTCCATGTCACCGGAGATCGCACAGCCTCGAAGCAGCGCACCAGGGGACAACGGCAGCTCGGAAGGCGAAGGCCGGGGACTCTCTGTCGGCCGGGTATCGAGGAGGCCTGACGGCTCGGCGAGCAGCAGCTGCCCTGGGCCTGGTGAGAGAACCGCCCGCACGATCGGATGAGGGCTGCGAGTTCTGAGCGGCACCTGGCCGGGGCGGACGAGAGCGATCTGGATCAAGCCGGGCTGCGGAGCTGGACGTGGCTCGCTTCATGCATCCGGCGGCCGCAGCCGGTGGGGATCGGGATCCCGGCCCTGTTGCGCCCGACGACGCTCGGCCATCCCGGTGAGCAACTCGAGCACCACGCGGTTGGCCAGCCGGGCGGTGATGTCCATCGGTTGGTCGTAATGGGGAGCCACCTCGACGATGTCGGCGCCGATGACCTGGCATCGACGGCCGAGGCGCCGAACGGTGTCGAGCAACTCGCGCGCCTGCAGACCTCCGGGCTCGGGTGTCCCCGTCCCCGGCGCCGCTCCGGGATCGACTACGTCGATGTCGACGGACACGAAGACGCCCACACTGTCACCCGCGTGGGACCAAGCGACGGCGTCGTCGGTCACGGCATCCAGGCCGCGACTGACGCACTCCTCCATCGACCACGACCGCATCTGCTGCTCGCGCATCCAGCGAACCGTCTCCGGTGGTGGCCAGTACCCGCGCAGGCCGATCTGCACGAACCGGTGACCGGGCACCGCGCCGGACTCGATGAGTCGGCGCATCGGGGTGCCGTGGCCGTGGAGTTGGCCGTACTGGTCCTCGCCGGTGTCGGCATGGGCGTCGAAGTGCACCAGCGCGAACCGGCCGTCGCCGTGAACGCGGGCGAGGCCGGTCGCATCGGCGTAGGTGACGGTGTGATCGCCGCCGAGCACGATCGGGATCGCACCGGCCCCCGCGATCGCCGCGACCCGGTCGATGATGGCGTCGAGCGACTCCTGCATGTAACCGATCGGCAGTTCCACGTCGCCGTTGTCGACCACGTCCAGCTCGAGCAGCGGGTCGACTCCGGCCGTCAGGTGTGGTCGCGACCCGTCGTAGGGGAGGTAGTCGGCCTCGCGGATCGCCTTCGGGCCGAACCGTGCACCGGGACGATGCGTCGCCCCCCAGTCGAAGGGGGCGCCGACGATCACCACCTGATCGGCGACCAGGTCCTCGATGCGGCGGGTCGGTACCCCCAGGAACGAACCCCGCGCCTGATGGGCGTCGAGTCCGTCGAACACGCCCGCCTCGTCACCCATCGCTCGTCGTCTCCGTCCCCAGGTCGGCCGGCCGGTGCCGGCAGCGCCGTGACGATAGTACGACGGTGGGTCACCCCGGAGCGTCTCGACCGCGCCCGGTCAGGCCTTCGTCCCTGCGGGGGGCGCGCTGCCACCTACGCCGTCCTCGGTGGTGGGGAAGGTGCGCTCGAGGAGCTTGGACAACACGATGACCGACCGCGTCCGCACCACGAACGGCTCGCTACGGATGCGTTCGAGTGTCGATTCGAGGTGGGCGGTGTCACTCGCGCGCATGTGGACCAGAGCATCAGGGTCGCCGGTGATGGTGTAAGCCCCGACGACCTCGGGGTAACGCGAGAGGACCGTGGCGATCACGCCGGGTGGGGTGCGGCCCTCGCAGAACAGTTCGACGAAGCACTCCGTCGACCAACCGAGCGCCCGCGGGTCGATGACCGCACTGAAGCGTTCGATGACTCCGGTGTCGAGCAGCCGGTCGACGCGTCGCTTGACGGCCGGCGCCGAGAGCCCGATCGACGCGCCGATGGTCCGATAGCTACTACGCGCATCGCGCGAAAGCCACGCAACGATCTGCTGGTCTACGTCGTCCAGGCGCAACGTTCTGTCCTCTCATCCACAACGGACGCACCTATGAACGTCTCTGAGCGCATCGTACGGTGTCCCGTCGGTGCGCGGCCCCGCGACCGACGAACCACTGATCGCCGGCGGCGTAGAGCGACCCGATCGCGCCCCGTGCCGAGGAGGCCCATCATGAACCCGACCCGTAGCGTGTCCGTGCCGTTCGCGCTCCACGCGGTGGGCGAGCCTGCCTCCCACGTCCGCGCGGCATCAGACCGCCGATACCTGTTGTGTCGACCGACGGAGTTCGAGGTCGTCTACGCGATCAACCCCTGGATGGACGTCGAGGTCCCGGTCGACCGCGGCCTCGCGCTCCAGCAGTGGGAAGCCCTGCGGGATGCCTACCTGACGCTCGGACACGAGGTCGTCACCGTCCCGAACGGTGTCGGTCTGCCCGACATGGTCTTCGCCGCCAACGGCGGTGTGGTGGTCGATGGGATCGCGGTCGGTGCCCGCTTCGCCAACGTCCAGCGTGTCCCGGAAGCGGCGCTCTACCGTCAGCATCTGCGCGCCGCCGGTATCGACGTCGTGCACGAACCCGAGTTCGTCAACGAGGGGGAGGGGGACCTGCTCGTGGCCGGCGAGGTCATCCTTGCGGGCCACGGGTTCCGCAGCGATCACCGCGCCCACGCTGAGGTCGCGGCGCTGACCGGACGCGAGGTGGTGCCCTTGCGACTGATCGACCCGCGCTACTACCACCTCGACACGGCGGCGTGTGTGCTGGACGACGACACCATCGCCTACCTGCCGGAAGCCTTCGACCCGGTCAGTCGCCGGGAACTCGAGCGCCGCTTCCCGCAAGCCGTGCTCGTCGATGAGCACGATGCGGCCGTCCTGGGGCTCAACGCCGTGTCTGACGGCAGGAACGTCGTGCTCAACCAAGAAGCGCAACACTTCGCTGCGCAACTCCATGACCGCGGGTTCGTCCCCGTCCCGGTCGACCTCTCCGAGTTCCGCAAAGCCGGTGGAGGACCCAAGTGCTGCACACTGGAGTTGCGGGGCGCACCCGTTACCAACCCCCAAGGCCTCGAGGAGGTCGTCGCATGACCCCGACCCACACCGACCAGACCGATCGCACCGATGCGTCCGCGCTGGAGGTGTTGGAGCGGCACGCGGCCCACAACTATCACCCGCTGCCCGTCGTGATCGCCGAGGCCGAGGGTGCTTGGGTCACCGATGTCCACGGCCGGCGCTACCTCGACGCCCTCGCGGGCTACTCCGCGCTCAACTTCGGTCATGGGCACCCGGAGCTGATCGCGGCCGCGGAAGCCCAGCTCCGTCGGGTCACCTTGACCAGCCGCGCGTTCCACCACGACCAGTTCGGTCCGTTCTGTGCCGACCTGGCCCGGCTGACCCGGATGGATGCGGTGCTGCCGATGAACACCGGCGCGGAGGCGGTCGAGACCGCGATCAAGCTGGCTCGGCGGTGGGGCTACCAGGTGAAGGGCGTCGCGCCGGATCAGGCCACCATCATCGTGGCCGACGACAACTTCCACGGTCGGACCACCACGATCGTCGGGTTCTCCACCGACGAGGAGGCCCGCGCCGGCTTCGGACCGTTCGGGCCGGGCTTCCGGGTCGTGCCAGCCGGGGAGGCCCACGCGCTGGAAGCGGCCATCGACGAGACCACGGTCGCGGTGTTGATCGAGCCGATCCAAGGCGAGGCCGGCATCATCGTGCCCCCCGACGGCTACCTGCGTGAGGTACGTCGCATCACCCGCGAGCACGACGTGCTCTTCATGGCCGACGAGATCCAATCCGGCCTGGGACGCACCGGTACGACCTTCGCCTGCGACCTCGAGGACGTGCACCCGGACGTCTTCGTGCTCGGCAAGGCACTCGGCGGCGGCGTGATCCCCGTGTCGGCGATCGCGGCACGGCGCGAACTGATGGATGTGTTCACGCCGGGATCGCATGGCAGCACCTTCGGTGGTAACCCGCTCGCGTGCGCCGTGGGACGCGCCGTGATCGGGCTGCTGGAAACGGGGGAGTTCCAGGCTCGATCGCGCGAGCTCGGCGCCCGACTCGACGCCGGTCTGCGCGGACTTCCCGGTGACCACGTCCGCGAGGTGCGCACGATCGGTTTGTGGGCTGGGGTCGAACTGGTCCCCGGTATCCGGGCGCGAACGGTGTGCGAGCATCTGATGGCGCGTGGCGTCCTGGCCAAGGACACGCAGACCACGACCGTTCGGCTCGCACCGCCCCTGGTGGTGACCGAGGCCGAGGTCGACCTGCTGGTCGCGACCCTCGCCGCGGCGATCGAAGACACGGTCGCCTGATCCCGTGAGGTGGTCTGCGCTCGTCCCCACGCACGCGAGATGGTTCTGTTCGCACGTCCGGGCCCCGGCGCGAGAGGGGCGAGTTGACAGGCCGGGTCGGGGCGTAGTACGTTACCCCTTCAGCCGTTAGTGGCCGTGGCTCTTTTGAGCTCTTCTGCTGTGTTTTGCATGGTGGTTGTCCAAGGTCCGTGGTTGGACGGTCTGGGTGTCTGGTGGTAGTGTTTGTTGCTCCGCTGGGTGTTTGGGCGGT
>PWLR01000131.1 GCA_003558435.1 Nitriliruptoraceae bacterium | reverse complement strand
GAGCGCGGCCAGGGCGTCGTCGAGCGTGTCGACCGGGACCAGCAGCACCTCACGGTCGACGGCGGCGCGGCGGGCCTCGGCGAGGTTGCCGCGGGGCACCAGGAAGACCGTCGCCGGGTTCTCCCCCGAGGAGGGCGTGGTCGCTCCCGCGACCTTCTGACGGATACCGCCGACGGGCCCGACCTGACCGTCGCTGTCGACCGTGCCCGTTCCGGCGATGATCCGGCCGTCGGTCAGGTCCTCGGGGCCGAGCAGTTCCACGATCGACAGGGCGAACAGCAGCCCGGCGGAGGGGCCCCCGATGACCCCCGCGTCGATGGTCACCTCGATCGGGAGGTCCATCTGGGTGGTCAGCAACACCCCGACGTAGGGCACCGGGGGCTCGTCGGCGGAGGTGCCGAGGGTGACCGCGACCTCACGCGACGCGCCGTCGTTGTCGACCGCGAACGTCAGGGTCTCGCCGGGGTCGCTGGCGCGGACCGTGTCGACCACGTCGCGGCTGTCACGGACCACCTCGCCGTCCACGCCGACGATCACGTCACCGGCTTCGAGGTCGTCGGTGACGGCGTCCTCCGCGATGCCGGCGACGAGCGCGCCCTCGCTGGTCAGGGTGTAGCCGGAGGCCGTGAGCCCCGCGATGGTCGCCATCAACTGGCTGTCGGCCATCATCAGGGCGTTGGTCTCCGCGACCTCATCGCGATCCGAACCCGGCGGGTAGATCGTCTCGCGCGGGACCACGTCGACGGTGCCGGAGGTCCGTGCCCGGAACCAGCTGCGCAGGTCGAGATCGTCCTGGACGGCGATCGTGGTCAGGCGGAGCTGGCCGTCCGAGGGGTAGGCCTCCGCACCGCCGATGGTCACCAGCTCGAGGGTGTCCTGCGACGGCCCGGGCAGCACGGCCACCTCGCAGGAGGGTTGCGCCGCCAGCACCTCGCAGGGGACCTCGCCGCGGGCGAACAGCCACCCACCCACGAGCACGGCCATGACCGCAGCCACGGTGATGACGCGTCCCACCACGATCCTCCGTGGCGAAAGACCCCGAGTCTGCCGCCGCCCGGGAGCCTACCGTCCGGGGCCGGACAGCCGACGCGGACAGCAACGACCCCACGGTGGCGACGCCACCGCGCCACCACCCCGGCCACGCCGTTCAGCTGCGGCTGAACCGCGCCCGTCGGCTCTCACCGGCGTGGGCGTCGGCCGCAGCCTCGAGGTCCTCGGGCGACGACGGGTCCGGCACCGCCGAGACCGGTGGCGGTGACATCAACATCGCCCCCGAGGGAGGCTCGATGACGGCCGCGGGCGTGAGCGCCTCCGCGGCGGGCGCCTCGGTCGCCGGCGCGTCGGTGACCCCGGGTCCGTCGGTACCGGCGACGGCCACGAGGGGCTCGGCGGCGGCGGTGACCCGGTAGTAGGTGCGCACCTCGATCGGTACCTCGCGGAAGACGCGGACCTCCGTCGCCCCGTCGTCGTTGCGGAGGTGCTCGACGCGCTCGAGCGCCGCCTCGAGCGACGTGAGGTCCTCGAGGTGGACCTCACCCGCGACATCCCGGAAGTGGACCGCGTGACTCATGTCAGCTCCTGTTCGGCGCCGGTAGCGACGTCTGCGGTGCATCGGCATGCACCCACGTCAGCTTGAACGCCGAGGTCCGACGACCAGGTCGGTCGCCACGGGTCCCTGAGCGGCCGTGCGGGGGCGGGAGCGGGGCCCGGAGCGCGGCCGTGCGGGTGCCGGACAGCGGTGGTCAGCTCCGCCGTCGGCGCCACCGCCAGAACCCCAGCGCCACCGCGACGGCCAGCCCCGTCGCCACCGTACGCACGTCGCGACGGCGGACCCGTAGCGCTCCGACCGTGAGGTAGCCCGCGTGCTCGGCGGCCATGGTCGCCACCGCATCCCGGTTGCTGTGCCGCGGCCGCCACCCGGTGGCGGCCAGCTTCTGGGCGCTCATCACCCAGGGATGGGTGAACAGCGCCAGCACGCCGGGAGGTTGCTCGCCCAGGCCCAGCGTCCACATCCGGTCGACGGTGCCGTAGGCGACTTCCTCCGGCACTTCGATGGTGCCCCGACCGATGATCGCGGTGACCTCGTCGAACGACAGCCACCCGTCCGCGCACACGTTGTAGTAGCCGGTCAGGCGCTCACTGATCACGTGGTGCATCGCGCTGACCGCGTCCTCCGGGTGCAGGAACTGCAGCGGCGGACGGTGCCCGCGGATGGTCGGGATCCGAGGTGCCTCGAACGCCCGGGTGATGAAGTTGTCCACCCCGGGCCCGAGCAGCGCGCCCAGACGCAGCACGGTCACGACCATCTCCGGGTGGTGCTCGATCCACGGTGCGAGCCACCGCTCGACGTCGAGCTTGTGCTCGGCGTAGGGGAAGTCCGGGATCCCGCGCAGCTCGCTGGATTCGTTGAGCGGCACGTCGTTGTCGGGATGCGCGCCGTAGACCAGGACCGACGAGGGGTAGACGAGGTGGGCGACGCCGGCCGCCAGCGCCGCCTCGAACACCGTCGCGGCGCCGTCGACGTTGACCGCCCGCATCGCGGATCCGTCGTGGATCGGGTCGACCCGGAAGGCGAGGTGGACCAGGACGTCGGCGCCGACCAGCGCCTCGGCGATGGAACCGTCGCGCACGTCGCCGACCCGGAAGCGCAGTTTCGGGGAGCTGAGGCCTTCCGGCATGCGCCGGTCGACGCCGATGATGCGGGTGACCGCGGGGTCCTCGTCCAACGCCGCGACGAGTCGACGGCCCACCATGCCCCCGACACCCGTGATCGCGATCACCGACACCCTGCGCTCCCCCTCCTAAAGCTGGCACGCCGCTGCGCGGCACGCCACGTACCGTAGCCGTCCGGCACGATCACGACCCCGGCCCGACGACAGGTTCCCCAGGTGAGCGACGTCCCCGACCGACCCACCGGCCCCGACGACGAGGACCCCTTCGCGGGGCTCCCGCCCGAGATCCGCGCCATGATGGAACAGCTCGGCGGCCCCGATGCGCTGGCGCAGGCGCAGGAACAGCTCCAGTCGCTGCTCGGCGGCGCCGGCACGGGCCAGGGCTTCGGCTTCCAGCCTCCCGCCGCGCCCACCGGCCCCGTCGACTGGTCGCTGGCCTCGCGCGTCGCCCTGCAGCTCGCGGCGGAGAACGACCGGGGGCCGACCGGTGAGGAGCAGCGCCGCGCCGAGGAGGCGTTCGCGTTGGCCGAACACTGGCTCGACGGCACGCCCCTGCCCGCGCCGACCGACACCGGACGGGTGGTGGTCGGCTCTCGGCAGGCGTGGGTCAACGCGGCCCTGATCGCGCTCCGACCGTTCATCGAGCCCGTCGCGAAGGCGTCCACCGACGGGATGATCAAGCTGGCCCAGGAGCAGTTCGAGGAGCTCAAGGATCGCGGCGAGCTGTTCGGTGAGGAAGGTCTGGCCGGCCTCGAGGGGCTGGAGGGGCTCCCCCCGGGGTTGCTGGACAACCTCCCCCCGGGCCTTGAGGGCATGATCGAGCAGCTGATGGGCCAGGACCCCGGCGCGATGCTGCGCCCCGCCGGCGCCGCGCTCGCGGGCCTGCAGGCCGGTCAGGTCATCGGCCAGCTCTCCCAGCAGCTCACCGGTCAGTACGACCTCGGCATCCCGACCGCACCGCGCGACCAGGCCCATCACCTGGCCGTCAACGTCGCCGAGGACCTCGAGGGCTACGGCCTCGACCTCACCGAGGTCGCGATCGTGCTGGCGCTCACGGAGGCCGCGCACCGCCGCCTCTACCACGCGGTGCCCTGGCTGGAGGCGCACATCCACGGGCTGGTCGCCCAGTTCGCGGCCGGGACCGTGGTCGACGCGCGCCGGCTCCAGGAGCTGTCCGAGGAGCTCATGACCAGCATCGACCCGGAGGACCCGGACTCGCTGCGCGCCGCCATGGAACAGGCGGCCGGTCTGCGTCTGGAACCCACCGACGACCAACGCCGGGTGCTCGAACGCCTCCAGGGCGTGGTGTGCCTGGTCGGCGCCTGGGCCCGCCACGAGGTCGACCGGGCCGTCGAGGGCCGCATCCCCTCGCTCGACCGGATCCAGGAGGTCCTGCGCCGCCGCCGAGCCTCACGTGGTGACGGCGAGCAGCTGCTGGAGGGCCTGCTCGGGCTCGACCTCAAGCCCGACGACGAGACCGTCGGCGAGAGCTTCATCAGCGCGGTCGAGGCCGCCCTGGGTGCCGAGGGACTGCACCGGGCGCTCGCCCACCCGGAGAACCTCCCCGACGCCGAGGAGCTGGCCAACCCGCACCGGTGGCTCGAGCGGACCAGCGACGAGACGGACGTCCCCGACGACGCCTCGGCGCTGTTCGGCGAGCTGGGCGACGCCCCGGTCGAGGCCAGCGCCGAGGAACGGGTCGAGGGCGAGGCTGCTGCCGGCGAGGCTGCCGACGACGGCGGCGACGCTGGCGACGGCGACGACGACCACGGCGACGATCCCCGTTAGGACGAGCCGGCGTCTTCCGCGGAAGACGCCGGCTCCGAGGTCTCGTCGGTCGCGTCGCGCCCCCGCGCGGCGCCGTAGCGGCCGGCCTGGTAGCCCTCGAGGTAGCCGCGCGCCCGCTCGGCGGCCGGGAAGCGGGCCACCAGCGCGTGGAAGGCCGGCCCGTGGCCGGACTCCTGCAGGTGGGCGAGTTCGTGCACCAGCACGTAGTCGCGCACGAAGTCCGGGTGCACGGCCATCTCGCTGCTGATGCGGATGGTCCCGTCCGCCGGGGTGCAGGACCCGTAACGCGCCCCCATGCGGGTCGAGAAGGTGACCCGGGTGGGGCGGATGCCGCCGAGGTAGGCGTCGGCCAGCTCCACGGCGCGGGCGGTCAACGCCTCGTCGCCACCGGTGTCGTGCGCCCGGTGCCGATCGGTGACCTTGCGCACGACCCCATCGAGCAGGCGCTGTTCCTCGGCGGGGGGCAGCCCGGCCGGCAGGCGCACCACGATCCGATCGTCCCGGAAGGCCGCGGACGCGGAACGACGGCGGCGCGCGCTGCGGTGGATCTCCAGCGGCGGACGCGCGGCCGTGGCCGGTCGGTGTTCCAGCGCGGGAGCGGCGCGGGCGGCGGGGTCCGTGGCGGAACCGGGGCGGGGCGTGGTGCCGGGGGCGGCTCGGCGTCCTCGCCGATCGGTCGGTGACGGCATCGCGGCTCCTGATCGGTCGCGTGGCTGGGGTGATACGGGCCAGGTCGGGTGTTGCGGGTCGGCTCGGGTGGGCGTGCCGTTGCGGGAGGGCTGGGCCCGGTGTGCCTCGTGCGGGTAGCACATCGGCGCGGGGTCGGGCCGCTAGGTGTGGCGGTCGCGCGAGCCTCGCACGACGGCGGGCGTCCGACCGATATCGGCGTCGTCCACACGGTGTGGACAGCCTGTGGAGAGCTGAGTGCCTCTGTGACCCTCCCGACCTGCGACGACGGCCGCATGATGCCAGACGGGTTCCAGGACCCCGTGCGGTCGTCCACAGCTCGTCCACACCTTCGGGGCCGTCATCCACAGGGCCTGTGGATGGGCCGGTCGACACCCCCGGTCCCCCGTCCTACGGTCGTCGCCGTGAGGTCCCCAGCAACGGGCCGCCGCCACGCTCCACGGGGAAGGGAGCGCGACAGCGGTTCCGGCTGGGGATCTCGCGTTCCCGCCCGTGGCACTGGTGCACGAAGCGGCGGTGCACGTGGCATCGGCGCACCCTTCGGCGGTGCACGTGAACCGGAGGTGACCGGCAGGGCGACGCCGTGGATCCCCACGGGCGTCCGGCCTCGGATGGACGGGCACGGTTCTCCCGCGGTGGGCGCGGGTAGGGTTGGGCACCCGAGACCGACACCACAGATCCGAGGCTCGTCATGGCCGACGCGACCGCTGCCGCCTTCTTCGACCTGGACCGCACGCTGATCAGCGGCTCGTCCGCGTTCTACTTCGGCGTGGCCGCCTGGCGCCACAAGATGATCCCGACCGGCGACCTGCTCAGCGACGGCGCCAGGGCGATCTCGTTCAAGCTGTTCGGTGCGACCGACGAGAGCTCGGAAGCGGTCCGCGACCGCATCCTGCAGGCCGTCGAGGGCCAGCAGCAGAGCGACCTGATCGCCCTCAACGAGGAGATCACCCCCCACATCCTCGAGAAGGTCCGGCCGGAATCGCGCAGCCTGATCGACATGCACCACGAGGCGGGCCGCGACTGCTGGATCGTGTCCGCCTCCCCCATCGAGGTGGTCGCACCGCTCGCCAAGGCCCTCGGCATGGAGGGCGCGCTGGCGACCACCTCGGAGGTCCAGGACGGGCGCTACACCGGACGCCTCGAGGGTCCGTTCGTCTACGGCGAAGGCAAGGCCGAGGCGATCGCGAAGCTCGCCTCGGAACGCGGCTACGACCTGCGACTGTCGTTCTCCTACAGCGACTCCGCGTCCGACCTGCCGATGATGGAGATGGTGGGGCACCCGGTCGCGGTCAACGCGGACAAGCCGCTGGAGACGGTCGCCCGGCAGCGCGGCTGGCCGATGGTCGAGTTCTCGCGCAAGACCAAGCAGGTCGTCAAGACCACGACCGCGATCGGTGGCGGGGCGCTGCTCGCCAGCGCCACCTACACCCTCGGTCGCCGGCACGGCCGCATCCACGCCGAAGCGCTCCGCGGACGACGTCTCCTGCCGTGGCGCTGAGGAACACCGCCCCGCCGCAGTTCGGTCGCAGCCCGCACCTGGTCGAGCTGGTCGCCGAGGTGGAACGCCTGGCCGCGAGCCTCGCGGCGGCCCCCGAGCGCGACCGCCACGAGCTCGGGCTGCGCCGGGCCGACGAGGTGGTCCTCGCCACCCTCATCCTCGACGGGGCGGAGGGCGACGCCCTGCCCGGAGCCGAGGAGGCCGCCGCGGCCCTGGCCACCGCCGCTCCCGTGGAGCCCGACCCCAACGATCGGCGCGGGGCCTGGTTGGACATGCTCCGGGTGTTCGACACCCCCTCCGACCGGGAGATCCGCGCCCTGGAGGTGTTGGGTGCCCGGGCAGGCGACGCCTCGGACGACCTGACCGCGGCCCTGCTCAGCGACCCCGGCCCCGCGCTCGCGGAGCTGCACCGACGGCTGACCCGCGGGCTCGTCACCGACCAGCGCGCCGGAGCCCCCCGCATCACCGAGCAGGCCGTCCACGACGGCAGCACGGGCCGGGTCGTGTTCTTCACGGCGGAACCCGCCGACGTCCCGGGCGAGCTCGCCCTGCTCGAGGCCTGGCTGAGCTCGGCCGGGACACGCGAACACGGCCTGATCGTCAGCGGCGTCCTGCACCTCGAACTGCTGCGCATCCACCCCTACGACGCGGCCAACGGCAGACTCGCCCGGGCCGCGGCCCGGCTCGTGCTCCGGGCGCGGGGGCTCGATCCCGACCACCTCGCCGTCCCCGAGCCCACCCTGGCCCGCGATGCCATGGGCTACGTCGAGGAGGTCGCCCGGACCCTGCGGCGCCGTGATCTGACGATCTGGCTGGAACGGTGGGGCGAGGCCGTCGCCGATGGCCTGCGCAGCTCGGCGCGCGACCTCGGGCTGCTGGACACCGAGGTCACCGAGGAGGCGTCCGCCTTCGTGGTCGCGCGTCCCACGTTCACGCTGGCCGACCACCGCGCCGAGCTGGCCCTGAGCCCCGCAGAAGGTCGCGAACAGCTCCAGAGACTGCTGGATTCGGGCCTCGTCGCCCGCCAGCCCGGCACGCGGGGACTGCGTTTCGTCGCCCGGAGCCGAGGCCGGAACGACGACCCGACATAGTCACGCTCAACTAGACAATGATGGTGGCCGAAAGGACAAGCAGGGCGCGGGAGCGTCCGGGAGCCGAAGCCGACCGCCGAACGGGACACCATCGCCTGTCCGGCCTCTAGGCTCGAGCAGGACGAGAGGAGCACGCGTGACCGCGCATCGCCCTGGCGGGGGCGAGATGCGGCTCGGCGCACGAGGCACGGGCCGGGCCGACGTCCTCGATGACCCCCTCGACGACGTTCGCGCGTCGTTCCTCCGGTTGGCCGAACGGTTCCACCCCGAAGAAGCACGTGGGTTGGACGCCACCTTCGTGATCGAGGTCGACGGCCACCACCCGATGACGGTGCACGTCCGCGGCAACCGCTGTCTGGTCTCGCCCGGATCGAGCCGCGTGGCCGGAGCCAGCCTCGTGGCCAGCCCCGCCACCTGGGTCGACCTCGTCGAGGGGCGTGTGGACGGGATCGCCGCGTTCCTCGCCGGACGGTTGAAGATCACCGGCGACCTCAACCTCGCGGCCCGCTTCGAGACCCTGTTCCGCCCCACCGAGCATGCCGCCCGGGTGGTCCGCACGCGGGAGACCACGATCCGCGGGGCCCGGATCGAATCGACCGTGGCCGGCCGTGGCACCCCGGTGGTGCTGCTCCACGGGCTCGGGGCCACCAAGGTCTCGTTCCTGCCCACCCTCGACGGTCTCGCGGACCGCTACGAGGTGCACGCGCTCGATCTGCCCGGCTTCGGCAAGTCCTCCAAGCCGCTGCCGACGGGGCGGCGCTACTCGATGGGGTGGTTCGCCGACGCCGTGCACGGCTACCTCGTTGCCAACGACCTGCAGGACGCCCACCTCGTCGGCAACTCCATGGGCGGACGCATCGCGCTGGAGACGGCGCTGCGTCACCCGGGGTCGGTGCGCAGCGTGGTCGGCCTCGGTCCCGCCGTCGGCTTCGACGAGTACCGGCTGCTCGGGCCCCTGCTGCGCCTGACCCAGTCGCAGTGGGTCGGGCTGATGCCCGCACCGATGTCGCGCACCATGATCGAGGGACTCGTCCGCGACCTGTTCTACGACCCGAGTCGGGTCCCGGCCGCCAACTACGAGGCCGCCGCGAACGACGTGCTGCTGGCGATGCGGGACCCGGCGCACCGCTTGGCGCTGCTCGCCTGTGCCCGGCGCCTGGGCTCGGAACGCGCCCGCGGCAAGCGCGCCTACTGGCACCGGTTGGCCGAGCTGGCGACCCCGAGCTTCTGGATCTTCGGCACCCACGACCGGTTGGTCTCGTCGCGCTACGCCGCCCGGGTGGAGCGCATCCTGCCGGCGGCGCAGGTCGAGGTGTGGTCCGAGATGGGCCACGTGCCCCAGTTCGAGGCACCGGAGCGCACCAACACCTCGCTCAGCACCTGGTTCGCCGGGGTGGACGCCGGACGCTGACCCGAGCGACCAGGACGGGCCGCGCGCACCTCGCCGGCTCTAACCGGCGGCCGAGGTGATCCGGGCCTCGTCCTGCTGGCCGTACCAGGTGATGACGGTCTCGAGGTAGTCGGCGGGCACCTCCGCCATCGGGGCGTGACCGACCCCCTCGAGCACCCGCAGGTCGAAGTCCGGTCGCCGACCGACCAGCGCGTCGATGACCGGCTTGCCGACCAACTCGTCGCGGTCGCCCCAGACCACCAGGGTGGGGGCCTGGATCGCATCGATGGACCGGAGCAGGCCCCGCCGGCCGAGCATCGCGGCCACCAGGGACTCGGCCGCGTTGACGAACCCGTCGAGGCGCCACGGGGTGCGCTGGCCGTACGCCGTGTTCTCCCGGCCCACCGCCTTGAGTTCCTCGCTGAGCAGGGCGGGGTTGGCGTGGATGAAGGCCTGGTTCTGGGTGAACAGCTCGTCGGCGGTGTTCTCCGCGTACATCTTGCCGATCACCCGCCGGCCCATGCCCGGGACCACGAACGGCGCGAAGGTCTGCAGGGTGGTCTTGGTCATCTTCGTCGAGTCCTGCGGCCGGGCCGGCAGCGCCGGGCCGACCAGCACCAGGCGCTCGACCAGCTCCGGTGCGAGGGCCGCGAGCTGCACCGACAGCAGTCCGCCCATCGAGTTGCCGTGGACCATCGCCCGGTCGATACCGAGCTCGCGGGCGAACACCTTCAGGAAGCCGAGGTTGCTGCGGATCCGGCTGCCGCGGGGGGTGGGCGGCTCGGTGCGACCGAACCCGGGCAGGTCGGGCGCGACGACCGGGCCCACCTCGGCCAGGCCGAGCATCACCTCGAGCCAGTTGGTGCCGCTACCGCCCAGCCCGTGGACCAGCAGCTGCGTCGGACCGTCGGCCGGACCGTCCGCCCGCAACAGGTGGACGTGGGTCCCGGCGACGTCGACGATCTCGCTACGGATCCCGCTCCAGCGTTCGGCGCGCTCGCCCCAGTCCTGCTCCATACCGGTCCTTTGCGCTCGTGGTGCTCGTGATCAAACGACGGCTGCTCATGGTCGGGTTCGTGCCTGCTGCCCGGTCTGGCTCGTGACCTGGTTCGCGGCCTGGTTCGTGACCGCGCGAAGGATACGTCGCCGGGGCCACGCCGAGGTGTCAGACGGTGCCGAGCAGCGCTTCCAGCTCGTCCCGGGCACTGACGGGACGGTCACACACCAGGTCGCGACAGACGTACGCCGCGGGTCGACCGTCCCGCTCACCACGGTGGGCCAGCAACGGCACCTCGTCTCCGTGATCGGCGTCCGCGACGACGGTGACCGTGCCAGGTCGGATCACCGAGCGCGCCGCCGCCGCAAGCGCTTCGCGTTCCGGGCCGGGTCGACCGACGATGGCCACCTCGCGGGGGCCTGCAGCCAACCCCTCGATCTGCCGCAGCAGCCAGCCGTAGCCGGTCGCCATGGTCCGGGCGCCCTCCTGGAACAGCCGGATGCCTTCGGCGGCGCGGTCACGCCAGATCAGCTCGCCGGTCAGCCCCGCCAGCACCAGACACACCTCGACCATCACCGAGGTGCCCGCCGGCACGGCGTTGTCCCAGGTGTCCTTGGGACGCAGGTAGAGCGGCTCGGCGTCGTGAGCGGTCTGGAACCACCCCCCCGCCTGCCCGTCGTGGAACCGCTCGTGCGCGTCGGAGGCCAGCGTCAACGCGCGGGTGAACCAGACCGTCTCGCCGGTGGCGAGGAACAGCTCCAGGTCGGCCAGGGCCAGCAGGGCGTGATCCTCCAGGAACCCGGGTACCGCGACCCGCCCCGCCTTGCTGGTGTGGTGCAGAACGTCGTCGACCACGTGCAACTCGTGCAGGGAGGCGGCGGTCGCCGCCGCGGCCGCGATCCACGAGGGCTCGTCCATCAGGGTCCCGGCGCGGACCAGCCCGCGCACCGCCATGGCGTTCCAGTCGGTGAGCACCTTGTCGTCCACACCGGGTGGGATCCGTTCGGCCCGGCGGAGCAACAACGCCGCCCGGACGGTCTCCCACTCGTCGCCGAAGGTGTCGCGGTCGATACCCCGCTGCTCGGCGAACCGCTCCCTCGGGACCGGCTCGTGGAGGATGTTGGTGCCCTCCCAGTTCCCGGTCCGGGTCACCCCCAGGAACGTGGTCCACCGCTCCGGGTCGAACCCCAGTTCGGTGGCGACCTCGGCGACCTCGTCGTAGGACCAGACGAAGTACTTGCCCTCGACGCCTTCCGAGTCGGCGTCCGTGGCCGAGACGAACGTGCCCTCGGGGGTGCGCAGCTCGGTGAGCAGGTAGTGGGCCGTCGACCGGGTGACCCGCGCCAGGTCGTCACGGTCGGTCATCGCGGCCGCCGTGGCGTAGGCCGGCAGCAGCAGCGCGTTGTCGTAGAGCATCTTCTCGAAGTGTGGGACCAGCCACGCGGTATCGGTCGCGTAGCGGGCGAAGCCGCCGGCGAGCTGGTCGTGGATGCCGCCGCGCGCCATCGCATCCAGGCTGTGCACCGAGGCCTCCAGGGCGGTCGGGTCACCGGTGCGGGCGTGGTGGTGCAGGAGCCATTCGATGGTCATCGCCTGGGGGAACTTCGGTGCCCGCCCGAACCCGCCGAGCTGCCGGTCCCACGCGCGTTCGACCACCACCTGCGCCGCCTCGTCCGCGACGCCGAGGTCGATCGCGTCCGCTGCCTCGGCGTCGGTGTGGCCGGCCAGCGCTTCGGTGATCTGATTCGCGGAGCCGAGGACCTCGTCGCGGCGCTCCTGCCAGGCATCCGAGACGGCGCTGAACACCCGCGGGAACTCGGGCATGCCGTGGCGCGGCTCCTTCGGCCAGTAGGTCCCGGCGTAGAACGGCGCGCCGTCGGGGGTCATGAACACGCTCATCGGCCATCCGCCGCGCCCGGTCATCGACTGCACGGCCTTCATGTAGACCGCGTCGACGTCGGGGCGTTCCTCGCGGTCGACCTTGACGTTGACGAAGCGTTCGTTGAGCTCCGCGGCGATCGCGTCGTCCTCGAAGGACTCGTGCGCCATCACGTGGCACCAGTGGCACGCGCTGTAGCCCACCGACAGGAAGATGGGGACGTCGCGGCGCCTGGCCTCGGCGAACGCCTCGTCGCCCCACGGGTACCAGTCGACCGGGTTGTCGGCGTGCTGGAGCAGGTAGGGGCTGGTGGTGTCAGCGAGCCGGTTGGCCACGACCGCGATCCGATGCCTCGGGGCTGCTGAACGTACCCAGGGCCGTACCCGCGCCGAACCCGGACCCCCGTCGCCGGACCGTGGCGGCGCGGCTCCGGCGGCGGTCGGGCGGTCGGGCGGCGGTCCGGGCGGGTGGGCGGCGCCCACCGCACCGGAAACTCCCGGATACGGGGGCAGCCGCGCCTGCCGGAGCCGGCAACCGGCCACGACCCGCGGTCGAGCCCCAGCAACCCCTGTATCCGGGGGCAACCCCGCCTGCCGGAGGCAGGACCGGGGGCAGCCGCCCCCGAGGGGGGCAGGACCGGCTGGGAAGCCGCGCCTGCTGGGGGCGGGACCGGCTGGCAACCGCATCGCCGGGAGTCAGGATCCTGCGCACCGGTCAGATGATGTGGCGTTCGTCGCGTCGGGTCCCGGCAGCGAAGCGCGAGAGCCGCAGCGGATCGATGTCGATGGTGTGGGAGCGACCGTCGACGATCTCCTCGCGGATCGCGCGGCCGACGGCGGGTGCGTGCTGGACGCCGTGGCCGGAGAACCCGCAGGCGTCGTACCAGCCGTGAGCCTCCGGGTTCGCGCCCAGCACGGCGTTGTGGTCGGGGGTCAGCTCGTAGTAGCCGAACCAGCAGGCGGCCTGGTCGAGCGCTTCGTCGGCGAACCAGGGGAAGCGCGCCGCGGCCGCCTCGTAGGTGGGCTCCAGGAAGTCCCAGTCGATACCGGTGGTGAACCCGGGCGCCTCCGCGGGGTTGGACCGGCCGAACAGCAGCCGTTGCCCTTCCGAACGGAAGTAGACCCCGGAGCCGAGATCCACCACCAACGGCGAGGTGGCACGTCCCGGACGCGGGGCGGTCATCCAGATGGTGCGCCTCGAGGGCGTGACCGGGACCTCGAGCCCGGCGAGCCGGCCGAGGGCGCCCGACCAGCAACCCGCCGCGTTCACGACCGCACCCGCGCGGATGACCTTCCTCTCCGAGCCCTGGCCCACGCCCGGCGCCGTGGCGGTCAGCAACCAGTCGGCGCCCGAGCGCGCCACCTCGACGACCTCGTGGCGCACGTGGACCGACGCGCCCCGCTCGCGGGCGAGATCGAGCTGCGCCTGGGTGACCATGTGCGGGTCGACGACCCCGTCGATGGACCCGAAGGTCGCTCCCGCGAGGCCCGCAGGGTCCAGATCGACGAAGCGTCGCCGGGCCTCACCGATGTCGAGCACCTCGACCGGGGCGCCCATCGCCTGCTGGATCTCGACACCGCCGAGGTGACCTGCCCAGTCGGTCTCCGGGACCAGCAGCAGGTAGCCGACGGGGCGGTAGCCGACATCGATACCGTGCCGTTCGGGGAACGTGCGGTAGACCTCGATGCTGGCGAGCGAGAGCGCGACGTTGGTCGGCTCGCCGAACTGCACGCGCACCCCGGCGGCGCTCCGCCCGGTCGAGCCCATCGCCGGTGCCTGCTCGCGTTCCAGCACCGCCACGCGCGTCCCCGCCCCCGCGAGCTCTGCGGCGCACGTGGCACCGATGATCCCCGCACCGACCACGACGACGTCGACGTCCACCTCCACGGCCGGCACTCAGCCACCGATCGCGTCGTCGGTGGGCAGGGCCACGCCCCCGTCGTCGCGGAGGGGGAAGAACGGGTTGTGGGCCACCTCCCACAGGTGCCCGTCGAGGTCCTGGAAGGACCCGGCGTAGCCGCCCCAGTCGGTGGGCTGCGCCGGCGCGGTGATCACGGCGCCGGCACGTGCCGCGACGGCCACGGCGTCGTCGACCGCGTCAGGATCGGACAGGTTCATGGCCAGCGAGATCTCCGAGGGCGTGGCCGCCCCGGCGAGCGCCGGCACCCCCGCGTCGGCGGCGAGCGCGTCGCGACCGAACAGCCCGAGTGCGGCGGTACTGCCGTGCAGGAAGCTCACGACCCCCGGCACCGACGCCGGTGAGCGTCGCCAGCCACAGGCCTCGTAGAACGCGGTCGCCCGCGCCAGATCGTCGACCCCCAGCGTGACCATGCTGATGTGCGGCATCACACCCTCCGACGTCGATCTCGCTGAACCCCATCACTCGTCGGGCCCGACGCTAGCGAACCGTTCGTCGCGGCCCGGCGGGACGTGGTCCACCGAACTGTCCGAGGTCCACCATCCCCCGTGACCAACGCCCGGCGGCACGGCCCAGGTGCGCGACCCAAGCTCGTCGACCGCGTTGAACCTGCCATCCACCGAGGAGCGACCCATGACCACCGTACGCGAGATCATGACCACCGACCCGATCGTGCTCCAGTCCTCGACCAGCGTGAAGGAGGCCGCCAAGAAGATGCGCGATGCCGACGTGGGCGACGTCATCGTCGAGGACGGCGGCTCGCTCGTCGGGATCGTCACCGATCGCGACATCACGATCCGTTGCGTAGCGGAAGGGACCTCGCCCGAGTCGGCGACCATCTGGTCGATCGTCAGCGGCGAGCTCCACAGCCTCTCCCCCGACGACTCGTTGGACGACGCCGTGAACACCATGCGCGACGCGGCGGTCCGTCGTGTGCCCGTGGTCGAGGACGGTGTGGCGATCGGCGTGCTGTCCATCGGCGACCTGGCCGTCGCCAAGGACCCGGACTCCGTGCTGGCGGACATCAGCGCCGCGCACGGCAACGCCTGAGCGAGCGTGCATCGTCACCGGCCGGCCGGCCGGTGACGATGCCGCTGGTGGTCACGCCCCCCGACCGACCGTGACCACCACTACCGCATCGGACCGGACCCGCCGGACCGACCCGTCGGGACGCCGTGGTCAGGCGGACGCCGGCAACGAGCAGTGGACGCCGGGGTCCGCGGGCTCGAACCGCGCCGGGACCACCTTCGGACGGCGGGTCTGTTCCGCCCGCGCCTGGCCCTGTTCTCCGGGAGCGGTGGTCCGTACCCCGATGCCGTGGACGTCGTTGCGCACCACACCGTCGGTGTCTTCGACCGTGGGCGGCGCGATGAACGCCGAGCGCTCCCCGGTGGCCGTGTCGATGACCGCGACCCCCGGCTCGTCGCCCGAGGCGGCGTGCACGGCGCCCGAGCGCGGGTTCGGTCCGCGTTGGGTGATGTAGACGAGCGAGCCGTCCGGGCTGTAGTCGAGGATGTCGGGGGTGTCGGCGACGTCATCGATCCTGCGGGTCACCTCGAAGGTCTCGGCGTCCACGACGATGGCGTTCGAGCTGAGCCGGTTGACCATCCAGTAGGACGAGCCGTCGGGGGTGAGGCGTACCCCGTGGGCGTCGAAGCCCTCCGCGTCGCGGGTGTCGAGCAGGTCCTTGCCGAGGCGGTCGAAGACGTACCACTCACCTTCGGTGTCCTCGCCCTCAGCCACCTTGCCGCTCCAGTTCGCGACGGCGCGTTCCTCGGTCACCGAGATGCCGCAGTTGGCCTTGACCTCCGAGGGGTCCCAGGCTGCGGTCACCTCGCCCTCGGCCAGGTCGAGCACGAACAACCCGCCCTGGTTCCAGCCCGGTCCGAGGGTGACCCAGGCCTCCTCGGAGTCCGGGGAGAACTGGTGGCAGACGGGGCTGTAGGAGGGGAACTCCCAGCCCTCGTCCCGCTCGGTCTGCTCCAGGAGTTCACCCACCGGCAGACGGCGGTCGATCTCGAAGGTGGGAAGGCGGGCGTCGAGGTCGAGGGGGATCTCGACCAGCTCCTGCGCGCCGATGGCCGCCACCCACACGGCCGAGTCGTCGGGGGTCACCGCGGCCATGTGCGAGCCGGCCCCGGTGGCCAGCACCTCGACGACCTGCTTGCGACGGGCGTCGATGACGATGGTCACCGCGCCACCGGTCGAGGCGACGAAGGCGTAGCGGTCCTTCGAGTCGAACTCGATCATGTGCGGCACCGTCGCCGGCCCGGTCGGGGCATCGGCGAAGCCGGCGTCGCGCAGGGCTGCCGGGCTGACGTCGATCGCGGCGACCTCGCGCAGCCGCCGGGACTCGTGGACGTGGATCAGGTCGGTGCCCTGGTCGAGCATCCAGACCTCGTGGTTGCCGGCAGCCGCCGCGTGTGCCGGCGGCCCACCGCGCGCATCGGCGGGCGCAGCGAACACGCTCGACAGCAGGGCGAGCGCCAGCAGCAGGGCGGGGAACGGCGAACGTCGTAGAACGGCAGATCTGGACACGAGCACGGCCTTGGGAGACGATGATCCACACGGGAGGTGCGGGCGGAAACGGCACGCTACGTCGAGCTGTCCGCGGAACCCCGAACGCCTCGGGGCAACGGTGCTATCCCTGCTACCGGCGCGAAGGGACACGCATCCGACACGGCCGAGGTCGCCGTCAATCGCGGCCGATGAGCTCGCTCACATCCCCGGGCGAGCCGACCACGATGATCCGGTCCCCGGCTCGAACGCGGTGTCGGGCGTCGGGACGAAGGTGTCGTCGCCACGGTGCACGAGGGCAACGAGGGCAACGAGTTCGTCTCCCGCAGCTGCTGCTGGCCGTCCGCTGCCCGCCACCGTTGCGCGAAGCCCTCCTCCTCGACCCTCGGCCCGGCCACGCGAGCGGTCTCGTCGAGTTCGCCGCCCGTGGGCCGGTTGCCGGGGAACCGACGGGCAACCCGCGAGCTCGATGCCTCCGTGCGCGCGTGCGAGCACCACTTCGGGAGGCTCGACGTCGTCGCCCGACTCATCCGACTCCGTCGCCGAAGGGCGCAACGGTAACCAAGGCGTGTGGGCCGGCCCCTGCCGGGCGTGGCCGACGAGCCACCGGACCACGGCCTACGGGAGCGCCCCCGCGAGCACGGGCTTCAGCGCCGCCCTTGGAGTTTCGCGACGTCCTCCGGTGCGCCGATCACGGTGATCCGGTCACCTGCGCGCAACAGCGTCTCACCGCTCGGCACGATCGTCTGGTCACCCCGCCGCACGAGCGCGACCAGCGTGTTGCCCGGGAAGTCGACGTCACGCAGGCGTTGGTTGACCATGTGCTCCGGGGGCCCCTTGGAACCGACCACCAGGGAGGCGAAACGCTCGTTGCGCAGCAACGTCTCCAGCAGGGTCTGGTCGTCGTGGGCCTGCCGCCACAACCGCGGGAACTCCTCGTCCTCGACCATCGTCACCAACTGCGCGAGCAGACGCAGGTGCTGGGTGAGGCGTCCCTCCGGGCTCAGCAGGAAGATCAGTGCGTGGACCAGCGGCCCGCTCCCGCCATGGTGTTGGTTGTCGCCCTCGTCGCCGTTGTCGGCGCTTCCCGGGAACCGCCGTCCCCCGCCGACCCGCACGCCTCGCCGGGCGCGAACGAGCACGACCTCGGGACGTTCCAGATCGTCGCGGAACAGGTCGTAGACCGCTGCCGGTGCGCCGTCGGGGATCACACCGCGCGCGGCGGCCACACGGATCGCCTCGTCGATGTCCTCCAGCGGCCGTTCGAGCTGGGCGCGCAGCGAGCCCGCCACCCGGGTCAGGACCTCATCGAGATCCGACTTGTCGGGGATCTCGATGACGCGGGCCCGCGCGACCAACTCGTCGAACGAGTCCTCTTCCTCGGCACCGCGCTCCTGCAGGATGCCCCAGAGCTCCGCGTCGACGCCCTCGTCGTGCTGCTCGCCGAGCCGGGCGAGCAGCCCGTACAGCGCCGCCCGGTTGGACACCCGTGTGCGGACGTAGAGGCGGTACCAGATGTAGGAGAGCACGATGATCGCGAGGATGAACACCACGTAGAAGGTGCCGAGGGTGAAGATGAGCCCTATCGTGCTGACCGCTCCCACGATCTGCATCCACGGGTACCACGGCGAGCGGTACCCGGGCGCGTAGGACGACAGCCGTCCCTCGCGCATCAGGATGACCGAGATGTTGATCAGGCCGAACAACAGCAGCAGGAAGGCGCTGCCGAGGCTCGCGAGGCGTTCGACGTCGAGGAACAGGATGAGCGCGATCATCAGCCCGCAGGTCACCGTCACGGCCAGCGTCGGCGTACCGAAGCGACCCAGCCGGTCGAACCCGCTCCACAGCAGCCGGTCGCGCGCCATCGCCAACGGGTAGCGCGACGCGGTCAGGATCCCGGCGTTGCCGGTCGAGGCGAACGCGGCGACCGCGGCCACCACGATCAGCCCCACCCCGAGACCTCCCGGCAACCACGTGAAGATGCGCTCGGCCGCGCTGGCGACCGGGGTGAGGTCCTGGGCCAACTCGCCGCTCGGGATGACCGCGACCAGGATCGCCACACCCGCCGTGTAGATGACCCCGACCGTGAGCAGGGCGAGGATCATGCCGAGCGGCAGGTTGCGGTCGAGGTCGCGGATCTCCTCGGCCGCGGACGACACCTTCGTCAACCCCGCGTAGGAGATGAACACCAACCCGATCGTCGAGACCAGCCCCTCCACCCCGAACGGGAAGAACGGCACGAAGTCGCCCGCCAGGTCCTCACCCGTGCCGAGGATGTCGATCACCCCCGCCACGATGAAGAAGATCATGATCGAGACCAGCGTCACCACCAACCACACCTGCAGCTTGGCGGTCTCCTTGGCACCGAAGACGTTGAGCAACCCGAACGCCACGGTGAGCGCGACCGCCAGCGGCTGGACCGGCACGTCGAAGAACAACGCCAGGTAGGCACCCATCCCGACCAACGCGAACGCACTCTTGGCCACCAACACCAGCCAGGCACCCAGCCCACCGACCGTGCCCGCCAACGGACCCATGCTGCGGTGGATGAAGAAGTAGGTGCCGGCCGCACGCGGCATCGCACTCGACAGCTCCGCGATCGAGTACATCGCCGGGACCATCAGCAGGCTCGACACCAGGTAGGCGAGGATGACGGCCGGCCCGGCGTTGGCGGCCGCGATGCCCGGCAGCAGGAAGAACCCGGAGGCGAACATCGCCCCGGTGCAGATGGCGTAGACGTCCAGCAACCCGAGCTTCTTCTCGAGCCGGGCGCTGCCGCCTTCGACCTCGGCCATGTCACTCCTGAGCGATGGGATCGTGAGCCGTAGGCCGGATGGGCCCCGCCGGGGCGCGCCACCGTAGTCGGGCAAGGGCCCGACTCAAGGCTGGCGACGCTCGAGGGCCCAGCCGGCGTCCGCGCGCGTGTAGACCAGCCGGTCGTGCAGGCGGGCCGGACGGCCCTGCCAGAACTCGACGGTGTCGGGGCGCAGCAGGTAACCGCCCCAGTGATCGGGGCGGGGCACCTCGCGTCCCTCGAAACGGGCCTCGACCCCGGCCACGTGCCGCTCCAGGGCGTCCCGGTCGGCGATCGGCGCCGACTGGTCGGAGGCCCATGCGCCCAACCGGGAGGCCCGCGGTCGGGAGGCGAAGTAGGCGTCCGACTCCGCATCCGACAGCAGCTCGACCCGGCCGCGGAGCCGGACCTGCCGCTCCATCGGCTGCCAGTGCGCCACGAGTGCGGCCACCGGGTTCGCCGCGACCTGCCGGCCCTTGGCGGACCGACGGTTGGTGAACCACCACACCCCGCGCTCGTCCATCCCGCGCAGCAGCACGACCCGTGCATCGGGCATACCCGAGGCATCCACCGTGGCCAGGGTGATGGCGGTCGGTTCGTCGAGCTCCGCGGCGATGGCCTCGTCCAGCCAGCGACGCAACTGCACGAGCGGGTCGGGGTCCACGTCCTGCTCGGAGAGCGCCCCCTGCCGGTAGTCGTGGCGTGGGTGATCCAGTCGTTCCACGGACACGCTCCTGTCGGCTCGGTCGCTCGCCGGGAAGGTAGCGTCACGGCCCGGGCACCCTCCCGAGGGCACGACCCACCGCCCGGCACGCGTGGCCGCACGCGCTGCGGGTCAGGTGAGCGGCAGCGCCAGCATCGCGACCGTGAGCGCGCCGCCGGTGGTGTCCTGGCGTCCCACCTCGACGAAACCACGGCCCAGGTGGAAGGTCATCGACGTGGGGTTGGGCGGGCGGATGTTGACCTCGCAGGTGACCTCGGCACGGCTGGTCTCGCGGGCGCGAGCCTCGACCGCGTCGTAGAGCATCCGAGCGATGCCGCGCTGCCGGTGCGCGGTCGCCACCACGACCCGGTCGACGTAGAGGTGGTCGGTCCCCCGCTGCTCGAACCACCGGTAGTTCATGCTGGGGTAGTCGACGCCCGGGGCCAGGGCGAGGACGAACCCGACGATCGCATCGTCCTCGACCGCGACCAGTGCGACATCGCACCTCGGGAGCTGGTCGCGGAGCCCGTGGACCCCCAGCGGGCTCACGCGTGGCACCTCGCGGTCGTTGAGCGCCGCCACCGGACGCAGATCGGCGGTCTCGATGGCACGAAGGAGGATGCCACTCATCGCGGTGCCGCCGAACTGGTCGCGGGAAGATGGGACATGGTACATCGGTCCTCCAGATCACGGTCATGTGACCGTAGCCGCAGGGTGACATCCTCACCTGTCGCCGACGTGGGGCCTACGCTCACTGGACCGCGACGCTACGAGGATGACGTGGGCCGAGAGATCGACGAGGTCAGGTTCACCCGCGAGGACCGGCAACGCTACCGGGAGAAAGTGAAGCGCGACCTCGCCGTCCTGCGCCGGATGCTGGCCGACGATCGGTTCGAGCGGGGGCGCAAACTCATCGGTGTGGAGGTGGAGTTCTACGTGGTCGACGGTGAGGGTGCGCCGACGATGATGAACGCGGAACTGCTCGAACGCATCGAATCCGAGGACTTCCAGACCGAACTCGCCCAGTTCAACATCGAGTTCAACCTCGCGCCCCACAAGATCATCGGCACGGTCTTCCGCGAGATCGAGGAGGAACTCCAGACCTCGTTCGAGCACGCCGACCGGCGAGCGGAGGAACTGGGTGCCCACGTCGCGATGGTCGGGATCATCCCGACGCTCAAGAACCTGCACGTCACGATCCAGAACATGTCGGCCAGCCCCCGCTACCACCTGCTGAACGAGCAGGTCCTGGAGGCGCGGGGCGAGGACCTGCTGCTGGAGATCGAGGGTACGGAGCGGCTCTCGCTGCACGCGTCGTCGATCGTCATGGAGGCGGCGGCGACCTCGGTGCAGCTCCACCTGCAGGTCACCCCCGACGGGTTCGCCGACGTGTGGAACGCGGCCCAGGCGGCGTCCGCCGCACAGGTCGCCGTCGGCGCCAACTCGCCGTTCCTGCTCGGCAAGGAACTCTGGCGCGAGACGCGCATCGCCCTGTTCCAGCAGACCATCGACACCCGTTCCGAGGAACTCACCGCTCAGGGGGTGCGGCCCCGCGTCTGGTTCGGTGAGAAGTGGATCAAGGACGTCACCGACCTGTTCGACGAGAACGTGCGCTACTTCCCGGCCCTCCTGCCGTTGGTCGACGAGGAGGACCCGGAAGCGATCATGGAGAGCGGCGGCATCCCACACCTGCCGGAACTGGTCCTGCACAACGGCACCATCTGGCGTTGGAACCGACCGATCTACGCGGTCGCCCGCGGCAAGCCGCACCTGAGGGTCGAGAGCCGGGTCCTGCCCGCCGGCCCCACGATGGTGGACACCGTCGCCAACGCCGCGTTCTACTACGGGCTCGTGCGGGCGCTCGCGGAACTCGACCCGCCCATCCACAAGCAGCTGTCCTTCGTCGCCGCCCAGGACAACTTCTTCAGCGCCGCACGCGAAGGCATCACCGCCGAACTGTTCTGGCCGGGGGTCGGCACCGTGCCGGCCAGCGAGCTGATCCTGCGCACCCTGTTGCCGCTCGCGCACACGGGCCTGGATGCCTGGGGCATCGACCCTCTCGACCGGGACCGCTACCTCGGCATCATCGAGCAGCGGGCGCTGAAGCGTCGCACCGGGGCGAACTGGCAGGTCGAGACCTTCCGTTCGTTGTACGACGACGGCGACCTGGAACGCGACGATGCGCTGGTCGAGATGACCCGGCGGTACCTCGAGGGCATGCGCTCCAACGAGCCCGTGCACACCTGGGACCTCCCCTGACCCGAGGCGGTGACGGCGGCGCGGATCGAACGGCCCGTCAGGACCCCGCGGCCCCGGGCGCGGGGAGACAGGGATGCGCGGCGTCCAACGTGGCCTGCATCGCCGCGCGAGCCGGATCCCGATCGGTGGGGCGCTCGCCGACCAGTCGCCGCCGGCCGCGCGGATGCGACCACGTCAGCTCCACCGACACGCTGGTTCCGTCGTCCGATGCCAGGGCCACCTGCTCGACGGTGATGGGGAACCCGCCGGCCACGAGCATCCGGAGCGCGGCGAGGGTCGCCTCCGCGACCGCTTCGAGCAGCCCGGATGGCGCGGGCGGGCCGACCGAGGTCCCGTGGGCCCGTCGGCCGTGCTGCTCGACGGTCGCGATGACGGTCACGTCCGTCGAGCTCTCCCGCGTGTGCAGACCCACGATCCGCGGCCCCGTCGGCCGCCCGGTCGGGACGGTCACGGTGTCCGCCGCAGCCGACGTCACGCTCGGAGCAGCGGCCTGCCGGAAGGGGTTCCACACGGGGGATACCGGACCCGGGGGTTCGCCCGTCGGCGCGTCGGCGGCCGCGTCGTCCAGCGCCTCGGCGGGATCGCTGTCCCACCCGGTGGGAGGATCGTCGGTGGCCCGCTCCCCCGTCGGGCCCGCGGCCTCGAACAGGACCCGCACCCCGGGTGCCCGGGTCGTGGTGTCGCTGCCCGCAGGCTCGTGACGCGGAACGCCCTGGAAACCGTCGAGCGCTTCCTTGGCCGCGGCCGCGACGCGGGCGCTGTTGTGCACCGACCCGGCGCGACGCCGGCCGGGGCCACGGTGGTCGGACGCCCGACGGGCGTCCGTGGGCGCATCGTCGTGGTCCACCGGTGTCCGTCCTCGCCGACGCTGCCGCCGGACATCATGGATCACCGACCGGCCAACCTGCGCGACCGATCGGCGGCTGATGCTACTGAATGTCCCCCGGGGTCAGGCGTTCAGCCGGTGACGGTCACGCTGCCGATCATGTTGCGGTGCAGGTCGCAGTAGTAGTCGAACGTGCCGGCGTCGTCGAAGGTGATGGTGGCGTCGTCGCCCCCACTGGACAGCGGCTCGTCGAACATCCCGTCCGGCTCCCCCGCAGGACCCGAGGTCACGGTGTGGTTGACGATGTCCTCGTTCACCCAGGTGACGGTGGTGCCCACCTCGACCTCGATGTCGGCGGGCTCGAAGGCGATGTTGCGCACCTCGACGGTGTCGGTGGCGACGCCGTCGGCCTCCGGCTCGCCGGCCGTGTCCGCCTCGCCGGTCGTGTCGGCGTCGGACTCGTCGGCGGGGTCGGTGGGGTCCTCCACCTCGGCCTCGGCGGTGTCCGTGCGTTCGTCGGCGCACCCGGCGAGGGCGAGCGCGAGCGCCGCGGCGCCGGCGATGGTGCGGATGCGGGAGGTGCTGCGCATGGTCGAGCTCCTGGGGATCGGGGGCGAAGCCCCACCGGTGGTGGTGGGGGTCCGGCGGTCAGGTCGTGCGGTCGGATCGTGCGGTCGGAACCGGGGCGTGGCCGAGCCGAACGGGGTGGTGCCCGGCATCCCGAAGGAGCCGGGCACCACCCGCCGGGTGTCGGTCGCGCCTCTAGAGAGAGGCGACCGTCGCGTCGAAGAGCGGGAAGGTCAGCATCTCCATGTGGCCGGCTGCGGTGCGCAGCTCGGTGTAGGCGGCGGTGAAGTCACCTTCGCCCTGGGCGTCGATCGCCGGCAGCAGCGTGGTGACGTGCTCCACGATCAGCGGGGTCGAGGCCTTGGCGGGGAGTTCACCGGCGGTGAGCTCCTCGAAGGCCGCGGCGAGGTCGTCGCCGTAGCTGACGAGGTCGGCGACCGCGGCGTCCTTGGCGTCCTGGTCGTCGGCTGCGACACCCTCGGTGTAGGCCACGAACATCAGGATGTGGCTGTTCCAGAACTGCACGAACTCGTCGCGGTCGGTGCGCTCGCCGTAGACGTCGGCCACCAGGTCGGCGAGGTCCTCGGTGTTGCCCCCGATCAGGGCGTTCTGTGCGGCTTCGACGTTGTCGCCACCGGTCAGGACCTCACCGGTGAACGTGCCGGCCAGGTAGACGTGCTCCTGGAGCAGACCGTTGAGCTCGGACTGGACCCCTGCGAGGTCGGAGGTCGCGTCGCCCTCGAGGCCGTTCTGCGTGGCGATCGCGTTGGCGAGCGCCTCGGCCAGGTTGTCCATGTGGTGGGCGGCTTCACGCAGGTTGCTGAACGCGAGCTCCGCGTCGCCGGCGGCCTGGGCGTCGACGGCAGCCTTCAGGGTGGTGACGTGCATCTCGATACCGGGCTGCGAGGCTGAAGCCGGCAGTTCACCCTCGGTCAGGGTCTCGAAGGTGTCGGCGAGCTCCTGGCTGTAGCCGAGCAGACGCTCGACGGCGTCGTCCTGCGCGGCCTCGTCACCTTCGGCGGTGGCGACCGTGTAGTCGACGAACATGCCGATGTGGCTGTTCCAGAAGCCGACGAACTGTTCACGGACGTCGTCGCCGTAGACGGCGCCGATCAGGTCGGCGAGGTCCTCGGTGTTGCCCTCGGTCAGGGCGGCGGATGCGGCCTCGAACGCCTCGTCGTTGCCGGCGAGTGCCTGTCCGGTCGCGGTGCCGGCCAGGTAGACGTGCTCCTGGAACAGACGGTTGAGCGTGGCGCGCAGCTGCTCGGCCGAGAGGTCGACCGCGACGGTCTCCATCTCGTCCATGTCGTGGTCGTCCTCGGTCTCGGCCTCCTCCTCCTCGACCGGCTCGTCGGTCACGGTCTCGTCCTCGACCGGCTCCTCGACGGGCTCCTCGGCGGCGGCATCGTCGGTGGCGTCGGTGCCACAGGCGGCGAGCACCATGCCGGCGGCGAGTGCCGCGGCGATGGGTCGTGCTTGGCGGGTGAAGGCTCTCATGGTCGCTGTTCCTCGTGATCGGGTGACGTATCGGTGACGTTCGGTAGGTCGTTCCCACGTTGGGGAGATGGGGCGCTTGTGCCGCTCCCTCGTCTCGCTGCGTGGTTCGCCGACCTCGGTCCGACGGTTGCCGGCGGCATCGTCCGGAACGGCCCGAACCCTCCGCAACGCCGCTGCGAGCCGTTCTACGACCGAGATCGTTGGTCTTCCGCGCGGCGACCGTCCGCGCACCACGCCGGGTGGTCTCTGGCTCCGAAGTCGCCCTTCTAGACTCGGCGGGTCCCCTCCGACCCCGCCTCCCGAGGAACGCTGTGCCCCCCGCGGATCCCGCCCAACCCATCCACCGGTGGTATCCGGACGGGTTGCCGGACGAACTGTTGGACACCGACGAGCGCACCCTGTTGCGGGCGCTCGGCTGTCCGACGCTGATCCGTGTCCCGGGGGTGGGGACCGACCCGCCACGGGCCATCGCCACGCTGCTGCACGGCGACGAATCGACCGGGTTGCAGGCCGTGCACCGGATACTGCGCCGTCGCCGGTCCTACTCCTTCGACCTGTACGTCGTGATCGGCAACGTCCAGGCGGCTCTGGCGCCACCGGGGTTCGCGCACCGGTATCTCGATGGCCAGGAGGACATGAACCGGATCTGGGGGATGCACGACCCCACGACCGAGCAGCGTCAGGCTGCGGATGCGATCCTCGCCCACCTGATCGCCGCCCAGCCCGAATCCCTGGTCGACGTGCACAACAACACCGGCGACAACCCCTTCTACGCCATCGTCACCCAGGACCGCGCCGAGGTGTTCAACCTCGCCACGCTGTTCACCACGACGCTGTTGCGGTGGGACCTGCTGGTCAACACGCTGATGGAGGCGCTGCACGACACCTGCCCCAGCATCGCCGTCGAGTGCGGGCTGCCGGGCCGGCCGGAGTCGCTCGCGTTCGCCGTCGACGGCATGCGCCGCTACCTCGGGGCCCCACCGTTGCGCACGGATGCACAGGCACGCGACCACGACCTGCTGGGTGAGCTGCGGAAGGTGACGGTGGTACCGGAGGTGCGGTTCCGCTTCGGTGGCGAGTTGGACGACGAGGTCGATCTGGTGCTCTCCGCCGACGGGGACGTGCACAACTTCGACGAGGTGCCGGCCGGCCACGTCCTGGGCCGGGTCCGACCGGGGATCGGCATGCCGGTCCGTATCCACGACGCGGACGGGGTCGACGTCACGGATGCCCACCTGGCCGTGGTCGACGACCAGGTGGTGCTGACCGAGCGCAGCACACCGGTGATGATGACCCGCACCGTGGCGGCCGCACGCCAGGACTGCCTGTTCTACCTCGCCTCGTCGTTGCCGCCGCCCGAACTCTGATCGGCGCTCTGATCGGCGCCGCTCCCGGTCACGGCGCCGGCGGCCGACCGGTGTGGGGAGAGCCGGCGGGCCACGTAGGGCGCCGCGACCAGCACCGGCATCGCCAGCAGGACGGTCGCGACCCGCGCCCCCGCGAACTCCGCGACCACGCCCGACACCAGGGCGGCGATCGGACGCGTCCCGATGAACGCGACGCTCCACAGCGCCATGACGCGTCCGCGCTGACCGTCGGGGACCTCGGTCTGCAGGCGCACCGTGGAGCGGGTGATCGCCGCGATGAACCCCGCGCCCGAGACCGCCATGCCCACCAGCGCGACCTCCAGCACCGGCGCGACCCCGACCAGCACCATGCCGCCGCCCTGCACCAGCAACGCGCCCGGCATCGCCAGGCGTCGCCGTCGGATCCATCCGGTCAGGGTCAGGGCGGTGAGGGTCGCCCCACCGCCGAACGCACCGACGAGCAGCCCCACGTCGGCCTGGGTGCCGCCGAACACGTCCAGCGCCAGCTCGGGCGTGAGGGTGTTGATCGGGTCGGTGGAGGTCGAGATCACCATCGTGGCCACCAGCAGCGCCGACCATGCCGGGACGCCGCGGACCATGCGGATCGACTCCATCATGCGGGGCCGGGGGCCCCGCACCAGGCGTTGCGGGCGGGGTCGCACCAGCGCCAGCGCACCGACGAACGCGAGGAAGGAGGCGGCGTTGAGCGCGAAGGCGATCCCGAACCCGGCCCGTTCGACCACGAGGGCCCCCAGGACCGGGCCGACCGCACGGGCGAGGTTGAAGCTCACCGAGTTGAGCGACACCGCGACGTCGAGGTCCTCGTCCGCGACCAGCAGCGGCACCAGTGCCTGCAGCGCCGGCACCATGAACGCCAGTGCCAGCCCCAGCAGCAGGGCCGCACCGACCACGATCGCGGGGGTGACCAGATCGGCGAAGGTCAGCAGCGCGAGCAGACCACCCACGACCGCGGCCCCGAGCTGGGAGACCATCAGCAGCTTGCGCCGGTCGAAGCGGTCGGCGGCCGCTCCCGCCCACGGGGCGAGCACGACCGATCCGATGAACTGCGCGAAGTTGACCGCGCCGACCAGCAGGGTGGACCGGGTCAGCTCGTAGACGAGCAGTCCCGCGGCGATGTTCTGGAACCAGGTCCCGATGCTCGACAGGGCCGATCCGGCGAAGTACGTGCCGAACTGGCGGCTGGCGAGCACCCGCAGCGGGGACCCGCGCGGCGCGATCCCCGGCGGTGCTTCCGGCGCGAGGTCCAACGCATCATCCGCGGCGGCGGGCTCCGGGCTCGGTGAGGTGTCCCCGCTCACCCCTCCGCGGTGACGGCCGCCACCTGCTGGTCCCAGTACGCGAGGTCGAGCGAGGCGAACAGGTCGTCCTCGGGCAGTGACACGGTCACGTCGGCGCGCAGCAGCAGGTAGCCCTCGTAGGGGTAGAGCTCGCGTTCGAGTTCGCGTGGGGTGCCGAACCAGAACCCGTCCGGGTCGATCTGGGTCACATGGGCACGCAGCGCCGCATCACGGCGGACGAACTGCTGCTCACAGCGCACGCGGGCGTCCGGGTCGGGACCGGGCTCACGGTCACCGCGCTTCTCCAACCACTCCGAGAAGGGGCTCTCCAGTCCGGCGTCGAGCATCCCCTGGTGCAGCGCATGGATCCGCTCGGGCGGGAAGATCGACGAGGCGTACACTTTGGGCACACGCCAGGCGGGAAGCTCGCCGCCGGGTTCGTCACGGAGATCCACGGAGGGGTCCTCGGCGAGTTCCAGCGCACGCATCGTCACGAGGTGGTTCATGATGTGGTCGGGATGCGGATAGCCGCCGTCCTCCGGGTAGGTCACGACCACATGAGGGCGTTCGCGCCGGATCAGGCCGGCCAGCGTCCGGGACGGTTGGTCGAGCGGGGTGCGCGAGAACGTGCCGACCGGCACCTCGGCGGGGTCTTCGTGGTAGCCCGAATCGACGTAACCCAGCCCGTAGGTCCGGGTGAAGCCGATGGCGGCGACCGCCGCGGCCAGTTCGCGGGCGCGGACCCCACCCATCTCCTCGGGCGTGGCGTGCGCGGCGCTCGGGTTGAGCACGTCGCCGGCCTCGCCGCCGGTGCAGGTCACCAGCGTGACCTCGGCGCCGTCGTCGACGTAGTGGGCCGCGGTGGCGGCCCCCTTCGAGGCCTCGTCGTCGGGATGGGCGTGGACGAACATCAGTCGGCGGTTCATGCGTGCTCCTCGTCGTGCGTCGCCGTCTCGTTCGTCGCCGACGCGCGCGGGTCATCGTCGGTCGCGCGCGACCCACGCCCGTCCCACGCCTCCGTGAGACGCCGACCCGCCGGGGTGTCGCTGAGTTCGTCGACCGCGCCGCGCACGAAGTCGGTCGCCTCCGCCACGGCGGCCGGCTCACCGGACAACCGGATCAACATCGGACGGCCCGGGTAGCTGCCGAGCTTGACCCCGGGCCACCGTTCCATGAGTTCGACGAAGGCGAGGTTCAGGGTGCTCTCCGGCAACGCGTGCTCGGTCTCGGTCACCGTCGGAACCACGTTCCGCCCCTCGAGCACCGCGGGCTCGACGGCGTGCTCCATCAGTGCCCGGAACTCCGAGGGCACCCCCGGAAGGATCACGATCGTGACGCCGCCCGCGTCGCAGCCCCCATCGACGTCGACGGCCACCCCGGCCGCCCAGCCGCCCTCGCGGAGCAGCAGGTGACTGCCCGCCGGGATCCGCGCCATCCGTCCCAGGTGCCACGCGAACGCCTCCGAGACGTCCAGGCCCTGTTCCCGGGACCAGTCGAGCGCGCCGGCGACCCGTTCGCCGATGACCGGGTCCTCGACGAGTTCGCGGTCGAGGCTGGCCGCCACCGCCTCGTAGGTCAGGTCGTCGGGGGTCGAACCGATCCCACCCGAGGTCACGATCAAGCGTGGGCGGGACCGGGCGAGTTCGGCCTGGAGCGCCTCATCGATCGCCGCCGAGGTGTCGGGCACCACATGGATCCGGGTGAACGGCACCCCGTGGGCGCGCAGTCGCTCGGCGAGCCAGGGCGAGTTCGTGTCCGTGACGTAGCCGCCGAGGATCTCGTCACCCACCACGATCATGGACGCCTCGAGCACGAGCACTCCTATCCGACGGGAACCACCAGCAGAACGAGCACGAAGGCTATCCGGCGCGGTGACCCGGTCCGGACGCACGCTGGTAGCGTCCGCGATCGTGTACATCTCACCCGATGATGCCAAGACCGACGTCATCCTCGCTGCCGCCGTTGCCGTCCTGGGCGTCCGGCTGCGGGTGTTCGTCGCCAGCCTCCCGCTGTACCCGCGGACGGGGCTCGCGGCAGCCATCCTCGATCTGGTCTGGATCTTCGCGCTCACCGCGCTGGTGCCGGTGCTGCTGGCCCGCTACCGCCAGGACGGGGCGGCGGCCTTCGGGTTCTCCGGCGGGGGCGGTCGGATCGCTCGGGGCGGCGGCGGGATCGAACGAGCTGGCGGGATCGGACGCGGCCTGGTGCTGGCGGTCCCGGCCGTGCTGATCGGTGCCGGCTTCCAGGCCTTCGGCCCGATCGGCGGGCTCGGCCCGCTGCTCGGTCGGCTCGCCGGGCCCGTGTCCACGGGTTCACCGATCGAGCTGGTCTACGCGATCGGTCAGGTCGTGTTGTTGTCCATCGGCGCGCTCGTGCTCGTCGGCTTCGTGGCGACCAGGGCGCGCGAGGGCTTCCCCCGTTCGCCGGAGACCTCCTTGACCCAGCTGATCCGCACGATCGGGTTGGGCGCGGTCGGCGTGGCCTTCGTCGGCGGGCTGCTCGGGGCACTGACCGGTGGAGGATCGCTGGTCTTCGCCCTGGGCAACGCGGTGGCGCTGGCGGCGATACTGCTGCTGACCGACCGGATGGTCCCGACCAGGCTGAGCGTGCCCCGCACGGCGATCGTGGCCCCCGTGGTCGTGGTGGTCGTGGGCCAGGTCTTCGCGACCGGGGGACTGTTCCGCGGCGACCTGCTCGGCGGCCTGACCGCCGGCGCCCTGGCCGCCGGGGTCACGATCGCCATCGCCGCGCTGGCGCAGACGCGCGACGGCGTGATGGTCGCGCTGCCGTTGGTGGTCGCGGCGCACTTCTGGCCCACCTGCCTGTCCCCGCTGGTGCTCGTGGGCTGTTGAGGCACGCACCCGAGCCGGGCATCGCTCAGTTCGGCCCTGACACCATCGGGGTCCGGCTGAGTAGCGCGAACGACGCATCGACGACCGCCATGGGCAGCACCGGACCGCGAGCGAGGGTGTCGGCGAGTTCGTCCACGTTGATCAGCAAGGTCTCGGCGGGAGCATCGATGGCGACGGTCACCGAGGTCCCGGCCGCCACGACCGCGATGGTCCGCACGGGCACCTGCGCGCCGGATCCCGCCAGGGCGCGTCGCGCCGCGTGACCGGCCGCGCATGCGGCGCGGCAGCGAGCGCAGCTGCGTTGGTCGTCGCGCCGGCGGATGCCGGTGGCATCCAGCACGACGGGGCCCTCCAACCCGCAGACGTCGACGACCACGACGCCGGTGGGCCCCACGCTGAGCTGGGGCCATGGCCTGCCGAGCTCGACCCGGCGGTGCTCGATGCCGTCCAACGAACCGAGGACGTGCTCCGCGAGCGCGGTCGTGCGTCCGTCGGGGGCCAGCCCGTCGGCGCCCTCGGCGGGGCCGTGACCGTCGAACGCCCCGAAGGCGACCGCCGAACCCATCAGCAGCACCACGATGGCCGCCGAACCGAACGTCGAGGCGATCGAACCACTGGTCACCAGCGCGACCGCGGCGGCCACCGCCGTCACCACCAACATGACCGCAACCGACCGCCGTCCCGACCGCCGCGGAGCCCGCGCGCGTGGTGATGCCCTCATGTCCGCTCCCCCGATGCCCCCGGACGTTATCGCTCCGGGGGCCGGCTGGGAAGCGCGTTCGTGCCGTGGGCTCAGGAGATGCTGCGGAACACCGCGATCTGCTCGGCGTGCTTCGCGCGCTTGACCTCGTCGCGGACACCCAGCCCGTCCTCGGGTGCGCCCACCAGGATCCCGAGCTTGCCGGTGTGCAGGTTGTGGTGGACCTGGTAGGCCGCCTCGCCCACCTCCTCCAGCGGACGGGTCTCGGACAGGATCGGGTGGATCATGCCGAGATCGACCAGGCGGTTCGCCTGCCAGGCTTCGCTGTAGTTGGCGAAGTGCGATCCGAGGATGCGCTTGAGCCGCATCCACAGGTGCCGGTTGTCGTACTCGTGCAGGTAGCCGGAGGTCGATGCACAGGTGACGATCGTCCCGCCGCGCTTGCACACGAGTACCGAGGCCCCGAAGGTGGTCCGGCCCGGGTGCTCGAACACGATGTCGGGATCCTGGCCCACCAGCTCGCGGATCTTCTTGCCGAACCGGCGCATCTCGCTGTAGTCGGGCGCACCGTTCTCGTCGTGGAACTGGTAGTCCTCGGCCTTGCGGTCGATGACGTGCTCGACCCCGGTGCGCCGCAGCAGCTCCGCCTTCTCCTCCGAGGACACCACGCAGACCGGGATCCCGCCGCCGTTCAGCACGAACTGGGTCGCGAAGCCGCCGATCCCGCCGCTCGCACCCCAGATCAGCACGATGTCGCCCTGCTTCATCTGCGCCGCGTTCGACCCGACCAGCATCCGGTACGAGGTCGCCATCACGAGCCCCAGCGACGCGGCTTCCTCCCAGCTGAGGTGGGTCGGCATCGGCATCAGCTGGTTCGCCTTGACCATCGAGACGTCCGCCAGACTCCCGAAGTTGGTCTCGAACCCCCAGATGCGTTGCGACGGGTCGAGCATCGAGTCCTCGTGCCCCTCGGGCTGCTCGAGGTCGACGTAGTTGCAGTGCACGGTGACCCGGTCGCCGGGCTTCCACTGGGTCACCCCGGGACCGGTGCGCAGCACCACGGCCGCCGCGTCCGAGCCGACCACGTGGTAGGGCAGGTCATGCCGGGCGCCCAGCTCGGACTCCTTGCCGAACCGCTCGAGGAACCGGAACGTCGACACGGGTTCGAACAGCGCGGTCCAGACGGTGTTGTAGTTGATGGCCGAGGCCATCGGCGCGATCAGCACCTCGTTCGGGCCCAGCGGCGGCAGCGGCACCTCGTCGATGTGGAGGCTGCGGCGGGGATCCTTGTCCTTGTCGGCGAGCCCGTCGAACAGGTGCTCGTCGTCCTTGCGGACCACGGCGGCTCGCATCGAATCCGGCAACGGCAACCCGGCGATGACCTCGCCGGGGGCGTCCTCGAGGATGGCGGTCCTGATGGCGTCCATCGGTGCAGCTGACACGGCGTCGTCCCTCCCGGGCGATCCTGATCGCCCGTCCAGGCCGGGGCTCCCTGGCCGCAACGACGGCCACCG
>PWLR01000016.1 GCA_003558435.1 Nitriliruptoraceae bacterium | reverse complement strand
GTACGAAGTGTTCGGCGTACCTCGTGGTAGGCGAGCAGGTTGCCGTCCTCGGCGTGCCGCTGAAGCACCGGATTGCTCGAGGTGCTGATTCCAGGGCTCTTGACATGGCGTGATCGTTCATGCAGGGCTGGTGGGGTTCTTGACGGCGTAGACCAGGGTGAGGTCGGTGCCGGGGTAGAGGGTTTGGGTGTCGGTGAGTTGCTGGCAGAGGGCGGCGATCGCACGGGTGCGGGCGGGTGTGGACAGCGGGTTGAGGGTGACGTGCAGCCGGCGGTCGATGATCTGGAGATCGGCGGGTGTGGCGAAGGTTTCGTGGAGCAGGCTGCGGGCCTCGTGGCGGGCGCGGGGGTAGTGCTCGGCTAACAGGCGGGCCAGGGACGATTCGGCGTTGTAGGTGGCCATGCGGACCGCGTCGACGAGCCGCTTGTGTTCGCCGTTGAGACGACGGGCGCCGGGACGGATCTCGCCGAGCGGGATTCGTGCGGGCAGCTGCCGGGCGTGCGCCTTGTGGGCGGTGAGCTGGGCACGGACCTCGTCGATGGTGGCGGAGAGCTCGGAGAGCGTGCCGGCCAGGGCCGGGATGTCGCCGAGTCGGCCGAGGGTGGCCTGGCCTGAGGCGATGGTCGCCTTCAGTTCGCGGGTGCGGCGGGCGGCGTCCTTCTTGGCAGGGTTGGGCACGGTCCGGCCGGCGTCGTCAGCCACGGTCGCGTAGGTGTCGAGCGCATCCAGGCCGTAGCGGCCACGCATGTAGCGGAAGAAGTTCTCCTGCCGCCAACGGCAGAACAGGGCATGAGCGGCGGTGGCCGGGTCGAGGTCGGTGCGGGTGGTGATCAACGTGGTCTGATGCCCGTCGTCGCACAGGCGGGTGATCTGGCGGGCCTGGAAGTAGCGGCGCTGGTTGGCGGGGCCGTAGGAGATCCTCACGGTCCGCTCAGCCAGCCAGTAGGTGTGGTCGATCCCGCGGTCGTCAACGAAGGTGTGATCAACGAACGCGGAGGTCGGCTCGGGCTTGACGGGCTGTTTGCGGTAGGTGAGCAGCTCGAAGCCTTGTCCGACCAGTTCGGTGAACAGCTTCGGTGACCAGCCGCCCCGGTCGAAGATGATGGTGGGTGTCGCGTCGTCGCCGACCAGGCGGCGGATGTCGTTGGTGGCGCGGCGTAGCTCACCGGTCAGCGACGCACCGGGTGGAGAGGTCCACACCAGCACCCCGTCGCCGCGGGAGTCGCAGATCCAGGTGTCGACCTCGGCAGGCATCGAGATCCGCATCCGGGCCAGATGCGCTTTGGGCAGGTCGTGGCGGCCGTGGTAGGCACGTACGTGCCCGTCGATGTAGAACAACCCGGCCTGGTCGGGATGGGCGTCCAGATGCGTACGGGCCAGGGACTCGAGCAGCACGTGCGAGCGGCCGAGCGCGGCGAGCTGTGAGAGCCGACGACGCAACGTTTTGGGTTCGGGGGCACGGTCCAGGCCGAGTAGCCGGCCGAGGGTGGCAGGCTCGATCCGGGTCAGTCCCTGTGCGCGGGGCTCGCCCAACAGTCCGGCGAACACGATGGTGAGCACCAGCGCCCGCAGGTCGTAGAACGCCGGCCGGTCCTGCACATCGGCGAACGTGGCCTCGACACACTCGAGCAGCCCGGTGGCTGCAAGCGTCGGCAGCGCCAGCAGGCTCCCGGCCGCAGGGAGCTGCCCGCCCTCACAGATCTCCGGTGACGCACCCGCCAGCAGTCCCGCCCGGGCCGCCTGCCGCTCACCAGCACGTACAGCCGGCCGGGCCAACAGCTCGAGTTGCCCGCCGTCATCCTCGCCGTCGTCGGGCTCGTCGTCCTCGGCCTGGACGTCGGTGGCGGTCTCGTCGCTGTGTCGGGCGGCCAGGACCTGCCGCACACTGGAATCCGACACCCCGACCCGGCGAGCGACTTCACGGCCCGACATCCCCTGACCGTGCAACGCCACGATCTGTTCGGCCAGCTCCCCGGTCAGCTTCCACGCCCCCTTCGGTCCCGGCCGGGCCCCCACCAGCCCCGCGACCCCATCCTGGTCGAGCTGACGCCGCCAGCGCCACACCGTGGTCTCGTTCACTCCGAACGCGTCCGCGACCTGCCGCTGGCTCGCCGCACCCACCTTCACCAGGTTCGCGGCAGCCAGCCGCCGGCCCGTCACATCGCCACCGTCCCAGGCGAACGCCACCATCCCGTGCAGCCACACCGCGCCGCTGCCGTCGTCGTCCTCGACCAGGTCGACACCCGGCGCGACCGGGACCGAACACGGCGGGGACAACGGCAACGGCGGCTCCATCTCACGCAACGCTGCCAGCATCGTCTGTCCCACAACCCCTCCACGCAACCCGCCCGAACCTCTGCACCGATTATCACTCATCAAGGGTGTGAAGTCACGCACCCGACCCCGAATCCGCCACAATCAACGACCTATGGTCGGGTAAGAGGCTGGCGCGGTGGCGATGGTGGCTGTCAGGCCTGGGGTCTCACCCCGGGGTTTCCCGGCAGGGTTCTTCCTGCCGCCGTGAGCCGTCGCGTCCGTCTCCAGCCCCTCCCCTAAGAACCGTGCATGCGGTTCTCCCGC
>PWLR01000116.1 GCA_003558435.1 Nitriliruptoraceae bacterium | reverse complement strand
ATCAGGTCCGGCCGGGGCGCGAGCGCGCGGGCCAGGGCGACCCGTTGTTGCTGACCGCCGGACAGCGCCGTCGGCAACCGGTCGCCGAGGCCCTGCAGCCCGACCAGTTCCAGCGCTTCCCGGGTGCGGGTCCGGCGTTCGCTGCGCGGGAGCGATGACAGCCCGTAGGCGACGTTGCGCGCGACCGACAGGTGCGGGAACAGCGCGTAGTCCTGGAACACCATGCCGATGTTGCGGCTCTCGGGCGGGATCGCCACGTCCGGCCCGGTCACCCGACGGCCGTCGACGTCGATGGTGCCCGCGTCCGGGTCGAGCAGTCCGGCGACCATCCGCAGCACGGTGGTCTTGCCGCACCCCGACGGGCCCAGCAGTGCGGTCAGGCTGCCCCGTGCCACCTCGAGGTCCACGCCGTCGACGGCCACCGTGTCACCGAACCGCTTGACGAGACCGGCACAGCTCAGCGCCGTGCGTTCGTCGAGCTCTCGGGTCACGTCGCCTCCAAGCGTGGGTTCGGGCGGTCGGGTCCGGGCTGCGGTGCGACAGCCGTCATAGGTTAGGCTACCCTTCCTACCTACAGCCGTTCTCCACCCGACCGGAGCTCTTCGTGCCGGACACCCTCTCGACGTCGACCGTGACGACGACCTCGAACCTCGACAGCCTGCTCACCGAGGTGCTGGAAGTGCTGCTCGAGGCGGACGAACTCGGTCAACTGGTCGGCCCGCAGGAGCTCGCCGCGCGGATCCCGGTGGCTGACGCCGACATCGACGCGGCCATCGCCCGCCTGCTCGGGGACGGCACGGCGCAGCTCGCCGGCGACGGTATCGCCCTCAGCGAGGCCGGGCGTGAACGTGCCACGACCGCGGTGCGCCGTCACCGGCTCACCGAGCGGCTCCTGGCCGACGTCATCGGCCTGGAGTGGTGGAAGGTGCACCACGAGGCCGAGCGGTGGGACGGGATCATGTCCGACGACGTCGAGGCCCGGCTGCTCGACCTGCTCGGCGACCCGGGGACCTGCCCGCACGGCAACCCGATCCCCGGCTCGGCGAACCAGCCCTCGCATCCCGACGCCGTCCGTCTCGAGGACGCGCCCAGCGGGCCGGTGCTGGTCGTGCGCATCACCGAGACGCTCGAGGGCGACGACGAGGCGCTCCAGCTGCTCCAGAACTGCGGCTTCATGCCCGGCCGTTCCTGCGAGATCAAGGAGCGGCAGGACGGGTGGGTCCTGGTCGCCGGCAGCGTGCACGATGCGGCGCTGCCGCCGCACGTGGCCGCCCACACCTACGTCGCGCCCCGCTGAGGCACTTCCGCTTCGAGCTGAAGCGCTTCCGCCCACGAGCGGTAGGGTCCGCGGCATGACTGATCCGCGCCCCGAAGCTGCCGCCGCACGCGCCCGCCGTGGTGTCTCCGTCCTGGGCGACCGCGTCCTGGTCTCCCCGCCCGACGAGGGGGAGCGCCAGACCAAGGGCGGCATCCTGATCCCGGCGACGGCCCGATCGGTCGACCGCAAGGGCATCTGGGGCGAGACCATCGGGGTCGGTCCGCATGTGCGCCAGATCAGCACCGGTGACGAGATCCTCTACCTGCCCGAGGACGCGATCGAGATCGACGTGCAGGGCGAGGCCTACCTGATCGTGCGCGAACGCGACGTCAACGCGGTCGCCTCCGTGCAGAGCGAGAGCGGATCGGGCCTGTACCTGTGATAGTGGCGCGCTCCTAGACTCGTGGAAAGCACCGCCCTCCCCAGGAGTTCGTCGTGAGCATCGCCTCGTCCGCCGCCGTCGGACCCCCACCGGGTATGAAGGTCCGGTTGTCGTCCAACGAGTCACCCTTCGGGGCCTCGCCGCTGGCGATCGAGGCGGCGACGCGGGTCATCCACGAGGCGCACCTGTACCCCGACGACCAGAGCGTCGCGCTGCGCGCCGCCGTCGCCGACCACCTCGGTCGCCCGGCCGAGGAGGTCGCGGTCGGGACCGGGTCGGCCGCCCTGCTCATGGACGCCATCCCACACGCCTGCGAGAAGGCCCAGACCGCCGAGGTGCTGGCCTTCGAGCGGTCCTTCGTGGTCTACCGGCTGGCCGCACGCAACGCCGGCGCGAGGTACGTCGAGGTGCCGACCGGGGGACCGGCGACGCTCGGCGGTGACGGGTACGCCCGTGACGTCGACGCGCTGCTGGCCGCCGTGAGCGATGCGACCCGCGTCGTGGTGATCGACAACCCGGGGAACCCGACCGGCGCCCACCTCACCGGCGACGAACTGCGCACCCTGGTCGCCGCGTTGCCCGAACACATCACGGTGATCGTCGACGAGGCCTACCACGAGTTCGCGGGCGGGCAACGCGGGTACGCGACCGTCGCCGAGCTGGGGGTCGACCACCCACGCCTGCTGACGTTGCGCACGTTCTCGAAGGCGTACGCGCTGGCGGGCCTGCGGGTCGGGTCGATCAGTGGACCGGCCGGGCTGATCGCGGCCCTGGACGCTCGTCGGACCCGGTTCAACGTCACCGCGACCGGGCAGGCGGCCGCGATCGCGAGCCTCGGCGACCTCGCGCACCTGGCACGCACCGTGTCCGGGACCCTGGCGGGCCGAGCGGAGATGGCCGAGGGGTTGCGGGCCCTCGGCGTGCCGTTCACCGACGGTCTCGGCAACTTCCTGACCATCGAACTCGGGACCGACGCCGGCCCCATCGTGGAGGCGTACGCCGGCCACGGGGTCGGGGTGCGACCCCTGCCGCCCTACGGGATGCTGGAACAGATCCGGGTCTCGGTCGGCACGCCCGCCGAGGTGGAGGCGTTCCTCGCGGCATCCTCGGACGTGCTGGCGACGGTGCCCAGCAGAGGCTGACGGCTGCCGGGTACCGTCACGGGGTGTTCGCCCACCGGCTCCCCACGGCTTGCTGAGGTCATCGTGCGCGTCCGTGTCGCCTCGCTGCTCACCGTCATGGCCCTGGTCGTGGCGGGATGTGGTTCGGGCTCCGACGTGGTCGATTTCGGGGCGCAGCCACCTGAGGACGGGCCGGAGTTGCCCGCGGACTCCGGGCTGGACGCAACGGAGGCCGACCCGCCCGAGACCGTGCCCGACCGCGACGCGCGGCTCGCCGAGGGTGGGTGGCCGGAAGCTGCCGCGTACATCGCGCGCGAAGCCGAGGCCGGCCAGGCGACCCTGGTCAACATCTTCGCCAGCTGGTGTGGTCCCTGTCGGGCCGAGATGCCCATGCTGATCGAGGCCAGTGAGGCCAACCCGGAGGTCACCTTCCTCGGGATCGACCACATGGATCGTCGCTCCGACGGTGAGGAGTTCGTCGAGGAGTTCGGCATCGAGTTCGCGACCATCTACGACATCGACGGCGACGTCGCCTTCGCGGTCGGCGGTCGCGGCATGCCCACCACCGTGGTGTTCGACCGTGACGGCCGGCTCGCGGGACGGGTCGTCGGCGAGGTGACCCCGGCGTCGCTCGAGGACCTGCTGGACGAGGTGAGGTGACGGCGCCGCGCCGCCAGCTCGTCCTCCGCCACCAGCTCGTCGAACGTGCCGACGGCGTCGCGATCGCCGCGGTCGAAGTCGGTCCACCCGGTGCCCCGGCCTGGGTGATCGCCCACGGGGCCGGATCGTCCGCGCGGTTCGTCGTCGAGGCGTTCGCGGTGCCGGTCCTCGCTTCCGGCGCCAGGTTGGTGACCTACGACCTGCGTGGCCACGGTGCCTCCAGCGCGGTCCGGGATCCCGTCGCTCACCACCTCGAGCAGCAGGTCGGCGACCTCGAGGCGGTGGCGGGTTCGATCCCGGGGCCGGTCGAGGTGGTCGGGGGGGTGTCCCTGGGGGCCCACGCCGCGGTCCGGGCGCTCGCTCGCCGCAGCGCCGGGGGTGTGCGCGGTCCGCTGTCGGACGTCGAGGTGGTGGTGGCGTGTCTGCCGGCGTGGACCGGACCTTCGATCGCGGGGACCGGCCCTCACGCCGGCAACGCGGCCGAGGCCCGGCGCGTCGGGATCCCCGCGGTGATCGACCGGCTGCGGGTCGCCGCCGGGATGCCGGCGTGGTTGCAGGCCACCCTGCTGGCCGACTATCCCCGGCACGATCCGGCGAGCCTGGCCGCGACGCTGGAGGCGCTCGACGGCGGCGAGGCCCCCACCGAGCAGGAGCTGCGCACGTTGCCGGTCCCGTTGGCCGTGGTGGGCTGGCCGGAGGATCCCGGCCACCCGTTGGCCGTGGCACGTCGGTGGGCCGCGTTGGCCTCGCCGAGCCCGGTCGGTCGGCTCCTGATCCATGACCTCGACGACGACCTGGCAGCCCTCGGTCGGAGGGCGGTGGAGATGGTGCGTGCCTGCCGGGGCTAGCGGCTGTCGGGGCTAGCGCCGGTCGGCCTCGCGCTGGCGGGCCATCACGGCCCGGGCGACCCGCGATGACGGTGGGCGCCCGAGCTGGTCCGACATCCACACGGTGGTGGCGAGCAGGTCGTCGAGGTCCACGCCGGTCGCCACCCCGGAGCCCTCCAGGGCGTAGACCAGGTCCTCGGTGGCGAGGTTGCCGGTCGCGCCCGCGGCGAACGGGCAGCCGCCGAGCCCACCGGCGGAGGTGTCGGCGGTGCGCACCCCGGCTTCGAACGCGGCGAGGGTGTTGGCCAGGCCCTGGCCGTAGGTGTCGTGCATGTGCACGGCCAGACGGTCGAGCAGTATCTGGGGCGCCAGCTGCTCGAGCAGGTGCTGGACCTGCCCCACCGTGCCCACGCCGATGGTGTCGCCGAGGGAGACCTCGCGGCAGCCGAGTTCGAACAGCGACACCGTCACCCGGGCCACGTCGTCGACGGGGACCTCGCCCTGGAACGGGCAGCCGCAGACCATCGACACGTAGCCCCGGACGTGCAGGCCCTCGTCGAGGGCGCGGCGCACCACGGGCGCGAACATCTCGAGGCTCTCGGCGATGGAACGGTTGAGGTTGCGTTCGCTGAAGGCCTCGGAGGCGGCGGCGAACACGGCGACCTCGGTGACCCCCGCCTCCAACGCACGCTCGAGGCCGCGTTCGTTGGGCACCAGCACCGGGTAGCGCACGTCGGGCTGGCGCGTGATCCCCGCCAGCACCTCGGCGCCGTCGGCCAACTGCGGAACCCACTTCGGGTGCACGAACGAGGTCGCCTCGATGACCTGCAGGCCCGTGCGCGACAGGCGGTCGATGAACCCGATCTTCACCTCGGTCGGCACCGTCTCGGGTTCGTTCTGCAGCCCGTCACGCGGGCCGACCTCGACGATCGTGACACGCTCGGGCAGGCTCATGACAAGCTCCGGTTCGTGGGTCTCGCGGGGTCAGGCATCGGGTTCGAAGGTGAGCAGTTCGGTGCCCGCGTCGACGGTCTGGCCGGCCGTGACCTGGACCGACAGCACGGTGCCGTCCGTGGGGGCGACGATGGGATGTTCCATCTTCATCGCCTCGACGACCACCATCGTGGTGCCGGAGGCGACATGGTCACCGGCCTCCACCTCGACGGCGAGCACCGCGCCGGGCATCGGAGCGGTGAACGCGGCACGTCCGGTGGGCACCGACGCATCCGCCCAGCGGGTGGCGGGGCGGAGTTCGAACCGGTGGGTCCCGGTCGCACCGTGGACCCAGACCGAGCCCCCGCCATCGTCGTCGAGGTCCACCTCGGCACGAGCCGCCACCGGCAGCGGCCGCTCGTCGATCTCGTCGTCGAGGCGCACCACCGGGCCGGTGGCCGAACCCCGGATCACCGCTTTGCGGCCGGGGCCCTCGGGGTCGTCGGCGAGCACGACCGTCCAGCCGCCGCCACCGCTGGGACGCAGCGGTCCGAGGCGTGCCCACGGCGAGCTTCCCCCGCTGGCGAGTGCGCGTTGTTGCTCGTGGTGTCCCGCCAACGCCGCCAACGCCGAACTCAGAACGGCGTCGTCGGCCGGAGGCGGGACCCACCCGGGGAGGTGATCCTCGAGGAAGCTCGTGGTCAACTCGCCACGCCGGAAGGCCGGGGAGTCCGCGATCGCCGACAGCAGCGCGAGATTGGTGGTCACGCCACGCACACTGGCGTCGCTCAGTACCTCGGCGAGACGTCGACAGGCGGTGTCGCGGTCGGGTCCGTGGACCACGAGCTTGGCGAGCATCGGGTCGTAGTGGCGGCTGACCACCGACCCGACCACGATGCCGCTGTCGAACCGGACGTCGTCGGCCTCCGGGATCTCCAATGCCAGCACCTGGCCGGTCTGGGGGAGGTGGGTGACCGGGTCCTCGGCGTAGAGCCGGACCTCGATCGCGTGCCCGTCGGCGCGGACCTCGTCCTGGGTGAAGCCCAGGGGGTGACCCTCGGCGACGCGCAGCTGCAGCTCCACCAGGTCGAGACCGGTGATCGCCTCGGTCACCGGGTGTTCGACCTGCAGGCGGGTGTTCATCTCGAGGAAGTAGAACGCCGGCTCCGGATCGTCCACGGTGGTGCCGTCGAGCAGGAACTCGACCGTCCCGGCGCCCTCGTAGCCGACCTCGGCGGCAGCGGTGACCGCGGCGGCTCCCATCCGCGCCCGCAGCTGTGGGCCGAGGGCGGGAGACGGTGCTTCCTCGAGCAGTTTCTGGTGCCGGCGCTGGATCGAGCACTCGCGCTCGAGCAGGTGCACGACGTGGCCGTGCCGGTCGCCGAACACCTGGATCTCCACGTGGCGTGGCCGGGTGACGAGCCGTTCGAGGATCATGCGATCGTCGCCGAAGGCGGCCGAGGCCTCCCGTCGGGCGGCGGCCAGTGCGGCGGGCAGCGCGGAGGCCTCGTGGACGGTGCGCATGCCCTTGCCGCCACCGCCCGCGACGGCCTTCACCAGCAGCGGGAAGCCCACGTCCACCGCAGCGGCCACCAGCTGGTCGTCGTCGAGGTTGTCGTCGTCCTCCCCTGGCACCACGGGGATCCCGGCGGCCGCCAGGCGTCGCTTGGCGGCGGCCTTGTCGCCCATCAGCTCGATGACCTCGGGGGAGGGGCCGACGAACGTGAGTCCCGCGGCGACGCAGGCCCGGGCGAACGGCGCGTTCTCCGCCAGGAAGCCGTAGCCGGGGTGCACCGCGTCGCAACCGGTGTCGCGCGCGGCGGACAGCAGCCGGTCGACGTCGAGGTAGCTGGACCGGGCGTCGGCCGGTCCGATGCGAACCGCGCGATCCGCCTCCCGCACATGCGGCGCGTCCCGGTCGGCGTCGCTGTGGACCGCGACCGTCTCGATGCCCAGCCGGCGACAGGTGCGTTCGATCCTGCGGGCGATCTCGCCTCGGTTGGCGATCAGTACTCGTGCGACCACACGGCCTCCTCGATCGTCCGGGACGCTAGCAGCGGCGCCCTCCGACATGGACGTTCGCGAGATGAACGACCGCTCGGTGAGGGAACCCGGGCCCGTCGGGCTGTGTGTTCTGCGGCGAGCAGCATTGGCATCTCACGGTACGGGTGGCGTACTGCAGCAGGCAACGGTGGAGAAGCAGATGCGGGCGGTCCACAGCGTCGTAGGGGTGGTTTCCGCGCTGGTGAGCGCCTGGTAGCGCGCCGAGGGCATCGCCCCACGCGAGGAGTCCGGCGCACTGGAACTCGTCGGGGGTTCGTCCTCATCGGGGTGGCGGTCGCGGCCATGGTCCGCGTGAGCCCGCGGGCCGCGCGGGTCTCTACCGCAGACACTTCTTCTCCTGCAGGTGGGCTTTGCTCCCACCTACGTGATCACCGGCATCGCGGTCGACTCCGCCGCTGCCCCCGACCATCGAGCGATGGATCGACACTGACGCTCGGGATCGCCCCGCCGGGCGTCATGGGCATGGCGTTGCCGCTCAGGCCGCACGGAAGTGGAACGGATGGGCGAGTACGTTGGCGGCCATGCCACCCGGCCCGCCGACCGCAAGGACCGCCGTGCCGTCGCTGCAGGCTCAGGGGATCTCCCACCGGTACGGGGCCGGTGACACGGCCGTGCTCGCCGTGGACGAGGTGACCTTGAGCGTGGAGTCGGGGGAGTTCGTTGGCCTGCTGGGTCCGTCCGGATCCGGCAAGACGACGCTGTTGTCGATCCTCGGCGGTCTGCTGACGCCGACCGCGGGCGAGGTCACCCTCGGTGGTGTGCGGCTGGCGGGCCTGCGTCCGGCGGCATTGACCGAGCTGCGGGCCCGCGAGGTCGGGTTCGTGTTCCAGACGCACAACCTGGTGCCCTACCTGACCGCTCGGGAGAACCTCGAGGTCGTCGGCAGCCTGCTCTCCGGTAACCCGGGGCGGCGCCGTCTCCAGGAGCGCGCCGGGAAGCTGCTCGACGAACTGGGATTGGCCGACCGTGAGCACCATCTACCGTCCGCCCTGTCGGTCGGCGAACGTCAGCGCGTCGCCGTGGCGAGGGCTCTGCTCAACGATCCGTCCGTGCTGATGGTCGACGAGCCGACCGCGAGTCTGGACACGGCCCGGGGGGAGGAGGTCGTGGCGATGCTGGCCGAGCAGGCACGGCGGCGCGACGTCGCGGTGGTCATGGTGACCCACGACGAGCGGATGGCGGCCGCTGCGACCCGTTCGCTGCACCTGCTCGATGGCCGGTTGACCGAACCCTCGCCCAGGGTCGCATCGGACCGATGATGGGACTCAGGTCCCGGCCTCGACCTCCTGACGCTCCTCGGCACGATCTCGTCCGGTGACGGCGAGCACCACCGCGATGATCCCGAGCGCGATGATGGTCAGGTTGAGCCAGGTCGGCAGGTAGAAGGTGGATCGGGTCTCGACCCCGAAGATCCGCACGATGCCTTCGACCCCACTGGGGTTGCCTGCGGCGTCACCGCCGATCGAGTTGGTGATCAACCCGAACAGGTACCCCGACGCCGCCAGTACGAACGCGTAGAGCGACATGGCCATGCTGTTCCACATCGCCGGTCCCAGTCGCAATCGCACCACGAAGTACGAACCCCAGAAGGCCAGCACCAGGAACGAGGTGAGGATCTTGTTCTTCATCAGGGAACTGCGCAGGGTCGCCTCCAGGGGCCAGATCGTGAACCCGGTTACGATCCCGATAGCGGTCAATGCGAGGCCCAGGCCGGCAGCAGCCAATGCGGCCCGGTCGGCTGCGACCGCCAGGGGCGAATCGTTCTTGCCCTGCCAACGCAGGACGAGGCGGACCAGCACCGCCAGCATCGCGAAGAAGAACAGTCCGGTGACGAGACTGACGACGATGGAGTGGTAGGCGGGCCTCATGCGTCGACCTCCTGGTCGGTGCGGCGTCCTCGGGTGAGCATCGCCACGGCCGCGCTCGTCGCGATCACGAAGAACAGCCAGCTGAACCCGGTGAACCACCATTGGGTGAGGACCTGGTCCCGGAACTCGCCCTCCACGGCGTAGATGGCCAATTCCTCCTCGCTGTGCCCGGCGCGGATCCCGACCCGCTCCCGGACCTCCTCCCCGCCCGCGTGGCCGTCGCTGGCCGCGTGGTTGTAGCCCATCTCGCCGGGGTAGAACAGCGTGATCGTCTGCCACTCGTAGTCGTCCCATGGTGGTCGGTCACCGCTGAACCTGGCGGCTTCGATCTGGGCTTCGCGGCTCATCCCCAACGTGAAGGGGAAGGACACGTAGTGCCAGCGGCTGCCGGTCGCGTTCGCGTGGACCGCGAAGGCGATGTCGTACAGCCCGAGGTGGCTCAGGGCCTTGTCATCGAGCGGGTAGCCGGTGTCGAGCGCCCGCTGCAGCTCGAGGCTCCAGCTTCCGTCCTGCGCGATCCCCTGGGCGAAGATCGCGCCGCGTGAGCCCTCGGGTTCCTGCAGGATGCGACGTGGGATCACGTCGCCCTCCTGCCAGTCGCGATCCGCATCGAAGGGCGCGGTGATCTCGTCCGACAGGTAGTAGTGATCGTCCTGGGTGTAGTCCATGGCCAGGACGCGGTCCCAGTCCATCGCGTACTGGCCGGTGGCGTCGGCATCGAACATGTACTCGGGTGTCTCGGTGTCGTCGTCCCAGTTGGTGTAGTACGGGCTGACGCCGTCGTCGCCGAGCCGGTAGTCGAACACGAGTTGGTCGTCGGCCCATCCGATCGGGTTCGAACGGTGTGCCCGCCAGTGCCACAGGTCGAGGAAGTAGCCGTCCTCGCGCAGCTGCGCCCGTTCCTCCTCCTCTCGTAAGGTGCGCCAGTCGTCGATGTCGGTACGGGTCTCCGGCAGGAACTTGCGGACATCGGTCCGATCCTCGCCGAGGATCGATTCGACCTCGTCCTCGTCGGCTTCGTCGGCGTAGAAGCGCATCTGGTTGTCGGTGATGGTCATGTACCCGCCGTACTCGCGGAAGCCATCCACGCTGCCGTCATCGATCAACATCGTGAGCCGGTCCTCGTACGTGCCGTGCGGATCGGTCCCGACCGGCGAGCGGCCGTAGCGCACCCACTCACCGCCCTCGTAGACGAGGTAGTCGTGGTAGAAGTGCGGCGTATCGGTGT
>PWLR01000286.1 GCA_003558435.1 Nitriliruptoraceae bacterium | reverse complement strand
CTGTACAATACCCTCTTGAAGTATGGCACTCTGAAAGGCGTACAAATCAAGCGAGCATTGGGGAGGCTCATGAAAAAAGAAATCTTACAAGTAGGTGATTACTTAGGTGTTGATTACTCGAAAACTTGGAGTTGTGATGAAGGATTTGAAAAACCTTGTGGTGTTTGTGGGTGTTGTACTACTCGACAAAATGCTTTTCGTAGGGCGGGATTGAAAGATGAACAAGAGTATTTACATGAATTACAGGATAGGTATAGCTGGGAAGGCGCTGATCCAACAGATATTAACCTTTTGTTAAATTTAATAAAAAATGATTGAAATGAACAAAAACAACACAGAAAATGTAAACTTGATTACTCTACTGCTTGAGCAAGTAGGGGATGACCCTAACCGGGAAGGACTACTGGACACACCAAAAAGAATAGTCAAAAGTTGGGACACTCTTTATTGTGGGTATAAACAAAACCCAGAAACCCTATTCAGGACGTTCCAAGCTGGTACATACGACCAAGTTGTTGTGTTAAAGGACATTGAACTCTATTCAATGTGTGAACATCATATGTTGCCCTTTTTTGGCAAGGCCCATGTAGCGTACCTGCCTGACCGAAAAGTAATCGGTATTTCCAAGTTGGCAAGACTGGTTGATATGTTTTCCAGGAGGCTACAAATCCAGGAAAGAATTGGAGAAGAAGTTACCCAAGCATTGATGCAATATTTGCAACCAAAAGGAGCAGCTTGTATCATTGAAGCCACACATATGTGTATGAGAATGCGAGGAGTTACAAAACAAAATTCAGTGATGCTAACTTCCAGTATGAAAGGTTGTTTCCTTGAAAATGGAGAAATTAGACAAGAATTTTTAACTTTGATAAAATGAAAAAAGATTCAGTATTCATAGATTCAGGGGCCTATAGTGCCAAAAGCAAAGGTACCCCCATCAATATTGAAACATATTGTAAGTTCCTTTTAGACAACAAAGAAGACTTACATATGTATTCTAATTTAGATGAAATAGGTGATCCAAAAACGACCTTGGAAAATCAACGGATAATGGAAAGCCATGGATTATCACCAATTCCAGTATTTCATTTGGGAACAGATTTTAAGTATTTCAAACGTTATGCTCGAAAATATGATTATATTTCAGTAGGGGGTTTAGTAGGATTATCATTTTCACAATTACAACAAGGACTACAAAATATTTTTGATTACATAAAAGGAGATCCCATAAAAATACATGGATTTGGAATTACTTCTTTTCGCCTTATGCGTATGTTTCCTTGGTTTTCTTTAGATTCAGGATCTTTGATCCTCGCAGCCGCGTATGGAAGAATATATCTCCCCAGAATCAAAAATACTAATGAATTTGATTTTTCTAAATTAGAAAGTTTCATAATTTCTGATCAAGGAAAACACGTTACTAATACTGATATGTCTTACTTGACCACGCCTATGAGCTGCCGTGAACTTTGGCAGTCATTATTCGAAGAGGCAGGTGTAGAGTTAGGAGAAATTACATATCAGGAAAAACGACAAACACGAAAACAAAGAAAGTCAAAATTAGATACTTCTCAACTGTCATTTGATTTGGTAGATATACAAACTCCAGATTTACAAAAACAAACACTTGCCAATTCTTATAAATCAAGAATAATGTTTAATTTAGTTATGTGGCAAAAAATGCAAGAGACTTTGCCACATAATGAATTTGGAGTTCCTGTACGTTTATACTTTGTATTAAGTAGTGCAATCACCCATTATCAATTGTTTACATCTGATTTTCCACAAAATTGCCCACGGATACTGTTAAGTTATTTTTACATAGGAGAATCAGCGATGGAAAGAGTGCAAAGGTACCAAAAGGGCCCATCATGGGTATAATCATAAAAATCATATATTCATTTGAAATTCTCATCACTCATGAGTTTACAAAAAATGTTATTTGAATTACCTTCTGTGAATTTAAAAAAACCAAAAAAAGGAGGATTTGTGGAGGGGAGAAGTCATTTATTGATACGTGCGGAATCCGAACTTTTTCCTATTTTACATCGAAATGGTTTTTTCCCAGAATGGAGAACAGGTTGGAGTGTGAATGAAACACGATCCCCAAACACCCTTGAAAATGACGTGACTATCCATAATTGGTATGGTAATGTTGACCCTCATCATTCAATAGGTATGCATTTTAGATTACACAAGAAAAACGGGCAAGGCAGGTACCTATTAATTCAGCCAAGGATATGTAATTCTTCGGATCCAAAAGGGGTGGGCACCTACCCAAGACATAATTTCCCCCGTGAAATAAAACAAATGCCAGAGCATATCCGTGTTAAGAAAATGTTGGAAGTCCTGGAGTATCATCAAATTTATTTTCTTATTATGGCAACTAATGAACATAATGTTAAAAATACATTGTTTTGGTTTGGTAAATATTCGGATTATCCTGAATCTGATTGGAGTTTGAATTACAGGACCACTCCCAAAAACAAAGATCAAATGATACGTGGAAGAAATATGAAATTAGATTTTATCTCTGAAACAAAGTTAGTTAAACAAATAACAAATGAATTTAAAACAACAACATGAAAAAAT
>PWLR01000136.1 GCA_003558435.1 Nitriliruptoraceae bacterium | reverse complement strand
CGTTAGCCGTCCGGATCGGCGGCCAGCAGGTGGATGCCCGCCACCTCGATCGCCAGGGTCACCTCGTCACCGACGTCGGGGAGCTGTCCCCGCCAGGCCGCCACCTGGAGGCGCTGGCCGGTGGCGGTGTCGACGCCGAGCCGCAGGTGATCGCCCTGGAACCGGCGGGTGGCCACGGTGGCGGCGACGGCGAGCTCGTCACCACCCGGCGGCTGGTGCCCGCGAGCGAGCCTGAGGGCCTCGGGCAGGAGCACGGCCGCGATGGTCCCGGTGGCCGCCCCGGCGTCGCTCACGGCGGCCCGGGGCACCCGGCCCCACGGGGTCGTCACGGTGTCGGCATCGGCCTCCACGTCCACGACGGGGCCCAGGCCGAGGAAGCGCGCCACGAACGCCGTCATCGGGCCCCGCCACAGCGCAGCCGGGGTGTCCTGCTGCTCGATGCGCCCGGCGCGCATCACCGCGATCCGGTCGGCGAGCGACAGGGCTTCGTCCTGGTCGTGGGTGACGTAGACGACCGTCGTCCCGAGTTGGCTGAAGACCCGGGGGAGGACCTCCAGCAGGCGGGTCTGCAGGGCCCGGTCCAGCGAGCCGAGCGGCTCGTCCAGCATCAGCAGCCGCGGCCGGGGGGCGATGGCCCGTGCCAGCGCCACGCGCTGGCGTTCCCCACCCGACAGCTCGTCCACGTGACGGAACTCCGTGCCGCTCAGTCCGACGAGCGACAGCGCCTCGGTCACCCGCTGGCGGATGGCGTGGCGGTCCAGGCCGTGGACCCGGGGGCCGAAGGCGACGTTCTCCGCCACGGTGCGGTGGGGGAACAGCGCGTGTTCCTGGAACATCAGGCCGACGTCGCGCTGGTCGGGGCGGAGCCCAGCCAGGTCGCGGCCGTCGAGGTGGATCGTGCCCGCGACGGGGGGCTCCAGCCCGGCCACGGCCCTGAGCAGGGTGGACTTGCCGCACCCGGAGGGTCCCAGGACACACAGCACCTCGCCGTCGGCGGCGCTGAGCGCGAGGTCCTCCACGACGACGGTGTCGCCGTAGGCCAGGGTGAGGTGCTCGATCGCGAGCATCAGAAGCGCCCGACCGATCCGACCCGCAGCCGGTCGATGGCCAGCAGCGCCGCCGCGGTGATGGCGGCCAGGAGGGTCGACATCGCCATGGCCTGCCCGAAGTTGGCGACCCCGGGGCGGCCGAGCAGCCGGAAGATCGCCACCGGCATGGTGGGCAGGTTGGCACGGGCGACGAACACCGTCGCACCGAACTCACCCACCGCGATCGCGAACGAGAAGCCCGCTGCGACCAGCAGCGCGCGACCGATGATCGGCAGGTCCACCTCCCGCCACACCCGTAAGGGGCTGGCACCGAGCACCGCCGCGGCGTCGCGGAGCCGTTGGTCGATCGAGCGCAGGACCGGGAGCAGGGTGCGGACCACGAACGGCGTGGCGATCAGCGCCTGGGCCAGCGGCACCAGCAGGGGCGAGCCGCGCAGGTCGAGCGGTCGGTCCAGGGCGATCAGGAAGCCGAACCCGACCGTCACCGCCGAGGTCCCGAGCGGCACCATCAGGGCCCGGTCCACGACCGAGGTCAATCGGCCGCGGCCGAGCGTCGCGGCGGTCGCGGCCAGACCGCCGACCACCAGCGCCACCAGGGTCGCGCCGAGGCCGAACACGAGCGAGTTGCGGATCGCCTCCCCGGCGGGCACCGCCAGGACGGTGGCACGTTCGTCGGTCGCCAACGAGACGTAGTGGTCCAGCCCGTAGCCGGCGTCGGTCACGAGCGAACGTTCCGCCAGCACGAGCAGGGGCGCGGCGAGCAGGCCGGCCATCACGGCGAGGTTGCCGCGCAGGAACCACCGTTCCCCGCGCGTCCTCGGGGTCCGCAGGGCGGCGTCGGCGTCGACCAGTGCGTGCTCCGAGGTCGCCTGCCGTTGGAGCCGGCCGTAGACCGCCAGGGAGGCGACCACGGCCACCAGCTGCAGCATCGCCAACGCGGAGGCGAGCGGCAGGTCGAGCAGTTGGGTGGTGGCCCGGTGGATCTCCACCTCGATGGTGGCGCGCCCGGGACCGCCGAGGATCAGCACGACCCCGAACGAGGTGAAGGTGAACAGGAAGACGATCGCCGCCGCGGAGGCGATGGCGGGTCGCAGCAGCGGCAGGGAGACCTCCCGGAACGCCTGCCAGCGGGAGGCCCCGAGCACCCGGGCCGCATCCTCGAGCCGGGGGTCGATCAGCGCCCACAGGCCACCGACGGTGCGGACCACGACCGCGTAGTTGAAGAACACGTGGGCGAGCAGGATCGCGGTCACGCTACGGCGCAGATCCAACGTCGGCGCGGCATCGCCCAGCAGCACGGTCATGGCCGTGTTGATCGGACTACGGGGACCCAACAGGGCGAGGAACGCCGAACCCACCACCACGGTCGGCAGCACGAACGGCACCGTCACCGCGGCCTGGATGGCGCGGCGTCCCCGGAAGGCGACCCGGGACAGCACGTAGGCGCCCGGCAGCGCCACGGCCAGGGTCAGGCCCGTCGACACGACCGCCTGCCAGAGGGTGAACCAGGCCACGCCCCGCACCGACGGGTCGGTGAGGACGCGGCCGAGGACGCCGAGCTCCGGGGAGCCCTCCGGGGCGAGCCCCGTCCAGACGATGGTCCCGACGGGCAGGACGAAGAAGACGGCGAGGAACCCCGCCGGGACGACCAACAGGGCGAGCGTCGCCCCACGCCGAGCGGTGCGCGCGGTCGTCCCGGTCGGGGTGGCGCTCACCGGAGGACCGTGGACGTCCAGGCCTCGATCCACGCTTCACGGTTCTCACCGATCTCGGCGGGGTCGAGCTCGAACGGGTCGCTCGGCAGCACGGCGTGCTCGACGAAGACCTCCGGCAGTTCCGCCTCCTCGTTGACCGGGAAGACGAACATCGTCAACGGGATGTCCTCCTGGAACTCGGTGCTCAGCATGAAGTCGACCAGCTGCTGCGCCTCGGGCTCGTGGGCGGTCCCCTCGAGGATGCCGACGAACTCGATCTGGCGGAAGCACGACGCCTCGATCACCCCGGTCGGGGCCTCGTCGGGCTGCGGGTCGGCGAAGAACACCTCGGCCGGCGGGCTGGAGGCGTAGGACACGACCAGCGGCCGGTCACCGCCGGTGCCACTGAACTCCTCGTAGTAGGCCTCGGACCAGCCGTCGGTCACCACCACGTCGTTGGCGACCAGGCCCTCCCAGAACTCGAGGTACCCGTCCTCGCCGAAGCGCTCGATGGAGGCCATCAGGAACGACAGCCCGGGGGAGGAGGTGGCGGGGTTCTGGACCGCCAGCATCCCTTCGTAGGCCGGGTCGGTCAGATCCGCCAGATCGGTGGGGACATCGACATCCGCCTCCTCGAAGAACGCGACGTCGTGGTTGAGGCAGACGTCTCCGACGTCGATCGGGGTCGCCCGCAGCTCCGGGTCCAGGATGTAACGGTCCGGCACCTGCTCGAGCATCGGTGACTCGTAGGGGATGAAGATGTCGTTGTCGAGCGCCCGGGACAGGAACGTGGTGTCCACGCCGAAGAGCAGGTCCCCCTGGGGGCTGTCGGCGGTGAGGATGGTCTGGTTGACGGCGGTCCCGGCATCACCGAGGGGAACCACCTGGACCTCGATGCCGGTGTCGGCGGTGAACGAGGCCAGCACGTCCTCGGAGACGTCGAACGAGTCGTGGGTCAGCAGCGTGAGCGTGACGTCGTCGGCGGGCTCGGCGGCCTCGTCGGTGGCCGCGTCGTCCTCCGTGGTGATGGGTTCGTCGGCGGCGTCGGGCGACGTGGGCTCGTCGGTGGTCTGGTCGCCGCAGGCGGCGGCGAACAGCGCCGCGGCCAGCAGCAGGGGCAGGGGGCGGAACGGTCTCATCGGCGAGCTACTCCATCATCGTCGGCAACGTCATCGGGATCGTCGTCGGGGCGGTCGTGATCGGTCGGTGCGGGTTCGCCGGGCTGGATCGCGAGCAGCACGCCGGCGGACCGGCGGACGTGGGCGATCGGATCGGTGAACACGTTGCTGACACCCCGGGAGGACCCGGCCGGCAACTCGCCGTCGGTCAGGGGGAACCTCAGGCCCCGCGTGGTGACCCCGGTCACCATCCCGTGGACCGGTACGAGGCTGAGCAACTCGCCGGGCTCGCCGGCGAGGTGCGCGGCGTCGTGGATCACCGTGACGATGGCGGGGCCCATCAGCGCGGTGATCGACAGCGAGGCGTAGGCGGGGGAGGCCAGCAGCATGGTCCCGGCGAGCAGGTGGTCGAGCCGGCCGCCGTGACCGCCGATCACCGTGACCCGTGCGGGGCCGTCTGCGGCGGCCGCATCCAAGGCGATGGCGAGGTCGGTCCGGTCCTTGTCCACGGGGTGCCGCTCGATACGCGTCCCGGCCCGGGCGGCGTCCGCGAGCTGGGTGGGATCGACCGAGTCGAGGTCGCCGACCACCAGGTCGACAGCGAGGCCGAGGCCCGCGGCCAGTGCCAGGCCGCCGTCGGCGGCGATGACCTGTGCACCGGTGACGAGCGGGCGCACCAGGCGGGGGCGGAACGCATCGCCGCCCGCCAGCACGATCACCTCGCGCTCCACGGAGGACGCGCCGGACGGATCGGACGGTCGCACCGTGGTCACCTCCCTGGCGCCGGCATTGTCCGGATCAGGTTCCACGGGTCGATGGCGCTGCCACGACGGCGCGTCGTGGTCGGCCACCCTCTCAGCCCGGCTGTCCCGAGCTCCCCGGGTGTCATGGCGGTGCGAGCTGCAGCGCCGGCGTCAAGCCTACCGGCCGGCTCAGGGGTCGTTCGCACCTGCCCGACGACGCGACGCCCCACCGGATGGTGGGGCGCCGCGTCGGTGTTCCCGGGGTCAGCTCACTCGACGATCATGGCGGTGACCATGCCGAACATCCCCTCGGCCCGTTCGGCGTGGGTGAGGATGTGGCAGTGCAGCACCCAGACGCCGGGGTCCGAGGCGTGCACCAGCACGGAGAACCGTTCGCCCGGGGCGACGTTGACGGTGTCCTCCCACTGGGGGGCGTCCAACGGGAAGCCGTCCTTGGCGAACACCAGCTGGGGCATCTGGTGCAGGTGCATCGGGTGGATCTGGAGCCCCTCGTTGTAGTAGTGGATGACGATCCAGTCGTCCTGGTCGACCACGATGGGCTCGGTCGCCGGGAACGACTTGCCGTTCAGCGACAGACCGATCGTGCCGGCGTCGTTGAGGATCATCGGGATCTCGGCGACGATGTCGATGTCCTCGGGGATGTCGCGACCGCCGACGGTGCCGCTCGGGTACGGGATGTCGGTGCCCACATCACCGATGAGGAAGGCGCCGAACATGCCGTTCGGCAGCTTCTTCTGGCCGTGGTTGTGCGGGTGGTACATACCGACCGCGGGCTCGTCCGCGGTGAACTCGTAGGTGAAGCTCTCGCCGGGGGCGATCAGGTCCTGGGTGAGCGGTGCCACACCGTCCTGATCGTTGGGCACGCGCACACCGTGCCAGTGGACGTCGGTACCCATCGGGAGTTCGTTCTCGACGATGACCTGCACCCGGTCACCGACATCCACCTTGATCACCGGGCCCGGGATCGTCCCGTTGTAGCCCCAGCCCTCGACCATCAGGCCCGGCTCGAGCTCCCATTCGAAGATCGAGGCCACCAGACGGAACACCTTGGTGCCGTCCTCGAGGACCTCTTCGGGTTCGAGCATCTCGTTGCCGTGCGCGGCGGTCTCGGCGGGGAAGGCCGCGAACGTCGCGGCCATCGCGGCGTCGAGCGCCTCCCAATCGGTGTCGTCGCCGTGGTCGCTGTGGTCCTCGGCATCGACCGCGTCGCTGGCGAGCGTGGTCGCATCGCCGCCGTGGACGGTCAGGGTGCCGGTCATGCCCGAGCTGTCGTGTCCGGGCACGGTGCACAGCACCTCGTAGACGCCCGGGGCGAGGTCACCCAGCGACAGCGAGGCCGATTCGCCGGCACCCAGCATCGGGGTGCCGAGGTCGGCGTCGACGATGGCGAGGTCGTGCTCGGACGAACCGGCGTTGGTGACCTCGAGGCTGCCGCCCGCCGCCACCTCGATCGCGCCCGGGACCACGTCGAACTCGCTGAGGGTGACCTGCACGGTGGCGGGTGCCTCGTCCGCGGCCTGCTCGGCCGGCGGCGGGGCCGCTCCCGAGGAGGTGCTCGCCACGATCAACGCGCCCCCGGAGAGCACCATCGCGATGGCTGCCAGCACCACCGTCGCGATCGTCCCCATCGTTGCTTCCTCGGTCATCTTCGTCGCCATGCTGCCCCTCCTGGAGGTGTCACCGGACCGACCGTGCCGGCCGCGTGGTCGCTGGAGCAGACGGTGCCCGCTGTAGCGACCATCCGGCAGGGTGGTCTGTCACCGGTCGACGGGGCCGAGGGTCCCGACCTCGAAGGGTCCGAGTACCCGGTGGAGGGTCCGAGTACCCGGTGGGGTCGGTCGTGCCGGGAACCCCTCAGGCCATCCGGCGTAGCCGACGTCCGCTGAACTCGTCGGCGACGATGCGGATCCAGGCCACCTCGGTGCCCTCGGCGATCGCCCAGCTCTCCAGCTCGTCGTTGTAACGTGCGATGAGTTCGGGATCGTCCAACAGCTCGGCGTTGCCCCGCACGACCACGCTCCACCCGGTCCCACGGGCCGGGTCGTGGTCGTCGAGCTGGAACGCGACGGGCCGGTTCACGATCGCGGCATCGAGCTTCCCGCCCGACAGGGTGCGCAGCACCACCGTCGAACGGTCGACGAGGTGGTTGACGGGCACGACGGTCGGGGCGCCGCGGTCGATGTAGGCGAGCCGACCGAGCGGGCGGCTACGCAGCAGGGTCAGACACTGCGCGAGGGTGAGGACCTCCAGGCCGTGACGGTCGGTGGCGGAGCTGTCGGGTGCGGTCGGCATGTCGGTCTCCGGATCCGTGGGCGGTCACCCCGAGCGTGCGCCCCTGGACCGGATTCGGGCAGGGTCCCTGGACCCTGCCCGCCGGGGCCGTAGACCACCACCGTCAGTCCTGCTCGAGCTGCGTGTAGAAGACCGCCGCCTCCGTGCGCCGGTGCATGCCGAGCTTCGCCAGCAGGTTGGAGACGTAGTTCTTGACCGTCTTCTCCGCGAGGTGCATCCGCCCGGCGATCTGGCGGTTGGTGAGGCCTTCGGCGATCAACACCAGGATCTTGCGTTCCTGGTCCGACAGGGAGGTCAGCCGGGGGTCCTCGTCCTGGCCCTTGCGCAAGCGGTCGAGCACCTTGCCGGTGACCGAGGGGTCGAGCAGCGACTCGCCGGTCGCCACGTGGCGCACGGCCTCGATCAGGTCGTTGCCCCGGATGTCCTTGAGCAGGTACCCGGCCGCACCCGCCATGATCGCGTCGAACAGGGCCTCGTCGTCACCGAAGGAGGTCAGCATCAGACAGGCGATGCGCGGATCACGGGCACGCACCTCGCGACAGACCTCGACCCCGTTGCCGTCGGGCAGACGCACGTCGAGCACCGCGACGTCGGGAGATGTCGAGGCGATGCCGGCGAGCGCCATGCCTGCGGTCGCCGCGTCGCCGACCACCTCGATGTCGTCCTCGGCGTCCAGCAGGTCCTTCAACCCCCGGCGCACGACCTCGTGATCGTCGACCAGGAACACGCGGATGGCCATGCCATCTCCCTTCGTCTGGGACGCCGAGGCTAGTCTCGTCGCACGTCATCCATGTGAGGAACAGCGATCGAGCGCGATGCGTCCGACCACACGGAGGCGGTCACCGCAGCCACGGGCAGTGCTGTCGGGATCGCCGATACGCGCCTGGAACGTCTGCTGGAAGCCGTCCTGGCGGTATCGGCTGACCTCGACCTGGAGACGATGCTGGCCCGCGTGGTCAGCGCCGGCTGCGAGCTGGTCGACGCCCGCTACGGCGCCCTGGGCGTGATCGACGAGGATGGCGAGGCACTGAGCGCCTTCGTGCACCACGGGGTGGACGAGGCCACGGTCCGGCGCATCGGCGATCTGCCCGACGGACGCGGGATCCTGGGGCTGCTGATCGACGAACCGACGCCCCTGCGTCTGGAGGATCTGTCCACCCACCCGCTGTCCTACGGCTTCCCTCCCGGGCATCCCCCCATGCACGCGTTCCTGGGTGCGCCGATCCGCGTCCGCGATCAGGCGTTCGGCAACCTCTACCTCACCGAGAAGCGTGATGGCTCGATGTTCACCGAGGACGACGAGGCGCTGGTGGTCGGTCTCGCCGCCGTCGCCGGCGCCGCCATCGCCAACGCGCGGCTCTACGACGAGGCGCGACGTCGCGAGGTGTGGCGGTCCGCGGTGCTGGAGGTGTCCGCGACGGTGCTGTCGGGCAGCCCGACGGGGGTGGTGCGCCAGCGGGTCGCCGAACTCGGCTGCGCCATGGTCGAAGCCGATGCCGCCTGCCTGATCGAGCCCAGCCCCCCCGGTCTGTGGGTGCTCGCCTCGGTCGGTGACGGTCCGCCGCTCGGGCAGCTCTACCACTCCGACAGTCCCGTCTACGACGCGCTGGCCGACGGCCGGTCCGTACGGGCGCAGCACGGTCCGATCCTGGATCGCGCCGCCATGTGGGTCCCGGTGCGGGTGGATCAGGAGGTGATCGGGGCGCTCGGGGTCGGACGCGCTCGACCGTTCACCCGACGTGAGGAGCGCCTCCTCGAGGAGTTCGCCGCCCAGGTCAGCTTCGCCTGGACCTTCGAGGTGGTGCAGGCGGACCTGCAGCGGTTGTCGCTGATCGAGGACCGGGAGCGCATCGGCCGGGATCTGCACGACACCGTCATCCAGCGCCTGTTCGCCACGGGGTTGTCGTTGCAGGCCACGATCCGGCGCTGCGACGCCCTACCGGAGGTCGCCCAGCGACTGGAGCAGGCGGTCGACGACATCGACGAGACCGTCAAGGAGATCCGGACCACCATCTTCGCCCTGCAGGACTCCGGCGGCAGCACCCGTGGGGTGCGCCACCGGGTGCTCGAGGTCGTCGAGGAGATGGAACACGTGTTGCCGGTGAGACCGCGGATCCAGTTCGAGGGCCCGGTCGACACCGTGGTCGGGGACGTGGTCCTGGCACACCTGGTCCCGGTCGTGCGGGAGGCGCTCACCAACGTCGCGAAGCATGCGACGGCGAGCGACGTGCGGCTGGAGATCGCGGTCGTCGGCGGGGGCCTGCGCGTCCGGGTCGGCGACGACGGCGTCGGGCTGCGCCCCAAGACCCACGTCGGTTTCGGTCTGAACAACCTCCGGGAACGCGCGGCCACGCTCGGGGGGACGCTCACCGTCGGTCCGCGCGACGACGGGACCGGGACCCTGCTCGAGTGGTCGTTACCCCCCCGCTGAGCTCACGATCGGAGGGGTGGTGGTCGGCTGGAGCAGCGATTCCGCCCCAAACCGCGCGGCGATCTCGCCGACGATGTGCTCGATCGTGCCACGCGCGACACGTCGGAGGGCGAGCGAGTCGGCCGCGAGGCCCACGGCGCCTCCCGGCGGGCGGTAGCGGGCATCCAGCACCAGGGTGACCCGCGATCCGGAGGCGACGTGCAGACCGAGTTCACCGTCGAGGCTCGGCAGGAGCCGGTCCACGGCGCCGGGGCTCCCCTCGGCGTCGACCGGGTCCCAGCTGATGCTCCGCCAATGGGTCTCGCCGTGCCGCCACGGTGCGCCGATCACGGTCCGCACCGGCCGGGCGAGGGACTTGGCCGTGACGTTGAACACGAAGCGGTCGGGGCCGTCGCGGCGCGAGCTCGGCAGCCACCGCTGGGGGTCGCCGACGAACGCGGCGACGAGTGCTTCCGGATCCCCGACGACGGGGAGGAAGGTCCGGACGGTGCGGGTCATCGGCGTGGCTCCTTCGTGGTCTCCGGCCGCCGCCTCGCGACGCCTCTCGTCAGCCGACGGTACGGCGCGATCAGCGGGTGCTGGCAGGGCAAGAGGTCCCGACCCCGGGGGGCCGTTGGCGCCGAACCTCAAACCACGTGGAATGGGACCTCCGACGGGCTCAGCCGGTGTTGCGCAGCCCGGCGGCGATGCCGTTGGTGGCGGCCAGGACCGCGGAACGCAAGCGCCGTGCGGCGTCGTCGCCGGGTTCGTCACGGAGCCGGGCGAGCAACGCGACCTGGATGGCGTGCAACGGATCGAGGTAGGGGTCGCGCAGGCGCAGCACCTCGGTCAGGTCCGCGTCGTGCTCCAGCAGGCGGTTCCGTCCCGTCACCCGCAACAGTGCGGAGGTGGTGCGCTCGTGTTCTTCCACGATCCTCGGCAGGACGGTGTCGCGCACCTCGGGACGCGCGAGGCCCGCGTAGTCGCTCGCGATGCGCAGATCGGACTTCGCCAGCGCCATCGCGACGTTGTCGAGCGTGACCTGCAGGAACGGGCTCTCCCGGGTGAGCTCACCCAGCTCCTCCCACCGGTCGTCGGCCTCGCCCGCCCAGGTGTGGATCGCCGAACCGACCCCGTACCAGGCCGGGAGGTGGATGCGGCACTGCGTCCACGCGAACACCCACGGGATAGCACGCAGATCCTCGATGCCCTTGCCGGCCTGTCGTCGGGCGGGGCGGGAGGCGATGTTGAGCTCGCCGATCGCATCGATCGGCGTGGCCTCGTGCAGGTAGGGAACCGTCTCCGGGGTCTCGTAGACGAGGTCGCGGTAGGCGCTGCGGGCGATCCCGGCCAGCTCGTCGAGCACCTCGTCGGTGCGCCGTGTGGTCTTGGGTGATCGGTCCGGACGCGCGGTGGCCAGCACCGCATGGACCAGTTGCTCGAGGTGGCGGTGGGCCAGCCGCTCGTCGCGATAACGGGCGGCGATGACCTCGCCCTGTTCGGTGAGCTTCAGACGGCCGCGCACGGCCTCCGGCGGCTGGGCCCGGATCGCGGCGTTGGCCGGCCCTCCGCCGCGGCCGATCGACCCGCCGCGGCCGTGGAACAGGGTGAGTTCCACCCCGTGACGGTCCGCGATGCCGACGATCGAGCGCTGCGCACGTTGCAGCTCCCAGGTGGCCGTGAGGTAGCCGCTGTCCTTGTTGGAATCGCTGTAGCCGATCATGACCTGCTGGTGGTCGCCGCGCCGACGGAGATGCTCGCGATAGGGCTCGCAGCTCAGCAGCGCCTCGAGGATCTCCGGCGCCCGGTGCAGGTCGTCGACGGTCTCCAGCAGCGGCACGACGTCGAGCCCGTCGGCACAGCCCGCGTCGCGCGCCATCACGAGCACCCCGAGCACGTCGGAGACCTGCTTGGTCATCGAGATGATGTAGGTGTCGATCGCGTCGCGGCCGATGCGCTCGTAGGCCTGCCGGACGAGTCGGAACAGCCCCAGGGTCTCGTTGGTGTCGTCGCCGAAATCGAGGATGGCGGGGGTCAACGGTCGCGCGAGCGTGAGCTCGTGGCTCAACAGGGCGACCTTCCCGTCCTCGGGGAGGGCACCGAAGTCGTCGGTGTCGCCGTAGCGGGCGAACACCTCCGACAGCGCGGCGGTGTGGCGGGCGGCGTGCTGGCGGAGATCGAGGGTGACGAGGTGGAAGCCGAAGACCCGGGCCTGGACCTGGAGGTCGAGCACGCGGCCGTCGGCGATCACCCCCGCCCCAACGGATCGCAGGCTGTCGCGCAACAGCTGCAGGTCGTCGATGTAGCCCTGCTCGAAGGCGTAGGCGGTCGGCGGCACGACCCGATCGGCGCGCCAGGTCTCCTGCACGAGCGATTCCGTGGTCAACAGCATCTGGTAGACGAGCGCGAGGAACTGGCGGTGGGGTTGTTCCGGATAGCGGCGTTCGAGGTCGCTGGCCGCATCCGGGAACCGGGCACGCAGCTCGTCGGCCCGCGCGGTCAGCTGCGGGCCGGCGCCGAGCGCACCGCTCACCGACAGGTGGGCGTGCATCCGGTCGATGGATCTGCGGTGCAACCGGATCGCCACGGCCTGGTGCTCGCGCAGGGTCTGTTCGGTGACCTCCCGGGTGACGTTGGGGTTGCCGTCACGGTCACCCCCGATCCAGGAGCCGAACCGCAGGAACCGGCCGATGGTGGGCTCCGCATCGGGGAACACCCGGGTCACGGCCCTGCGCAGATCGCGGTACAGCCGCGGCGTCAGATCGAACAGCACCGCATCGATCCAGTACAGGCCGTTGCGGACCTCGTCGATCACGGTGGGCGCCTGGGAGCGGGTCTCCTCGGTCAACCACAGCGACGAGATCTCCTCGAACAGGAACGACTCGATGTCGCTGCGGACCTCGGGGGACAGGCGCTCCTGGTCGAGTCGTCGCAACGCGCCGGAGATCCGCCCGAGCTTGGTCAGCACCGTCCGGCGCTTGGACTCGGTCGGATGCGCTGTCAGCACGGGACGGATCGCGACCCCGGCCAGGACCTCGCCGATCCGGTCGGGGGCGACGCCGCGCTGCGCGAGCCGCTCCACGCCGGCCATGATCGTCTCGCTGAAGGTCTCCCCGTCAGCGGCCGCGGCGGTCCGGTCGACGATCAGTTGACGCACGACCGCCTGATCCTCCGCCAGGTTGATCAGCAAGAACCAGGACGTGAACGCGTTGACCACGACCAGCGCGTCCTCGACCGGTATCGAACGCAGCAGCCTGCTCAACTCCGGCCCGGCGTCGGCGTCGTCCCCGCGGTGGGCGATCGAGAGGCTGCGGACACGTTCGACCAGCTCGAGCTTCGCGGGACCCTCCAGGTCGGCGATCGTGCTCCCGAGCAGGTCGCCCAGGAGACGTACCTGGGCCCCGGTCGCTTCGCGGTCCACGGGCGGCTCCTCGGTGCAGGGGGCGGGTCGGCAAGGGTGGGTCGGCAGGGGTGGGCCGGCAGGGGTGCGCGACGTTCGGGAGGCTAGAGCGTTCCGGTCGCTACCGTGACCGGCGGTCGGCAGCCCATCGCCGCGGAGCACCTCATGGACCTCGGAGCGCGCCCCCTCCCACCGTTCGTCGACGCGACGTGGTTGGACGCCAACCTCGATGCGGTGGTGCTGGCCGACGTGCGGGCGTCGATGGACGGCTCGGAGGGTGAACACACCTACCTCGAGGGCCACCTGCCAGATGCCGTGTTCGTCGCTCTCGACGAGGTCCTGGCGGCCCCACCGAGCCGCGCCGGGGGTCGACACCCGCTCCCGGATCCCGTGCGGTTCGCCGCCGATCTCGGCCGGCTGGGCATCGGTGACCACGACCCCGTGGTGGCCTACGACCAGGGCCCGGGGGTGTGGGCATCGAGGTTGGTGTGGTCGTTGCGCGCGATCGGGCAACCCGCGGCGGTGCTGGACGGTGGCCTCGCAGGATGGGACGGCCCGATCGCGCAGGGGCCGGTCACCCGCGCCCCGACGACGCGGGCGGTCGTGCCGTGGCCGCCGGACCGGGTGATCGACACCGCCGCACTGGACCGCCGACGCGAGGAGCCCGGGGTGGTGGTGCTCGATGCACGTGATCCCTCCCGCTACGCCGGCGAGTCCGAGGCACTCGACGCACGGGCCGGGCACATACCGGGTGCGCGCAACGCTCCGTTCGCCGCCAACCTCGTGGATGGGCGGCTACGGCCGACCGGGGAACTGTCGGCCCACTACGACCGACTGGGAGCGACGCCGGAGCGCGAGGTGATCGCCTACTGCGGCTCAGGGGTGACGGCGTGCCACGACCTGCTGGCCCTCGAGATGCTGGGGGTCACGGGTCGGCTGTACCCCGGGTCGTGGTCGGTGTGGAGCGCCGAGCCGTCGCGCCCGATCGCCACGGGCCGGGACGAGCCCGAAGCGTCGGGAGGTGGACCGGGAGGCGCGGGTTCCGACGGTTAGGCTCCGCCCACAAGATCCCTGAGCGCCGCTAGTGGTCCGTTTCGGAAGCGGCTTTCCGGTTGTCGACCGCGAGGATCTCGTCGGTGCGCTGCTGAGACAGCTTCGGTGGTGCGCCGGAGCGTGGCGCATCACCCAGACCATCGATGCCGTGCTCGGCATAGCGGTTGCGCCATAACGTCACCGTTGGGCGTGAACAGCCCACTTCTGCGCCGATCTGCACGGCTGGCAGGCCCTTGGCTGCCAGCAGCACGATCCGTGCATGCTCGCGGTCTCGCACCGAAACCGTCCGTGCCTGAACGCGGGAAACCAGGACCTGACGGTCCTCCTCGGAGACGTCCAGAACCTTCACATGATTGGCCATACCAGCCGCCATCTACGCCCAACGGCGTACAGGCAGGGAACTGAAGCGACGAACCACTGGCTGGGCGCTTTCGAACGAAACGGCTGTCGACAAGACGGTTCGTGGCACGGCGTGAACCTGCGTTTTCCGAGGTTCTCCCCTTCGGACGGTGGCGAGGACCGGGTCGGACCCATTGCCTACAGCTTTGGCACCTCGGCGAGGGTCTCGATGCTGTCGATTCCTCGGCGCCCAGGGCTGCCGGCCGGCTCCGGAACCACCCGGCCGGGTCCAGGTCACATGGTCCCCGAGAGCGCCATATGGAGCGCGTGTGCCCAGCGACCCAACCCGTCACCGCGAACCGGATCCCGAGGTTCTTCCTGGACCGCCTGGAGCCGTCCCCGTGGCTCTCGACACTCATGACCTGCGTGAGAGGGGCTCGGCGGTTGCCGACCTCGGAACCGTCGCGCTCGCCGGCCCGATCACCGTCGAAGCGTTGCGTGACCACATCGACGGTCCACCACGCGAGCTGCCGAGAGGTCTCGGCGGTGTGCCCGTCACCGTCCTGGCCAACGAGCTGCTCACCCGAGGGCATCGGCTGGTGGTCACCACGCTCAGCCGGGACGTGACCGACGAGGTACTCATCACGGGCCCGAACCTGCGCCTCCACATCGCCCCTTTCCGGGACCGGGGTCGGGCACGGGACGGCTTCCGCGACGAGCGCCGAGCCGTGACGCGAACGCTGCTGCGCGAACTACCGGACGTTGTCCACGCCCATTGGTCGTACGAGTACGCGCTCGGTGCGTTGCGCAGCGGTTTGCCCACGTTGGTGACCCTCCACGACTGGGCCCCGACCATCTTCGGGTTCCATCGCGACGCCTACCGTGCGGTCCGGGTGGGGATGAACGCCGCGACCCTGGCACGTGGTCGCCACTTCTCGACCGTTTCACCGTACATCGCCCAGGCCGCAGCACGCTGGGGGCGTCAGGCGACGATCGTTCCCAATGGGCTCGCGGATCACTGGTTCGACAAACGGATCCGACGGCGACGTCCGGACGGTCCGGTGCTGGTCTCGGTGAACTCGGGCTTCGACGCACGCAAGAACTGCGAAACCCTGATCCGGGCATTCGCGCAACTTCGCGAGCAGCATCCCACGGCCCAGCTCTGCCTCATCGGTGGTGGTCATGAAGTCGGCGGTCCTGCACACCACTGGGCAGAGGCTCGGGGCCTCGACGAAGCCGTGAGCTTCCGTGGCCCGCTGCCCTATCCAGAAACTATGAAGGCGTTGGCTGAATCGGACCTGTTGGTCCACCCCTCTCTAGAAGAATCCTTCGGGATGACGCTCATCGAGGCGATGTCGCAGGGGACTCCCGTGATCGGAGGAGTCGAGAGCGGCGCGGTGCCCTGGGTGTTGGACCACGGCATCGCGGGACAGTTGACCGACGTCACCTCGCCGGACGCCATCACTGCCGCGATGGACCGACTGCTCACCGATGACGATCGATGGCGGGAGCTCTCCACGCGTGGCTACGACCACGCATGGACCACCTATCGGCTCTCGCCGATCACCGATCGCTACCTCGAGCTCTATCGAGCTCTGTGAAGACCTCCCAGCGAGCGTCCGGGTAACCGCCCCCCATCCCCGGACCGTGGAGATCGCCGGGGTTAGGCTCCGCCCATGCTGACCCTCCACTTCGACTACCCGTCGCCGGCATCGGCGGTCGCGTTGCTACGCCTTCAGCGCCTGGCGGACGTGGGGCACGACATCCGCTTCCTCGGACTCGATGCCCTGGGGTTGGACGTCGCGGTGCCCCCGACCCTCGATCAGCTCGACGAACTCGGCCGGTACCACGAGCGGGCCCTCGAGCTCGGATTGCCCATGCGGCGGCCCTCGCGACGCCCGCCGACGTTGTCGGCGCATCTGGTGGGGGAGTTGGCGGACCGCGTCGGGCTCGGTGCTTCCTGGCGGTGGAGCGCGTTGCACGGCTACTGGGCGTCGGACCTCGATCTGTCCGATCCCGGGGCTCTGGTGGAACTGGCGGTCGACGCCGGACTCGACCGCGCCGCGGTCGGGGGGCAACTGGAGGACCGCGTCGCACGGCGGGTGCTGCGTGGTCAGATGGTGACGCGACGCCGGGCCGGGATCGGTGGGGTGCCCGTGCTGGAGGCGGACGGTGGCGTGTTCATCTCCGCCGATCTCCCGGATGCGGAGCTCGAGGAACTCGCCGCCCTGTGACGCCGCCCACGCCCGAACGGGAGCGAGGACCCGGACCCGTGCCCCCCATCGACACCTCGACCCCGGCCCGCGACCGCCTCGTGCACGGATTGCTGGGTTGGGGGCAGCCACGTCCGCAGGTACCCCCGGGGCTCGCCCGGGACCTGCTCGGCATCCTCGAGAACGGTCTCGCCGAGCTGCGACCGGAGCTGCCCGACGTCGCGGCGCAGCACCGGGGCGGGCGGGTGTCGATCACCAAGACGACCCTGGACCGGTTCAGCTGCGACGGGCTGCAGCTCGCGCCCGCGCCCTTCGAGCACACGCCCGCGAACGTGCGCGGGGTGCTGGCCCACGAGGCCATCGCGGCCGACCTGGCCGGGGCACGCACCCTCACGTCGGACGAGCTCGTCGCGGCGGTCTGGCACGACGCCGCCAGCCGCCGACCGGGGGACCCGCGCTCGCGGTCGGCGTGGATCAACCGCCTACCTGCCGCGGACGCCGTCGTGATGCGCGCCGAGGTCGGTGACCTGGTCGAGACGTTCCGCGAGGTCTGGCCACCGCTGCCACCCGAGGCCGTGCACCTGCGCATCGACCGCGCGGTCGAGATCCCGCTCGCCGGACGCCGGGTGGTGCTGCGCGGCGCACCCGACCTGGTGATCGAGAGCCGCCGCGACGACGATCGCGCCCGGAGCTTGCTGGTCGATCTCAAGACCGGGCGGCCGCGTGCCGAGCACGACCGTCAGGAGCTGCGCTTCTACGCGTTGTTGCTCACCCTCCACGAGGGCCGGCCACCGTTCCGATGGGCGACGTTCTACGTCACGGAGGGACGATCCGAGGCCGAGGAGCTGCGCCCGGAGGTGCTCGAGTCGATCGCCCGGCGGGTGGTGGACACGGTCGCCCAGTTGGTCCGCCTCCACGGGGTGGCGCCCGACGCTCCGGAGGACGAGCTACGGCTGGCGGCCGGGATGGGGTGCTACTCCTGCCTGCGGCGGCCCGGTTGTTCGGTGGCCGCCGCGGAGCTCGATGCGGTCTCCGGTTGAGCGATGGCTGTCACAGGGGCGTGGCATGCTCGGCTCATGACCGAGACAGCCACCACATCCAGCCACACACGATCGAGATGAGGCCGACCACCATGAGCACCGCCGTCGACCGGAGCAACATGATCCCGATGATCCCGATCCGGGCCTTCCGCACCCCGGTGCGCGGGTATGCGTTCGCGTCGCCCCCGCCGGGGGGCGAGGGGCCGGTGGCCGGACTCCCTGCCGAGCTCGCGCGTGAGCCCGACAACCCGGCGGATCCGCTCGCGGTGGCCGTGTGGGCCTCGCCCAGCAGTGGGGCGCGGTGGCGCATCGGCTACCTCGACCGGGGGGTGGCCGCACGGGTCGCGCCCCGCCTGGATGCGGGTCGTCGTGTGCGCGCGCAGCTCGATGGCTGGAGCACGGAACCGCAGGGGCGGTGGCGTCGGCCGTTGCTGCTGCTGCTGCCGGAGGACGATCAGGCCGCCATCCCCCCGGGGGCGTCAGCGGTCGCCCCCGAGGCGAGCCCGGAGCCCGAGGCGAGCCCTGAGCCGGTGCCCACGGGGCCGGTGCTCGTGTCGTCTCCGGACGTGACCGGCCGGGGCGGGGGTGAGGCCCGCAACACCTCGACCGCCGGTGACGACGTGCCCCGCATCTGGGGCCGTCCGCCGGGAGTGCGCCGCCGCCGCGTGTCCTGATCGGTCGCGCCGTGCACGGCTGCGGGCGTCAGTCGTCGTCCTGCTCGTCGTCCTCGTCGGGCTCCGGGGCCGTCGGCGAACGCGACCCTCGTTCAACGATCCGGGTCTGCGGTACGTACACCGTGGTGATGGTCCGGGAGTCCTCACCACCGCCTCGCAGCTCGACGTCACGCGTGACCCTGACGGTGAACCCCACGGCGCCGGCCTGGATGACGTTCTCCTGCCCCTGACGCAGCGACGAGGTGGTGCGCACGTCGGTCTCGAAGGATCGTTCGGCCGTGGGCGAGCCGTGGGTGGCGCTCACGGCCGTCGCCAGCGGCTGGCCGTAGAGGGTGACGGTGACCGAGGTCGAGGTGTTGGCCGTCTTGACCAGGATCGCGCCATCGGTGGTGTTGGTCCACTTGACGTCCAACACCGGGAACGAGAGCGTGGCCTCGCGTCCCATCGGATAGCGACTGATGTACCAGGAGTGCGCCCGCCAGTCGTCGAGCGCCACGCCCGCGAAGAACGCCGCGTTGAACGTGGTGGTCCCGAACTGGGAGGTGCCGCCGCCGCAGGTATCGACCAGTTCGCCACCGACGATCGTGCCGGCGGGCTGGTACCCCTTCTCGCAGGTGCGTTCGCCGGAGATCGCGTTGATGGAGAACTGCTCGCCGGGCATCACGAGCGTGCCGTCGACGGTGTCCGCCAGCAGGGCGATGTTCTCGTTGCGGACCCCGCCGGCCTGGAAGTAGGTGGTGAACGTGCCGATGGCGTGGGTGGGTCGCAGCTGCTCGGCCCGTTCCGGGCTGAGGTCCGGCTCGACCTCCTCGAGTCGGATGCCGGCCTCGCGGGCACCTTCGCGCAGCAGTTCGGTGAGCTGGGTCGCGGTCGTCTCCGCATCGAACCGAGCGCCGAGCCGTCCGCCCTCGATGGACACCGATGCCTCGACGGGCCGATAGGTCCCGTCTGACTGGGCATCGAAACCCGAGGGCGGGGTCCGGTTGGCGCTGTAGGTCGCGTTGCGCGCGGCGACGTCGAAGCGTCCCGGGGCGACCTCGCCCATGACCTCCTCGACGTTCTCGCTGGTCACGCGCATCTCCAGCGTGGTGCCGGTCGCGCCACCCTCGGTCTCGACGACCTCGGCCAGGCGCGCCAGATCGCGCGGCTCGAGCACGAGTTCCTCGTCGCCCGAACGGAAGGTGAAGGGACCCTCGAAGGCCCGTTCGAGTCGTTCCTGGAGCGCGACGAGTTCCGCCTCGGCGATCAGGGGTTGCGTGGTCGCGGCGGGGATCACCAGTTCCTCGGCCCCGGGTGCCACCAGGGCGTCGAGTGCGATGCTCCGCAGCTCCTCCCGGTCCACGACCACCAGACCTTGCGAGGAGATCAGCGACACGCTCGCATCGTCGCGGTCGATCTCGACATCGCCCCGGATCTCGTCACGGTCGAGGCGGTCGGCGAGGTCGGTGATCCAGGCGTCCAACGCACCCTGATCCGGCCGCTCCTGCAACGGGTACGAGGCCGAGGTGCGGTACGAGCGGACCCTGACGGCCAGGTCCCCGGGAAGACCCTGACGCCCGCGAGCCATGGCTTCGGCGATGGTGGCGTCGAGATCGACCTCGTACCCGACGTCGGTCGGCAGCAGGACGAACTCCTCGCCCTCGAAGGTGAACACCGTCTCGTCGGCGACCCGCTCCTTCGCCACCGGCGCCACCGCGGTGCGGATCTCGTCGGCGGTCATGTTGCCGACCGCGATGCCGGCGAGCTCGGTGTTGGGCAGGGCGCGGTCGCGTTGCACGAACCACAGGCTCGCGATGGCCACCGCGCAGAGCAGCACGAGGATGCCGAGCCCGAGGATGCCGTAACGCGCAGCAGCAGGGAGCGACGACCAGCGGGAGGGCGCAGCAGACGTCGGCGATGGTGTGCTCATGGTGCGCAACGACCCCCGGGAAGCGAGCCCGCGGTAGCGGGCGGACCGTGGAGCGTAGCAAGCAGGCACTCTCGGACCGTCGTTCACCGACGCGGCGTGCAACCGTCCTATCGGACAGGGGCCGACGAGTGGGCCAGGTGAACTCGATGGAGATATCCTTCGCCTGTCCGGGACAGGGCACGTCCCGGCACCGCCCTGACGCCGCGACCGGCACGCACCGGGGCCGCCGCCGTCGTCATCCGAGTTCCCGTCATGCGTCAGGTCCGCTTTGCTTCCTGCCCGGAACACGCCCGCGCACACAGCCTCCGGTCCGTTCCGGGGCCGACGGGTGCGCCTCGTGGTGAGCGTGGTGGCCGCCCTCGCGATGGCGTCGGGTCTGGCGGTGTCCGCTCCGATCGACCGTGCGATGGCGCAACAGGGCGACGCCGAACAGCTCTCGGCCGCACGCGAGCAACTCGCCGCGATCGGCGAGCAGCTCGAGGATGCGGAGGGCCGGCAACGGGATGCCGAGGGTGAGCTCGATGCTGCGGAGGCTGCGCTCGCTGACATCGAGCGCATCCTCAACGACGTCGCGTCGGCGGTCGAGCGGCAGCGCGCCTCGGTGCGGGACGCCGAACGGCGTCTGGCCACGGTCGAACACGACGCCGAGGTCCTCCAGGACGCGTTCGCGGGTCGCATCGCACGGCTGTACATGCAGGGGCCGGAACTCAGCATCGAACACCTGTTGTCCTCCGGTGATGCCGACGAGGCCATCGCCCGCACCGTGCTGCTCGAGCGTCTGACGGAGGGTGATCAGGTCGACCTGGAACGGCTCGAGGCCGCCCGCATCGGGGTCGCCGCCGAGCGTGATCGACTCGCGGCCGAGCAGCGCGAGCTCGAGGACCGGTTGGCCGAGCAGGTGTTGATCCGGCAGGAGGCCGACGCGTTGCGTTCGAGCCGGGCCCTGGCGGCTGCCGACGCGCAGGCCAGGACCGAACGACTCGCCGAGCAACAGGACGACCTCGAGGTGGAGGAGGAGCGCCTGGAGGCGCTGATCCGCGCCCAGCAGCAGGACCAGGCTCGACAACGTGCCGAGGCGGAGCGCAGGGCCGCCGCTTCGGTGGCGGCTCCGTCGGCCAGCGGCGGCTCCTCGGGTGGCGATCCCGGGGGTTCGTCGGGTGGTGGCGCCGTGGCGTCCGGCGGCTACGCCTGGCCGATGTGCGCGCCGGTGACCTCGGAGTACGGACCACGCTGGGGGCGCATCCACCGTGGGATCGACCAGGGGGCCTCGACGGGGACCCCGATCGGTGCCGCGAAGGCGGGCCGGGTGATCTTCGCCGGCTGGCAGGGCGGCTACGGCAACCTGACGCTCATCGACCACGGCGGTGCCGTGACCGCCTACGCCCATCAGAGCCGCTTCGCGGTCGGTCAGGGTGCACAGGTCTCGCGCGGGCAGACCATCGGCTACGTCGGGAGCACCGGCAACTCCACGGGACCGCATCTGCACCTGGAGATCCGGGTGAACGGTTCCGCCGTCAACCCGCGCCAGTATCTCTCCGGATCACCCTGCTGAGCGAGGTGTCGTGCGCGGCCAGTGCCACGCACCCGGTCGGACACAGACGCGCCCGCGGTCACGGCGTACGCTCCGGGCGATGACAGAGGAGCACGCAGACTTCGAACGGCTGGTCGTCGGCCATGTGCTGGGCGACCTGCCGGGCGCCGACGCGTCCAGGTTCCGTTCCCACCTGCTCGGCTGTCGCGGATGTCGTGCCCGCGTGGCCGAACTGCGTGGCATCGCCGCGGACCTCGCCGATGCCGAGCGTGACGAGTTGGCCCGTGCGCAGGTCCGCACCGAGACCCCTCGCCGGGTCGATCGGGGCCAGGAGCCGTTCCCGACCGGTGGACAGCGGATCACGGTGCGCCACGTCACCGTCGCGACCGTGGTCGTGGTGGTGCTCGCTGCCGCCATGGCCTTCTGGAACCTCCACCTGCGCGAGGTCTCCGCGAGCTACTTCGCCGTCGCGGAGGACCGGGGGGCCACGCTGGAGGCCTTCGCCAACGGCGTGCCCCTGGAGCTGGAGCTGGCCTCGGGCCTCTCGGGGCTCGCGGTCGCCGACGGGGAGCAGGTGGCGCTGAGCCTGGCGGGTGTCGACCCGCCGGCCGCGGACGAGGTGTTCGTGGCGTGGTTCCTCGGTGTCGAGGACGTCGAGGACGGCATCACCGCCGTGGTCCTCCTCGGGCCGCAGCAGCTCGAGGACGATGCGTTCGCGACCACGGTCGCCGATCCGGGTGGACGCGAACTGATCGTCACCCGCGAGAGCGCACCCGCAGATCGACCGGGCGACGACGTGCTTCTCAGGAGTTCGCTGCTCGGTCGCTGAGTGTCGCGGATCCGGGGTCAGCCCGAACCTCAGGCCTCGCGATCCTCGGGATCCTCGTCGAAGTAGTCGATGCGGTCGAGCGGCATCACGATCGACGACAGCACGTTGGTCAGGTGCGCAACGATCCGCTTGAGGTAGCGAAGCGCCAGCGCACGGGCGACCGCCTCCGGCTGCCCGTGACCGTGCTTGACGAGTTCCGAGACCTCGTCGTCGTACCGGTCGAGCAGCTCGTCGCCTGCGGATATCAGCGCCTTGGCCTGAGCGAGGTCGCGGGCCTCGAACGCCTCCGCGGTCGCCGTGATCATCTCCGCGGCCTGCTGCCAGCGCGCACGCCAGTCGGGGTGGTCGCCGAGGTCGGCCCCGTCCCGTGCGAGGTCCAGCAGGTTCTTGGCGTAGTCGCCGATGCGTTCGATGTCCTTCACGATGGACATGTAGACGAACAGTGCGGGGCTGTCGAACGATCCGACCACACTCGCGTGGACGACCAGGTCGCGTCGGATCGACCGTTCGCCCTCGTTGACGCGCAGGTCGGTCGCCTTGACCTTCTTACGGACCGCCTTCGCTTCCACGTCGCCGAGCAGGGCCGACATCGCGAGGTCGAACGCCTCGCGGTCGTCGGCCAGCATCTGCTGGATCGTCGCCTCGATGTGGTCGAGCCGGTCGTCGGAGCCCGAGCCTCGCCTGAGGAAGCTGAAAGCCATCGTCGTCGCTCCTAGTCGAGGAAGAAGATGCCGAGCAGCGGCACCACGAGGAAGAGTCCCGCAACATACGCCACGATGAGGGACCGGTGCTCGGTCGCCGCTGCGGCCAAGCGTTCAGCGACCGTCACCGGGATGTAGCGGACCGCGGGGACCGGGTAGATCAGGGCGAGCGCCGTCAGGTTGAACATGGTGTGCACGAGGGCGATGGTCAGGCCCTCGGGTCGTACCACGGCGAGGGAGGCCAACAGGGCCGTGATCGTGGTCCCGACGTTCGCGCCGAGCGTGATGGGGTAGGCGTTGCGCAACGTCAGGATGCCGGCGGCGACCAACGGCACGAGGATCGAGGTGGTGATGGTCGACGACTGCACGGCGACGGTGACGCCGATCCCCACCAGGATCCCCATGGCCCCCCCGCCGCGTCCGACCAGACGGTTCATGGCCCGTTCCATGCTGCCGGCGACGAGCAGCCGCATGTTGCGGGTGATGGTTCCGAGCGCGACGAAGATCAGGGCGAGCCCGGTGCCGAGCAGGATGATGCCGATGAGCACGCCGCCGGCAGCGGAGGGGTCGATCAGGGCGTTGAACGCGTCGACCGGAGCCTTGACCGCGGCCCGGATCGGGCTCTGCCCCGGTGCGGCCACCTCGCCGCCGCGCAACACCCCGGACAGGGCGATGGCCGGTCGGCTCAACAGTCCGAACGCCAACTCCAGGGGCAGCAGGACGATCACGGCCATCACGTTGAACACGTCGTGCACGGTGGCGCCGGCGAACCCGCGGCGGAACTCCTCGGAGCGGCGCACGTTGCCGAGCGCGGCGAGGGTGTTGGTGACCGTGGTTCCGATGTTGGCGCCCATGATCATGGGCACGGCGAACTCGACCGACAGGGTGCCCGCCCCGACGAGGCCGACGATCGTGGCCGTCGACACCGACGACGACTGGACGAGCACCGTGGCGAGGATCCCGGCGAACAGGCCCGACAGGGGGTTCGACACCTGTTCGAGCAGGCCCGCCTGGAAGCCCTCGCCGAGGGCGGCGATGCCGTTCTCGAGCAGCCCGACCCCGACGAGGAACAGATACAGCAGCACGCCCACGAGCACGGCTCGCAGCGCCGGGGGCAGCTTCCGGCGCCGGTGATGTTGGTCAGCCACTCGGCCTCCGCAGCCGCAGGTGACGGCAGCCTCCCAGGTGTGTGGCATCCACGCAAACGGTGCCGAGAATCCATGCTCCGTTCACGACCCGGGATCTGCGTGCAAGGAGGTCCATGGGTCCATGGGGGAGGCCCGGAGACGCGCAAGAGGCGCGGCCACGGGCCGCGCCTCATGCGTTGCTGGATGGAACCTCTGGCACCGCGTGCCGGTCGCGACGGGTGTCGCGGTCCGGAGCGTCGAGCGGGACGAGTTCCCGACCGATGCCTTGGGCGGTACCCGGCTTGGATTCGCTAGAGCGATCCAGCGCCGGCAACTAGCTGCCGGGCACCTCCAGGGTCCCGAAACAATGGCTACTACTCAACGGACCACCTCCCTTCTCTGGTGGGGCGATGGAACCACAAGCCTCGCCGGTGTGCACGGATCTGGTGACGATCCGTCCGGCCCGGTCCCAGATGGGCCTCGGCGGGCTCCCCGGTTGGCTCCGGGGTGAGCCTGCGGGTACGGTTCGGCCGTTCGCCCGGGCACGTAGCTCAGTGGGAGAGCGCTGCCTTCACACGGCAGAGGTCGGAGGTTCGATACCTCCCGTGCCCACCATCGCAACACCGCAGGCCAGGGCCGGTTTCCGCAGCACGCGGAAGCCGGCTCTCGTCGTGTCGGGAGCTTCGCAGGCCGCGCTCAGGACACACGGCGACGCGGATGCCGCCGGTGTCGCTCGGGTCACAGGCTGCGCTGCACCGCCCAGAAGAGCAGTCCCAGGGTCCCCACCACGCTCACCACCGCCAAGGGGATCCCGATCCGTGCCTGGCGAACGGCGTGACCGACCGCTGCGGGCTCGTCGATCAGCCTCGCGTCCGGATCGCGCTCCAGGGTCCCGCGGGTGTCGGCCACCGCGTGGAGGCGGCACCACGGACCTCCGGCGTACCTGGGTTCGCAGCAGCGGTAGCGGCGACCGGACAGGCCGGGGACCGTGACCCACGCCTGACAGCCTGCCCGGGGACCGATCTCCCGGGCACGGCGCACGTCACGCATCGCCCCGACCGAGACCGCCCAGAGGATCGGCACACCGAACAACACGCCGATCACGATCAGGACCACCGATCGGCCCCGGTCACGGTCGCGGCACGGGCCGGCCGAGAAGCTCGTAGATGTCGGCACCGTCGACGAGTTCCTCGTCGAGCAGGCGTTCGACGAGCTGGTCGAACACCTCGCGGTGGTCGTTGATGAAGCCCTCCGCGCGTTGTTCGGCGTCCCGCAGGATGCGTGCGACCTCGCTGTCGATCGTGGTCTGTGTGTCCTCAGCGTAGGGACGTCCGTGGAGCCCGGGAACGCCACCGGGCTCGTCCTCGGCGGAGTAGCCGACCGGACCCATCTCGGGCGACAGCCCGAACTCCCGCACCATCCGGGTCGCCAGCTCGGTGGCACCCGCGAGGTCGTTGGCCGCGCCGGAGGACAGCTCGTCGAGCACCACCCGCTCGGCGACCCGCCCGCCGAGCCGGACCGCCAGGGTGTCGTTGAGGTAGCCCTCCGAGGCCAGGCGCCGTTCCTCGAGCGGCAGCTGTTCGGTGGTCCCGAGCGCCCGTTGCGCGGGCAAGATGGTGACCTTCGCCACCGGGTCGGCATGTTCGGCGACCGCGGCGATCAGCGCGTGCCCGGCCTCGTGGACCGCCACACGTCGACGTTCCTCGTCGCGCATCAGGTCCGAACTCTGACGTTTGCCGATGATGATCCGGTCGCGCGCCTCCTCGAAGTCCTCCTGGGTGATCCGCGTCCGGTCGTCACGGACCGCAGTGATGGCGGCCTCGTTGACGAGGTTCTCGAGCTGCGCGCCGCTGAAGCCCGGCGTGCCCCGGGCGATGGTCTCGAGGTCGAGGTCCGGGTCGACCGGCTTGCCCCGTACGTGGACCCCCAGGATGGCGACCCGGTCCTTCTGGGTCGGCAGTGGCACCTCGACCTGGCGATCGAAGCGGCCGGGACGCAGCAGCGCGTCGTCGAGCATCTCGGGGCGGTTGGTCGCCGCGATGATGACGATGCCCTCGCGGGGATCGAACCCGTCGAGCTCCTTGAGCAGCTGGTTGAGCGTCTGTTCCTGTTCGTTGTTGGAGCCGATGGTGGTCTGACCACCGCGTTTGCGGCCGACCGAGTCGAGTTCGTCGATGAAGATGATGGAGGGCTGCTTCTCCCGTGCTTTCTCGAACAGGTCACGGACGCGTGAGGCGCCGACGCCCACGAGCATCTCGACGAACTCGGAGCCGGAGGCGGACAGGAACGTCACGTCGGCCTCCCCGGCGATCGCCCGGGCCATCAGCGTCTTGCCCGTGCCGGCGGGTCCGAGCAGCAGGATGCCTCCGGGACCGCGGGCGCCGGCGCGCTGGAAGCGTTCCGGTTCGCGCAGGTAGTCGATGATCTCGCGCACCTCCTCGCGGACCGCCTCGTAACCGGCGACGTCGTCGAAGGTGGTGTCCGGGCGCTCCTCGTCGATCACCTGGGCCTTGCTCTTGCCGACCCCCTGGAGCTGCGACATCTGACCACCGGCGGCGCGGCGTACGAAGAAGACGATCAGGCCGATGATCAACAGGAACGGCAGGATCGAGATCAGCGCGGTGACCCAGCCCGCCGCCGGTGGCTGCGCATCGATGGCCACGTCCTGCTCGAGCAGGGTCTCGAGCAGCTCTTCCTGTGCCAGTGCCGTCGGCACCACCGTCTCGAACGGTGTGCCGTCGACCAGCTCGCCAGTGACCCGACCGTCCTCGTCGATGGTGATGCGTTCGACGTTCCCGTCCTCGGCGAGCTCCACGAACCGGGTGAAGCCGACCTCCTCCGCCGGGGGCGGGGAGACGAACGTGGCGAACGTCAGGGCCAGCAGAGCGACGACCATGAACGCGATCGGCCAGGACCGCCGCCAGTTCGAAGGCGGTTCGGTGCCTGGACCCCCTGGACCCTCAGGGTCGGTCCCACGCCGACCCGGGCCCTCGGCATCGTCGGCGTCGTGTGCGTGTGAGCCCTTCAGCTGATCGCTCCTCGACGGCGACCCTGCAGGGTACGAGGTGCCGCGGCGAGCACCCCCGGCCGGCCGGTCCTAGCTCGACGGCCCGGCTCGCCGGGCGGCGATCGCCCGGGCGCGCCTCAGGCGCCCGGCCGCGTGGACCGCGGCGGCCGTCCAGACGATCGCCCCCAGCGCCGCCCCGGCCAGCAACCAGGCCCGCACCGACTCCGGGTAGGTGGAGCGGCCGAAGCCCCAGACGGTCATGAACACCAGCCAACCGAGCAGCGGCGCCGCGGCCAGCAGCCGCCAGGAGGTCGCGAGCCGGGCGCGGGCGAGCCCGACGACCATCTCCGCGTCGTCGTCGGGCAGCTCGGCGGGATCGGTCCCACCGAGGCGTGCCCAACGGCGTCGCTGGTCGAAGCCGGCGCGCTGCCAGCGTTCGGCCAGGTGGGGTTCACGAGGCGGGGGCGGCAGCAGCAGACGGTCGGGAACGCCCCGACGGGAACGTGGGTCGGTCACGTGCTCGGTGGCTCCGGACGGGGGAACGGCAGGTCCCGACAGGGTAGAGCCCACCAGCAGCCCCACCAGCAGCCCACCAGCAGTCGTGACCGGCGGGGCTTGCCCGACGCGCCGGTACCTGGCAACGTGGGCCGATGGTCACCTCTGGTTGCTGCCGTTCCGGTCTCGCGTTCAGCGCGGACGCCGGCCACCGCGTGACGCCCGGACGAACGCGAACGCCTCGCGCCGGGCGGACCTCGACGACCTGACGGTCGCCGCTCGGCGAGGCCCGAGGGGAGCGACTCGCCCGCGAGCACTACGCTCCGCGCGACATCCAGGAGTGATCTTCGTGAACCGATCCTTAACCGTACGGTCCGGCGAGTCCACCGAGCAGCTCGAGCCGGGCACCACCGCCGTTCAGGCCCTCAAGGCGTTGGAAGCCATCCGCGGACAGATCGTCGCGGCCACGGTCCGCACCGACGGCGGCGAACCCCACGTGTGGGACCTCGACCGTCCCCTCCCGACCACCGAGGCGCCGATCGACCTCGGTGTGGTCGAAGCGGCCAGCGAGGAGGGGCGAGCCATCCTGCGTCACTCCACCGCGCACCTGATGGCCCAGGCCGTGACCGATCTGTTCCCGGGTGCCAAGTGGGCGATCGGGCCACCCATCGAGGACGGCTTCTACTACGACTTCGACGTCGCTCGGCCGTTCACCCCCGAGGACCTCGAGGCGATCGAGGCCCGGATGGTCGAACTCGCCCGGGAGAAGCAGCGCTTCGTGCGTGAGGTCGTCGCGCGCGAGGACGCCCTCGAGGAGTTCGCCGAGCAGCCCTACAAGGTCGAGATCATCGAGCTGGTGGATGCCGGCACCATCGTCAGTTCCGTGGACGTCGGGGGTCCGACGGCCGAGGACGAGGAGGGGCTCGACGCGCCCGACGGTCCGACCTTCACCGTCTACCGCAACGTGCGGGTGGACGGCGAGGTGGCCTGGTCGGACCTGTGCCGCGGCCCGCACGTCCCCTCCGTGGACCGGATCCCCGCGTTCAAGTTGCTGCGTTCCGCGGGCGCGTACTGGCGCGGGCGCGAGGACCAGCCGATGCTCCAGCGCATCTACGGGACCGCCTGGGAGTCGAAGAAGGCGTTGACCGCCCACCTCGAGATGCTCGAGGAGGCCAAGAAGCGCGATCATCGCAAGCTCGGCCGTGAGTTGGAGCTCACCACCTCACCCGACGAGCTCGGTCCGGGTCTGTCGATCTTCCTTCCCGCCGGCGCGATCGTGCGCCAGCAGATGGAGGACTGGATCCGTCACGAGACCCTCGCGCGCGGCTACCAGCCCGTCTACACCCCGCACATCGCCAAGGAAGACCTGTGGCGGATCTCCGGGCACCTCGAGAACTACGGCGAGCTGATGTACCCGGGGATGGACCTCGACGACGGCGCCGCGGCCTACCGGCTCAAGCCCATGAACTGTCCGTTCCACATCCTGGCGTTCACCTCCCGCACCCGTTCGTACCGCGAGTTGCCGGTGCGCATCTCGGAGCTCGGGACCGTCTACCGCTACGAGCGGTCCGGGGTGGTCAACGGGATGCTGCGGGCGCGCGGGTTCACCCAGGACGACTCACACATCTTCTGCCGCGACGACCAGGTCGTCGACGAGGTCGCGGACTGCGTCGAGTTCGCCCGCGACCTCTACCGCACCTTCGGGCTGGGTGAGCCGTCCCGGGTCGCGATCTCCACCCGCCCGGAGAAGTCGATGGCGGGCAACGACGAGGGCTGGGCGGCCGCCGAGCAGGCGCTGGTCGACGCGGTCGAGCGCACGGGCCTGCCCTACGAACTCGATCCGGGGGAGGGGGCCTTCTACGGCCCCAAGATCGACATCCACGCCAAGGATGCGATCGGCCGCGAATGGCAGCTGACCACCGTGCAGATCGACTTCAACCTGCCGGAGCGGTTCGACATCTCCTACATCGGGGCCGACGGCGACAAGCACCGGCCCTACATGGTGCACCGCGCCCTGTTCGGGTCGATCGAACGGTTCTTCGCGGTGATGGTCGAGTCGTTCAACGGCGCCTTCCCGACCTGGTTGGCCCCCGAGCAGGTGCGGGTGGTGCCGGTGGCCGCCGACTTCCTGGCCTACGCCGACGAGGTCGCCACGGCGCTGCGCGCCCAGCAGGTCCGCGTCGAGGTCGACGCCTCCGACGACACCCTCGGGGCCAAGATCCGCTCCGCGCAGACCTCCAAGGTGCCCCACACCCTGGTGGTGGGGGGCAGTGAGGCCGAGGCGCGCACCGTGGCGGTGAGGCCCTACCGCGGCGACCAGCGCAAGGACGTGGCGCTCGAGGACTTCGTCACCGAGGTGGTCGCGGAGATCGCCGAGCGCCGGACCCACCTCGAGGACGCCTGATGGCGTCGCCGCCCGACGAACACGACCGGGAGCATGTAGGGGAGTCGTCCCGCGACATCCGAAGCGACCAGGTCGGTGTCCCGGGCGACGCGCTCCAGCGGTTGTGGGCGCCGTGGCGCTTCGGTTACATCGGCGGTGCCGATCCGGTCGTCGGGTGCCCGTTCTGTGTCATCCCCGCCAGGGACCCGGCCGAGGACCGCCGATCGCTGATCCTGCACCGGGGCGAACACGCCTTCGTCATCTTCAACGCCTACCCCTACAACCCGGGCCACCTGATGGTGGTGCCCTACACCCACGAGCCGGATCTGGAGGCGTTGGACGACGAGGTGGCGCACGAGTTGTTCGAACTCGGACGGCGGTCGGTGCGGGTGCTCAAGGAGCGGGTCCACTGCCAGGGCATCAACCTCGGCATGAACCTCGGCAAGGCCGGCGGGGCGGGCATCGCCGAACACCTCCATCTCCACGCGGTCCCCAGGTGGTCGGGCGACACCAACTTCATCTCCGTGATCGGGGCGGCGCGGGTGCTGCCCCGGGCGCTGGAGGAGATGTACGACGAGCTGGCGCCGGGCTTCGGTTGACGGCTGGCCGGATGTTCTCGCGATCTGCCCGGTGTAGGCTCCGGGGATCGACCGATCGGTCGCACTCCAGCCCGTCCGGACATGCTCCCCGGCCAGGCGTCGGTCCGTTGCCGCGATGGGCGCAGGTCAGCCGTTGGTAGCTTGGACCGCCGACGCAGCGATGATGCAGCAGCGATCGAGGTCGTGGTGGCGCTCAGCTCACATTTCCCCCAGTACGTCGAGGCCGTCACCGGCCCGATCGGTCGCGCCCTGGCCGTCACGCGGGTGACCCCGAACGTGCTCACCACCCTCGGTCTGGTGCTGACCGGCGCCGCGGCCTACCTCGTGGCGACGGGCGAGCTCGTGCTCGGCGGGTGGCTGCTGGTGCTCGGCGGCGCGATGGACACCTTCGACGGTGCCGTGGCCCGGGCCACCGGCAAGTCGACGCCGTTCGGCGGCTTCTACGACTCGGTGAGCGACCGGATCTCCGACGGGGTCATCCTGGTCGGGGTCGCCTACCTCGTGCGGGACCAGCCGAGGATGTTCCTGCTGGCCCTGGTCGCGCTCGTCACCGCGCAGGTGACCAGCTACGTGCGTGCGAAGGCCGAGGCGATCGACCTGGACTGCTCCGTCGGGGTGATGGAGCGGGCCGAGCGGGCCATCCTGCTGGTGATCGGTCTCATCTTCCACCGCTGGCTCTTCGAGCCGGTCCTGTGGTTGTTGGCGATCGGCGCCACGGTCACCATCATCCAGCGCATCCACCACGTCTGGTGCCAGATCGACCGCGACGTGCCCGACGAGCTGCTCGCGCTCGCCATGCAGGACCGCACCTGGAGCCGGGCGTTCAAGGCCGGCGCCCGACGGTTCTACGGCGAACGCAACTTCGACGGGGCCGCGGAGGCTCGGCACGCCGGCAACGGTGGACATGAGGGTGAGGATCCCCCGGCGCCCCGGGGTTCGTCGGCGGCAGGCGCCGGGCAGACCACGGGACCATCTCCCGACGGCCGCCAGCGACAGGCCCGCGACGGCGCGGTGCCCATCGGGCCGGGGCGGTTCAGCAACCGGCGTGGTCGCGGTACGTGAGACCGTCGGCATCGCTCGACGAGCTGCCGCCCCCGCCGCCGGAGACCTTCCGTCAGCGCGCGGTGTACTGGCAGTACCGGGCGGCCTGGGACCTGGCCGCGCACCTGCCGGAACGGGTCGCGCGTCGGGCGCCGGCGACCCTGGGCCGGGCCTGGTACCGCTTCGCCTCCGAGCAGCAGCGAGGCCAGGTCCGGGCGAACCTCGCCCGGGTCGTTCCGGACGCCGGGGAGCGGGAGCTGACCGACCTGGTCCGCGACGCCTACGTGTCCTATGCCCGCTACTGGCTCGACAGCTTCCGGTTGCACACCATGGACGGTGCCGCGGTGGTCGCAGCGTCGACCGCGGAGGGCCTGCACCACGTCGATGCGTTCCGTGACAGTGGCCGCGGCGGCGTGTTCGCCACCGGCCACCTCGGCTCCTGGGACGTCGGGGCCTTCTTCACCTCGCAGCGTCAGTGGGGGATGGTGGTGGTCGCCGAGGTGGTCGAGCCGAGACGTCTGTTCGACCGGTTCGTGCGGTTGCGTCGCACCGCCGGCATCGACGTGATCCCGTTGGTCAAGGGCGGCGACATGCTGGATCAACTCGAGCGGCGCATCGTCGGCGAGGGAGCGCTGGCGACGCTGCTGGCGGATCGTGACCTGACCCGCAAGGGGCCCATCGTCGAGTTCTTCGGCGAACCCTGTCGGCTGCCGCCGGGCAGTGCCGCCCTGGCGCGCCGCACGGGACGTCCCGTGTCGGTCGGGGCGTTCCTGACCTCCGGGGACGGTTTCCACGGCGTGGTCGGTGCGCCGTTGGAGGTGGCGGAACTCTCGCTCTACGACGGCACGCAGGCCATCGCGCGCGACCTCGAAGCGCTGATCGCACGGTTCCCCGAGCAGTGGCACGTGTTCTCGCGGAACTGGTTGGTGGACCGGGAGCCGGAGCATCCCGTGGTCGAGGCCTGGCGGCGCGGCCGGGACTGGCGAGCCCTCGCGCGTGCCGACCACGACCGGCACCGCGCCGGGGGCGCGGCCACCGGCGACGGGGACCCGACCACCGGCGACGGGGACCCGACATGAGGGTCGCGCTGGTCTCGCCCTACGACCTCGGCGTCCCGGGGGGTGTGCAATCCCACGTCGCGAGTCTGGCCGCTGCCTTGCGGGCGGCAGGTGACGAGGTCGTGATCGTGGCGCCCGGCGACGGGCGCGGACCCTTCGGCGGCTACGCCGGGACCGGCGGCAGCCTGCGGGTGCCGTTCAACGGTTCGGTCGCCCCGATCGGCCCCGGCGTCCGGTCCGCGGTCCGGACCCGGCGCTACCTCGCCGAGATCCGCCCGGACGTGATCCATGTG